>JAUWGW010000001.1 GCA_030606215.1 bacterium
TGTTAACTCTAACATAGGGTGTATCTCCTTTCTGTTTTAGATCCGGCCCCATTGCCGAATCTTTTTTTCCTTAGACTGAAAGGATACACCCTTTGTTTTTCTCAAGCAAATCTGAAATTACACACTTTTTATTATATTACCTACTAAAATTTTTTCTCAAATACGTAATACCTTGTGTCCCAAATTTATGAAAGGGATTGTTTAAAAGAGAAACTTCTGGGAAATAGGGTCTTGACTTCTTATAAAAACAGGTTATAATAAGATACAATAATAAACAATATTGTTAATTATCTTGATTTAGGAATGAGGGTAATATTATTACGGTATGAAGATGTTCAAAGGACTTCAGTTGCTTTCAGCTGCGGGAAAAGTATTACATCCTTTATAGAAGAAGAACCGGTCATAACCATCACAAGGCGGTCTATGCCAATTCCAAGTCCTGCCGCTGGAGGCATTCCATATTCAAGCGCCATGACAAAATCTTCGTCAATTCTTTCTTTCTCTCCCTCTGCCTGTTTCATGAAACGCTCTTTCTGTTCACGCGGGTCATTCAGCTCTGAATAGGCATTGGCAATTTCAAAGCCGCACATGAAAAGCTCAAAGCGCTCTGTAAGTTCCGGGGCGTCTGCTTTCCTCTTTGCCAGCGGGCAGAATTCAACCGGATAATCAGTGATAAAAGTCGGGGAGCTGCTTGTCAATAAGTCTGCGAGAAGTTTTACAAGTTGACTCCTTGCAACCTTTTCGCCCTTGAGTTTTACACCTGCCTCCTTCAGCTTTTTCTTGAGATTTTCTACTCCCTCTTTTTCTATATCCACATCAAACCTTTCCTTCATAGCGTTGCTGAATGTAATTCTTCTCCACGGTGGAGTTAAATCAATTTCTTCGCCGCGATAAGTAAATTTCAGCTTTCCAAAGATATTCCTTGCTATTTCCTGAAAAAGTTCCTCTGTCAACTGCATCATATCTTTATAGTCAGCATATGCAGTATAAACCTCAAGCATTGTGAATTCCGGATTGTGTTTTGGAGAAAGCCCTTCATTTCGGAAACTCTTGTTTATCTCATAGATTCTCTCCATGCCTCCAACAAGGAGTCTTTTTAGATACAGTTCGGGAGCAATTCTCAGGAAAAGTTCCATTTCAAGCGCATCCGCCCTTGTGCTGAACGGTCTCCCCGATGCTCCTCCTGCCTGAGGTTGCAGCATAGGTGTTTCTACTTCCCTGAAGCTTCTCTCATTAAGAAACTCCCTTGTAATAGAAATTATCTTCCTGCGAGCCTCAAAGACTTTCCTGGATTCTTCATTAAAAATAAGGTCTAAGTAGCGTCTTCGGTATCTGAGTTCTATATCCTTTAATCCATGCCACTTCTCAGGTAATGGTCTTAAAGATTTAGATAGCAGGGTTAACTCTCTAACAAGAATACTCATTTCCCCGGTCTTTGTCTTAAATAGGGACCCCTTTACTCCAAAAAAATCTCCAATGTCAAGCAATTCAAAAATCCGATATGTTCTCTCCCCAACTATATCAGACTTGACATAAATTTGTATTTTCCCTGTCTCATCCCGCAAATCCGCAAAAGATGCTTTCCCGTGCATTCGCATCAGCATAACTCTGCCTGCGATAGCTACTTCCTCTTTCAGTTCAGCAAGTCTGTCAAAATTTTCTCTCAGCTTGCTCACAGAATGTGTTCGCGGGAACTTCCCGCCATATGGTTTTACACCAATTTCCCTGAGCTGTCTTAATTTCTCTTCTCTTTGTGCAATCAATTCATCACTCATTTTTTTTCTGGAGATATGCTTGGATGAATTTGTCTATTTCCCCATCCATTACTGCCTGGACATTCCCTGCTTCAAAGTTTGTTCTATGGTCTTTTATTAAGGAGTAAGGATGGAATATATAAGAGCGAATCTGGTTTCCCCAGGCAATTTCTCCTTTTTCTCCCCGCTCTTTAGCAAGTTTTTCTCTCTGTTCCTTTTGGTAATGTTCAAAGAGCCGGCTTCGCAAGATTCTTAGCGCAGTTGCTTTATTCCTGTGTTGTGAACGTTCATCCTGACACTGGGAAGTAATCCCCGTAGGAAGGTGAGTAACACGAACCGCAGAATCAGTGACATTCACATGCTGGCCTCCTGCACCACTTGCGCGGAAAGTGTCTATACGCAAATCACTTTCATTTATCTTCAGTTTAATTCCCTCGTCAACTTCAGGGATAACATCTACTGAACTAAAGGAGGTATGTCTGCGTGCCTGTGAATCAAATGGTGAAATACGCACAAGTCTATGGATACCAATTTCAGCTTTAAGATACCCATAAGCGTGGTCACCCGTTATGAGAACGGTAACATTCTTAACTCCTGCTTCTTCTCCGGGCAGAATATCAAGAATTCGCCATTTATATCCCTTCCTCTGTGCCCAGCGGTTATACATACGAAGAAGCATCTGTGCCCAGTCACATGATTCAGTGCCTCCCGCTCCAGCGTGAATGCCAAGGATTGCGTTATGACTATCAAATTCCCCGCTCAAAAGCGTTTTTAGTTCTAACTCAGCTGATTTTTCGCTTATCTCCAGGAGAGATTTCATGAGCTCATCCTGCATTTTCTCATCCTGTTCTTCTTCAGCTAACTCTATAAGCAGGCTTATATCATCCACTTCCTTCTCCATCTGTTCCAGCGAGGATATTTCTCCTTTAAGCTGGTTAAGTTTCTGGATAGTTTTCTGCGCTTCTCTTGAATTGTCCCAGAAACCGTTTTGTGTCATCTGTTTCTCAAATTCTTTAATAGAGGTCAGTTTCTCTTCTACGTCAAAGATAACCTCTTATTTGCCCAAGGTGTTTTTTAATCTTACTAAGTTGTTCCTTAGCTTCTTCAAACATACTATTCCCTCCCGAATGTATCTATTTCCCGCAGCATTTTTTATACTTCTTGCCGCTTCCACAGGGACATGGATCATTTCTGCCTATTTTCTCCCCTTCCCTGCGGTATGGGGTTAGTTTCTGCCCTGGTTGTGGTGGTGATTCTTCCATTTCAGATTGTGTTCGCGCACTTGCCATTGCCGGTTCTCTTTCAGTCTGGAATGGAGAAAATCTTCTGAACTCCTCTTCTCCTCCGCGCAAAATCTCATGTGGAATAAATGTTTTCTCAGGAGCAACCTGCGCCTTGAACATATACTCTACAATTGCCTCCTTGATACTTAAAATCATCTCCTGAAAAAGCTCAAAACCTTCATGCTGGTATTCTATAATAGGATCCCTCTGTCCATATGCGCGCAGATGTATTCCTTCCCTGAGATGGTCCATGGCAAGCAGATGTTCTTTCCATTTTGAGTCAATAACCTGGAGCATTACAATCTCTTCAAGCTGGCACATTACGTCATGCCCGAGACTTTGTTCCTTCTCTTCATAAGCTCGCCTGAGAGCTTTAAGTATATTAACTTTTAAATCATTGGACGAGATATGAGGGGAAATTTCTTCTCTGGGCAGAGTAATACCAAATATCCTTTTAATTGATTCATATAGACCTTTCAGGTTCCAATCTTCTGGATGAGCCTCACTGCTGGCATAAAACCCTACCCTTTCCGCCACAACTTCTTCAATCATATCTTCAATGTGTTCCTTAAGATTTCCTCCCTCAAGCACTCCTCGTCTCTCGTCGTAAATAACCTCTCTTTGTCTATTCATCACATTGTCAAATTCAAGAAGTTGCTTGCGGATATCAAAATTATGTGCTTCAACACGCTTCTGCGCAGTCTCAATTACTTTTGTAAGCCATGGATGCTCAAGCGGAATTCCTCTTTCCCAGCCAACTCTATCCATAATAGATGATACCCTGTCTGAAGCAAAAATTCGCATAAGGTCATCTTCCAGAGCTAAATAAAATCTTGATGAACCAGGGTCCCCCTGCCGTCCTGCGCGCCCTCTGAGCTGGTTATCTATACGCCTTGCTTCATGACGTTCTGTTGCTATTATATGTAATCCTTCTTTCTCGGCAACTTTCTCTCCAAGCACAATATCTGTTCCTCTCCCTGCCATATTTGTGGCAATTGTTACAGTTCCTTCCTGACCTGCTTTTGCAATAATCTCTGCTTCCATCTCATGATACTTTGCATTCAGGACGTGGTGCGGTATACCCTCACGCTTCAGCATGTTGCTTAACCGCTCTGACTTCTCAATTGAGATAGTTCCGACAAGGACAGGTCTTCCTATCTTATGCATTTCATTTATTTCTTTAACTACCGCTTGATATTTTTCCTTTGCGGTCTTGTATATTACATCCGAATATTCATACCGTTTGAGAGGTTTATTTGTAGGAATAATAACTACATCCAGTTTGTAAATCTCATGAAACTCAGCGGCTTCAGTATCTGCTGTTCCTGTCATACCTGCTAATTTTTCGTAGAGTCTAAAATAATTCTGGAAAGTAATTGTCGCAAGGGTCTGATTCTCCCTTTCAATCTGGACTCCTTCTTTTGCCTCAATTGCCTGGTGGAGACCATCGCTCCATCTTCTTCCAGGCATAAGTCTGCCGGTGAACTCATCTACAATAACTACATGCCCATCTTTCACCATGTAGTCAACATCTCTGTCAAACAAATCCTTTGCGCGCAGAGCCTGGTTAATATGATGAACATCCTCCATTCTTTCAGGCTCAAAAAGGTTATCCACTCCAAGCAGCTTCTCCGCTTTTGCTACTCCATCTTCAGTCAGAGCTACTGTATGCGCTTTCTCATCTACCTGGTAATCAACGTCCAGTTTTAACTGCCTGGCCATCCTGTTAATCTTATAATACTTATCAGTTGACTCTTCAGCAGGTCCTGAAATAATAAGAGGGGTTCTTGCCTCGTCAATCAGAATGCTATCCACTTCGTCTACAATAGCATAATGAAGCTGCCGTTGAACCATATCCCCTCTTCTAATAACCATATTATCTCTCAGGTAATCAAATCCAAATTCATTATTGGTTCCATATGTAATATCAGCTCTATAAGCATCCTGCCTTGAACTTAGATCCATATCATGCTGTATAACCCCGACAGAGAGCCCTAATGATTCATATACAGGTCCCATCCAGTTTCTATCTCTTCTGGCGAGGTAGTCATTTACAGTGATAAGGTGCGCTCCCCCTCCTGTTAATGCATTCAGATATAACGGCATTGTTGCTACAAGAGTTTTGCCTTCACCTGTAGCCATCTCAGCAATCTTGCCCTGGTGAAGAATAATGGCTCCCATAAGTTGAACATCAAATGGTCTCATTGCAACCTGTCTCTTAGCTGCTTCTCTCACCACAGCAAAAGTTTCCAGAAGGAAAGGAGCAAGGATTTCATTTCTGAGTTGTTTCAGCTTTTCCTTTACCTTCTGTTTCTCCTGTGGAATTGTTACCTCTCGCAATTGCATCCGCAATTCCTGGATTTCATTTTCGAACTCCTTCTGCCGTTTGCTTATATTTTCCCTGAACATATCTGTTTTCGAGCGCAATTCGCTGTCACTTAATCGGGAGATATCCGGCTCGAGTTTATTCATTGCATCTATGAAAGGACGGAGTTTTCTTAACTCCCTATCATTCTTAGTTCCAAAAATTTTTGTAATGGGATTAAACATTTACTAGCGGATTATACTATGCTATTTAAGAAAGTGCAAATTTTTTGCCGCAATATTTTTCCTTGCTCACGAAGCATCATCTTCAGCTGCCTTATTTATGAGGTTTTCTTGAAAAGGTTTCCCTACAATCCTCCGGTATGCCTCAAGATACTTTTCACTGGTTTTTTTGATAACTTCTGAGGGAAGATTTGGAGCAGGTGGTTTTTTCTCCCAGCCAATTCCCTCAAGATAGTCCCGAACATACTGTTTATCAAAACTTTTCTGTGGTTTCCCGGGCTCATAATCCTCCATCGGCCAGAAACGGGATGAATCAGGAGTAAGAAGCTCATCAATGAGTATGAGTTCACCATCAAGGAAACCAAATTCCATCTTTGTATCGGACGCCATGATTCCTCTTTGCTCGGCATAATCACACGCCAAAGAGTAAATTTCAAGACTTTTCTCTTTCAGCATCTGGCAAGTTTTCTTCCCAACCATTCCATCAAGTTCTTTTTCAGTGATATTCATATCATGTCCAGAAGTAGCTTTTGTTGCAGGGGTAAAAATTGGCTCGTCTAATTTTCCAGCTTCCCTCAGTCCATGAGGCAGCTTAATACCTGAAACAGACCCCTTCTCCCTGTATTCTTTCCATGCAGAGCCTGCAAGGTAACCACGCACCACGCACTCAACTGCAATTTTTTCTACCTTTCTAACAAGCATGCTTCTACCTTTAAGTTCCTCTTTATATTTTCTCAGAATTTCAGGAAATAAACTAATGTCAGTTGTTATCAGATGGTTTGAAATTATGTCCGATGTTAAGTTAAACCAGTGTTCAGAAAGAGCTGTTAGAATTTTACCCTTATAAGGAATTCCATCTGGAAGAACACAATCAAAAGCTGATATCCTGTCAGTCGTAATAATGATAAGTTTATCATCCAGGTCATAAAGGTCCCTTACCTTTCCCCTTGAAAAAAGTTTTACATCGGGCATATCTGTTTTTAATACTATTTTTTCAGTACCCATTCAGGCTCCTCCTAAAAAATTTTTCTTCTTTGAATACTCCCATAAACTTCTGCAGTTACTTTCCTTCCACCCTTTTATAACTTCAAAAGCTTCTTCTACAAGCTTAAGGACCTTTTCTTCCCCTTTATTAGTTTCCCCCCAAATACTTTTCAATTTAGAAATGGCTCCCCCCCCGGTTAGATTTTTCTCATAAAGTGCTGCCGCAGCACCAAGTGCATATCTTCTGGGTATTACCCCTGCTGATAGTGCATTGCGAATAATGCCGGAGAGACGGTCATTCCAACCAAGTTTCCTCTCCGGGTCACGAATAATGCGGTCAATTGAATCATAAAGAAAAGGAGACACAATACGCCTGCAGAGTTGAATAGCCCATGATTTATAGCCATCCTCTGTTACTGTTTCTTCTTTTGACCTTCTATATTTTTCCTTGAACCAACTACCGGTTTCCTCCAGTAGAGCGTCCACGCCAACATAACCAAAATCTATATCGCCATTGTATTCAGACATAAATTTATAACCTTTAAGTTTTCCAATAAAGCCGAGCAGGGAATGCACAGCATTATGCCCATAAAGTTTCCTCTCTTCATAAAGACCGATGTCGCTCGCTGCATAAAACCGCGAGAACCCTGTGTCAAACGAATAGTTCTTTGATAGATGTTCTTTCTCAATAATAATCCTGTCAAAATCCTCCACCAGCAGCGCTTCTTTACTCTCAGGTGTTATTGGCGTAAGGTTAAGTTTTTTCATCAACCACGGGTCGGAATGTGCTCCTCCCATCCTGGCAATTACAGTATCGCAGAACTGCACAAAGGGCGGGGTATCATCTCCGGGGTAAACTAACCTTTTCAAGGTTTGCGCCGCTTCAACCCTGTTCTCTGACGCATAGATTGCGACAGGAAGAGTTTCCTTCCGCAGAAACAACCCTTCTCTCAACAAATCACTGATACCTTTTTGGTAAATGGAAATGTTAGGAACTGCTGTAACAATATCATTAGCCTGAGTTATAAATTTTAGAATTTCATTGCGTTCTTCCGGGATATTTAGATTATAAATTTCAACCGGACCAACTTTCACGGAAGAAATCCTGTCGAAATAAGCAATATTTATATAATAAGAATTCTTGTTTTTTCTGATTCTATCCACCTTTACGGAATCAACGTCGGAGAGAATAACTTTCATCTCTGAGAGCTTAGCATAATACGCCCATAAGCCGAGTTGTACAGCACCACTACCTATTCCTACATATATTTTCTGTTTTTTCATCCTGCCTTGTTTAAAAGCTCGGCTTCCTTTTCTTTTGTCCATTCATCCTCAACTTCTATAGGCTCACTTAATTTAATGTGGGGATAGACAATAGCCTTGCCGTCAACTTTACCGGATTTTACAAGTTTCAGAAATTCAACTGCATGTGATAAATCCCCAACTAAACTGATTTGCGTTCCAACACGGATTTTACCATCGTGCAAGAGTTTTAGCGCTTGGACGGTATCTGCCCAGTTCCCTCCACTGGAACCTGTGATAACTATCTCATCATAGTGCACCCTGCGCATATCTATTCCAATAATATTTTCACCTAATTTCAACCCGCCAAATGAATTAAATACACTACCTCTGCCGGCAAGTCTGAATGCGGTTTCCTGCACTTTGGAAACTCCTGTTGCATCAATAATATCATCAGCATAACTCTGGCCGGTAAGTCTCTCAAGAATTTCCTGAAGTGGTTCCTTATTTGCTAAGCTGCAATGAATATCTATCCCTTCCTGTCTGCCGCGCTTGATTAGATGTTTCTCAATCCACCGAAATTTCCCCGGAGCAATATCAAACACAACGATTTTTCCTGGCTGATAAGACATTGCCAGTTCAACATGAAATCTTCCCATAACACCCGCACCAAATATTACAGTTACTCCTCCTTTTAGAAGACCTTTTGCAGGTATGCGTTCTCCTGTCTCAGATTCCGCTGTGAAATGAATATGATGCTCCTGCGAGGAGACAACGCAGGAAAGCGGTTCTGTCAGAGAAATTTCATAATAACCCATCTCCTGAGATGGAAGTTTAACCAGGCAATTTGCAGATATGACTTCCTCTGTAACCAATAAATATTGTGCTAAATGCCCGCCAAGAGTATAACCCACAGCAACTTTTTTCATCAAATCAGGATTACGATATCGCTCCTTATAGTTAATTGGCGCATGCTCCACAGCCGGTTGTATGGCAAGTTTCTCACCAACTTTGAATTTAGCCTTCAAGTTCTTGCCAATTTTTACGGCTGTAATAGCACCTTCATCACCGAGAATAATTGGATACTTTTCAATATTCCAGCCGTTCAGATATGGATGTTCTGAGCCTTGATTGAGCAATTTAAACGTAGAAGTGCAGATAGTGCATGCGTCTACCCGTGCAAGAATTTGATTTTCATTGGGTTCAGGCACATCAACTTCTGCCAGTCTCAGATTTTCCAGTCCTACTTTTGACATAACCACAGCCTTCATTTTTCTCCCGGCCCTTTCCACAATCTGTCCACTTCATCATATATCCAATCATCTTCCGATATTTCTAAATCCTTTAACTTAGCATCGGGGGCACAAACCATTTTCATAACCTCATCCCATGTCTTAACACCACTAACAGCGTCCAGAGCCTCCACATTTTGCGCGCCGGCAGCATTGGCGCATTTCATGCATATTTCAGGAGATTCCCCTTTCAGATAGCCCGTGAGAAAACCAGCTACAGCGGAATCACCTGAACCTGCTGCACTGGCTATTCTGTCAATATGATAACATGGAGCCCACAGTTCGCGGTTTGACCAGTTGTGAGAATCAGCCGGTTTTGCATAACCAATTTTATCCAGTATGGCTTTGCCGGTTGTGCGGAGGTAGAAACCGCGGTGTCCGCATTTCAATGTAATTATCTTAGCTCCATAACCGAGCAAAACATCCGAAATACGGGTAAGGTCATCTGGCTTAAAAAAATCAACAATATCCCCGCCTTTAGCTTCGTGTTTAAGGGATGAAAGTCTTTTCCTATCAACCATGAACATGACTTCTTCTATGCTTGGTGTAAATATATCCACATGCGGCAGTAATTTCCTCAGTATTAAATCCCAATCCACTTTCCCTGACTCGCTATCCGGGTCAGGCAATGCCATATCTAACGAAGTAGTCACACCCATGGATTTTACCTGAGTGAATATCTTGATAAGTTCAGCCCCATCATTAATGTAAAGATTTCTCATAAGAGGGGGATAACCCAGGTGAAACAATCTGGCATTTCTTACAAGGGCAAAATCAATGTCGCCGTAATCAAAAGCGGCATTTGTACCTGGATTATGCAAAAACATTCTATCAATCCCGGGGATTGCTATGACAATTGTATAGGAGCTATGTTCACCCTTAGCCGTAATCATCCCATGGGGCTCAATATAGTTCCCTAATATTCCAATAATTGCTTTGCCGAATAAATCATCACCAACTTTCCCCATAAAGTCTACTTTCAGACCGAGTTTTAGGAGAGCTATTCCGGTATTAGGAACCGAGCCGCCGGTTGAAATGGCTGCTTCGCTGACATTCACTAACCGCCCCGGGGTTAAGATATTCCCTACCCTGTCAGCTTTTATATTGCCGAATCTGGGAATAATATCTAAACAAATATGACCTGCTGCGATTACATCTATTGATTTTTTGTTACTCATAACCGTTTTGAGACAAAAGGGCTTGATTTCAGATAGAAACGCCACAGTTTATGTGCCCATTCTTCAGCATAATCGATGCCAACTCTTTCCGTCCGAACAATCTCATTTCTTGGAATCTTTTCTCTTCTATCTTCTAACCACACCTGGGAACTTCTTGTAATATCAAGACCGTAGTGCGATTTGTCAAATCCAAAAGCCTGGCATAATTTCCCGGGTCCGCTTGTCAGGTTCAAAAGCAGACTTGTTTTCCTCCTCTTCATCATCTCCTCAATTCCTTCAACAGGCTCAACTGCCCTTATGAGCACACACTGAGGCATGCCTTCTTTACCTGTTGTGATATTCAATTGCCAGTACATACCATACACTATATAAATATATATATGCCCGCCAATGAGATATTCTACTTTGTTCCTCCGGGTTTTCCTCCAGTTATAACTGTGGGAAGCTTTATCTTCAGGTCCCATATAGCTTTCCGTCTCAACAATTCTGCCGGAGAGTTTCAGACCATTATCCAGATGGATGATGTATTTCCCGAGCATCTCCCTTGCAGCTTTAACAGCCGAATCCGTGAAAAAAGAGCGTTTCAGTCTGGGACTCATGAGAAGCTATACTTTCTCATAAGGTTCAAAAAGTTTCTTATACTCGTCAAGTGCGAATCTATCCGTCATGCCTGCGATATAATCGCAGATTACTCTGCGCGGGTTTTCTGTTTCAAACGTTTTCTGCGTTGCCGGCGGGAGCTGGCCCGGGCGGCTCAGATAGACATTAAAAAGTTCCCGTATGAAGCGTTCTGCTTTCTCAGACATTCTAACAACACGGTAGTGTAAGTACATATTCTTGAAGAGGAATTCCTTAAGAGCCTGGTTTTTCTTTTGCATCTCAGGACCGAATGAGACAAGTGGATAAGTATTATTCCTAACATCCTCAACAGAATGAATTCCGAGTTCCTGCAATTTCATAGTGCTAAATTCAAGAGCGTCAGTGACCTGGGAGTTTATAAGAGTTCTTACTACTTGATATTTTCTATGTTTCCTATCAAGTGATTGGCTCGTACTCTGGTAAATTTCCTTCCAGAGTTCTACTTTTTCAAGCCCTTCCTCATCTATTAAGCCTGCGGTAAGTCCATCATCCAGGTCGTGACTGTTATAGGCAATCTCATCGGCAAGGTTCACGACCTGTGCTTCAAGAGTCGGCATTTTTTCAGGTTCAAATTTGGAAGGCAATGGCCTGTCGTAGGAGGTTGTATGTTTGATAATTCCTTCTCTTGCTTCCCATGAAAGGTTAAGTCCTGGAAAATCAGGATATCTCCTCTCAAGTTTGTCAACTACTCTGAGTCCCTGGTGGTTATGTTCAAACCCTCCTTCATCCTTCATTAGCTCGTTGAGAGCTTTTTCCCCGGCGTGGCCAAATGGCGTATGTCCTAAATCGTGGGCGAGGGCAATAGCTTCGCACAAATCTTCATTCAAACCAAGAGCTCTGGCAATACAACCGGAAATCTGGGTTACTTCTATGGTATGTGTAAGGCGGGTTCGGTAATAGTCACCTTCATGATATACAAAGACCTGGGTCTTATACTCAAGCCTGCGGAATGCTGTGGAATGGATAATTCTGTCGCGGTCTCGCTGGAATACTGAGCGGTAATTATGCTCTTCTTCAGGATATACTCTGCCGCGGCTCGCTGCACTTCTGACGGCATATGGAGCTAAGTTACTCCCTTCCCTTTTTTCCCAGTCAAGTCTTGTTAGCATATTTATTCCGGGAAGAAGGGTAATTTTCTATAGAAGTCCATTACCGGAGTTAGCCAGTCAGGAGCGGAAATATTGAAAATGGGAAGCACAAGGAAGGTCATCGCACCTGCCAGGAAAATGAGGCACAAAAATAAGACAAACGTGAGAAACTTGCTTCGCTGCTGAGGCAAGCGTCTTACAGGTTTCCTCACTCGCTCAGCTTTCTTTCCGGATTCCCCCTTCAGTTCAGGCATTACAGGTTTTGCTGCATCCGGTTTCGGTTCATCCGGTTCTATGATAAGTGGTTTTTCACCCAGACTATTCTTGCCGACCATAGCTTTTCCTCCTATTTCGGGGTTCTGAGGTAATCTTTCGGTGCAACTCTAATCCCGGGTTTGATATCACCAAGTTCAGCTACTATGACCAGGGACACAACTCTCCTGGCTTTAATCCTGCTAACAACATTATCTTCTCTGTATATCAGGAAAACCGGCTGCGCAGTCGTCTGTACTCTTCTATGAACTTCTATACTTGCAAAACCGAGCGGGGAGATTTTAGATACTCTTCCCTCAAAAAGTTCAGGCTGAAGTAGTTCGTCCCCTTCTAATTGAACCAGAGCGCCCTCTCTTATCTTTTTCAATAGTTCTCTCTCCGCCGCTTCTATTACGACTGTTGCTCCATGCACCTTCTTTAAAGCAGTTTTCCCAAGCACTCTTCCCCTGCGATGGACAAAAATAGGCGATGTTACATTTCCTATTTTACTGCTCAGGCTGATTGTTAGGTATCTATTTCCGTAAACGCCCGCTACCCTTCCACGTCCCGGAACATGTTTCATTTCTCTGCCTGGAGTAACATCGGTGGGAGGTTTCTCAAAACTGGCACCCAGTTTAAGAGTGTTTAGTTCCTGAGTTAACTTTGCAAGTTCCTTTTCAAGGGGTGACTTTCCCTCCTGTAACTTCTTTGCGTTTTCCCGAAGTTTCTCCCTTTCAACAATACAGCTATTTAGATCAGCTTCCTTCTTTTTAAGTTCATCTTTCACCGTGCTGAGCTGCTGTTTTGTGGAATTCAGTTGTTTTTCAACCCCAGCTCTTTCTCTTTTCTCTGAATCCAGTGCTGTTTTCAGTGACTTCTTCTCTTCGCGGGCATCCTGCAATTTTTCTTCAGTGCCTTTAGCCTTCACCTCAAACTGAGTGATTTCCTCTCCCTGATTTTGCATTGTGTCTCTGACCTTCACTGCTACAGGCGGGAAGACTGCCGCAATAAGGAAAATCAAGAAAAGGAAAAACTTTCCAAGTTTACCCATTTGCTTTCTCCTCTATAAACGTAAATATTCAGTAAAGTCCGTTTCCTGTCATTCCCGCACAAGCTGGAATCCAGGGGTTTGGATTTTAGATTCCTCAACTCATTTTTGGCTGTTCATACAGGTCAAGAATGAAATTTAAATCGTTAAGATCCCACAGCCAAATTCCTTCCTCTTTTGCCAATAGTTTTGCATCAGTTTCAATTCCAGCAAGACAAATGAGGAGCTTTCTACCTATCTTACCTCTGAAACCGGATAGTTTTGTTAGAAATGTTCTTACTCCGCTTTCTGAAACAACTGCTTTTGAAAAGTCAGCAATCCAGTATGTCTTCCCGGCGGAACCAACCACCGGTAGTTCCTGTCCATGTACTGTTCTTGTGGAGATATTGCTAAATTTGGGCAGCTTCAGCGTTTTCCCTGCAATCTCAACTACTTCATTCCGGAAAAGTCTGAAAAGATTGCGCAGTCGTTCATCTACACCTGCTTTCTCCTGTGTTATATGCAGGGACATTAGGTTCTCAACCTGTCTGCGCAATTCAAGTTCGCCTTTTCCTTCCACAACTGGTTCAAAAGATTCCTGCCTGCTCCGATAGACTGACTTTATCCACCATTTGAGAAGCGGGTCGCAGAAATCATAGACCTTGCCGCGTTTCACGATAATATCTGCATTCATAAGTTTTTCCAGTTTCCTTGTAGTCTGGGCTGTACTCTTTGAGATAATGCGGGAAACCTCTGAAGGTTTTTTGTTTCCATCGGCTATAGCGAGGAGTATCTCCAGGTCTTGAGGTATTCTATTATCCATAATGCCTTTTAGGAAGTTGTTCAGATACTGGTAAATAATACTTATTGGACTGAAAAGTTGTCTGGATACTGCTTCAGCAACTACACTGCTGGGTGCTTCCTTCATCTCCCTCTCGTTCATAATCCTTTTCAGCTCACGACAGAAACTGTCCAGGTAGAAAGGGTGCCCGTTAGTAATGCTGACCAGAAACTTCATACACGTCTTACTTATGGAAAGCCCATCAAGTTTTTTCTCAATAAACTTCAGCCCTTCATATATACCAAACGGCCCAAGATTATCTATTTCAAAACTGCCGAAAAGCAGTGAGAGGTCATGATTCAAAATTTCACCTGCACGCCTTGCGCTTGAACTCGTGACGATATACATAACCTCTTTTTGACTCATAATTTTCTGGCCAAGTATGACAAAAGGGTTTTTAACATTAAGTGAGCCCAGTTCCTGAAATTCATCCAGAATCATTACGCAGGATTTTTTTCCTTCTTCACAGAGGATAGGGAGAAGGTCAAAAAGGGAAGACAGAATCTGGTCACGGCTTCTTTTTCCAAATAATTTCTCTATTCTTAATATCCCTTCAGTTGTCCTGGGCAAGTTATCCCTTGCTTTTCCGAGCAGGACATCTATCCTCTCAGGAACCGGTTCTGCTTCTTTTCTGAAATAGTAGTATAGGAGTGCTCCTGTGAATCTCTTTCCAAATTTATGAAGCCGCTCGGGTCTCACTTCTAAGTAAATTGGGAGAATCTCATTATCGGTATTCAGTTCATTAATCAGTTGAAGAAGAAGGGAACTCTTCCCCATAAGCTCCTGTCCGAGTAAAGCCACATTCTGCCTGTAACCTTTCTTTAACCCATTGACTCTCTTCTTCATCAATTCCAGGTTTTCATGCCTGTCAAAGAAGACCTCACCCTGGACAGGGTCAGCAAACATTAATACACCTCATTCACTCTTATTCCTGGAGCGGGATACGGGATTTGAACCCGTGACTTCAACCTTGGGAAGGTTGCACTCTACCGCTGAGTTAATCCCGCGCGTCCATTATTATACTTCTCCAGCGAAAACAGTGTCAACTATCTTCGTGTCAGCCTTTTCGCCAGAAAATTAGCCCCAGAATCACCAGAAGTCCGCACACCGCGAGAGCCATACCCGATTTGGGTCCAAATATAACCTCAGGTTTGCCAACTATTTTGTCATACACAACAGTAAAAGCCGCCCCCAATAACCCTATCACAAAAAGAATTTTTCCCATAATTTTTCTTCCACCTCCTCCCAATCTTTCCTATCTTTCAGCCGCAGTTAGAATCGGGTCAGGTTACGAAATTCCTCAAACCTTCCCATAATATCTTCTTTCGTTACTTTCTCCAATCTCCTCAGACCAAAATCTTCCACGCAGAAAGAAGCAATTACACTCCCCATTACTATCGCTTTGCGAAGATTCTCTCCGTTTTCCTGTGCTAAAAAACCTATAACCCCTCCGGCAAAGGAATCCCCTGCTCCTGTTGCATCTCTAACAGTTTCCTGCGGATAAGCCGGAATAGAAAATAAAATATCTTCCCCTAAAACAAAAACCCCGTTTTCACCTTTCTTGACTATAACAGTCTTTGGACCATATGAAAGAATAGAGCGCCCTGCCTTTATAAGATTACTTTCATTTGTAAGCTGTCTTGCTTCTGATTCATTCAGAAACATCATATCTATTCTTCTGAGAGTTTTTAAGAGCAGTGTCTTTTCTGTTTCAATCCATAGATCCATTGTATCTCCGGCAACCAGGTTAGATCCTTTTATCTGTGATAGCACCTTCAGATGCGATTTCGGGTTGATATTTGCGAGAAAAATATAGTCTGATGAGCAGTATTCTTCAGAGAGTTCAGGGTTGAAATTCTCAAGCACATCCTGGCACACTGATAAGGTTTTCCTATCATCAGGGTTCTCGCCATATTCCCCTGTCCAGCGAAATGTCTTATCCCCTACCTTCAAACCATCCAGATTTATAGAGCGTGTGCTCAGAAGTTTGAGATATTCTTCAGGAAAGTCAGGTCCAATTACTCCTGTAATTCCCACCTTGCTGAAATAACTTGCCGCCCACGCAAAATAAACTGCCGAGCCTCCAAGAATATCTTGAACCTCAGCTTGTGGAGTTTTTATCGTGTCAAGCGCAATTGACCCAACTGCAGCAATGTCCGGTTTCATACTTGCAAGATTTTACCACCGGCCACACTTTCTGGCAAGAGGATTTTTCTTGACAGGGGAGGGAGCGTCAGAATATACTGAGCATACGAAATTCGGAGTGTGGAATGCGGAGTGGGCAGGTTATGGTAGAATATCTTCTTCTAATTTCTTTCGTTATTCTGGGGTTGGTTACGACATTTGAGTTTTTACGGCAGGGGCTCTTTGAATACTATAGATTCATGGTGACTGTAGTCTGTCTTCCCATTCCATAGGGGAAAATAAGGGGGTGAGGGAAAAGTGCTGGTTAGGATGAAAAAGGGTTGTCGCGGGCAAAGCATGACAGAATATATTATAATTGTTGCCCTCATTGCAGTTGCTGCCATTGCTGTGATAATGTTATTCGGCAAGCAGATAAGACACGCTTTCCTGACAATGACACACAGCCTCTCTGGCACAGGAACTGGAGAACAGGTGGATCAAGCCGAGCAGGCTGGTGAAATTGGGCAGGATCAGGATGTGGGGCTTGATGATTTTGATATGTCACAGTGAGTGATGCAATCCAGTCCCAGAAATAGCGGACAATCCCTGGTTGAATTTGTAATCCTCTTCCCCGTAATAATATACTTTACTTTAATTCTAATCCAGACTGCCTTTATCTACAACGCATATCAAATTGTGAATTACGCCGCTTATTGTTCTGCAAGAGCAGGGATAGTCTACAAGGCTAATATGGACAAAATGAAAAGAGCCGCTGTTATAGCTACTATTCCAATTGCCGGTAGAAAAATTTCTACTGGTGTTTTTTTCCTTCCCCGCTTGCCGCAGATACCGCATATTGACGATTATTATCACTCTGCATCCTTAAAAACTGGAGTTAAGCTGCAGGAATATACCGATAGTGAATTAACTGTAACAGTGACGCATCATTTCCAACTGATCGTGCCAGGCGTGGGAGTATTATTTGGAGCTCCACACCTGCCCGTCAGAGCAACCTGCACATTGCCAATATGATTGAATGGTTTGAGAAAAAACGAAATGGCGAAGGTGCTCAGGCACTAATATTCACTATATTGATTTCACTTCTCCTGATAAGTTTTATTGCCTTTGTGGTCAATGCCGGGAGAGTCATCAGCCGGAAGATAAAAATGCAGACTGCTGCAGATGCATCTGCACTTTCTGGTGCTATATGGCAGGCGAGGGCACTTAACATGATAGCAACGTTAAATGTTGGGATTTCGTTCTGTTGCCTGGCTATTGCTGGAATGGTCATAGCCATTGGTGCAAGTCTTGGAAAACTTATACCTGTTCTCATGCCGTATATTACCAAAATGTATAATATTGCAAAGCGAATGGCAAAAGTGCAGGATGTCATCAAGGAAGCAAATCCTATTATCGTTGAGGGAGAAGTTTTTAGGATAGCTAAGGTAAATGGAATTAAAGGTGCTATGGCAGTTGCTCCGGAACTTACTCCATGGCCAAAATTGCATATACACCGTTTCGGGCAGCCAGAATGTTTTAATCCTGGAACAAGCTGGGAGATTGACGGAGACAGGATAGACTTTCATCCATCTGACAGGGGAATTAACACTATTATTCCGACCCCTTATATACGAGACGGCGATTTTGATGACAAGCAGTATGTCTTCTGTATAGCTGTGGATGAGCCAGCAGAAATAGTTGCGCCGGGCAAGAGGATATTTGGTGTGGGGAATCCTGTTCTTCTTTCCCTGCCGGAAATAGAAGTTGCTCAGTACAGGCTCGGTGGAGACATTGGATATATTGCAGTAGCTCAGGCAAAACCTGTCAATTGCATAGAGCCGCATCCATCTCTTCTTGTGTCCGAGTGGGATGTTGAACTTACACCTGTTACTGTTTTTGGAGATATTTCGGTTCCGGGCTTAAAGAAAATCGTGGGAATTCTGGAAGAGAATCTGATATGTCATTAAAATCTACAACCACGATTTGTAACGTGCAGTCCGCATTCTGCAATCCGAAATCTGCAGTCAAGGGGCAGATGGCAGTGGAAGTTATTTTCGTCATGCCAATCTTTATACTTCTGTTTTTTGCGATTGACTTTTTTGGCAGATACTCACTGGAGAGTGAAAGAGTAAACATGGCATCTCGCTACGCAGTCTGGAAAGTGAGAGAGACAGATAATTTCTCTCTCCCTTCGTGTTACTCGGGAATAAGTGTTTCTGTGAAACCTTCAGGCATCAGGGAATTACTCCCATCAAATATCCCTCAGGATGAAAGTTTCTTCTTCGCACTTCTTCATGTCCTATCAAATACAGTAAATGATACAAAATGCATAGAGGTTTCATCATCAGTTGCAGTTCCGCGAGAGTTTGGATTTGGAACAATAAAAGAAATCAAAATCTCGGAAACCTGCGTAATTGACGGGAGCACCTGGAAAATTAGCAATATCACAAGACTTCTTAGGAGTGTGTTCAAGATTCCGAATATCCCGTATGTAGACTTGTAGATATGGCAGTGGTCAGGGAGTAAATAGTCGTGAGACGTATCTTTATAATAATCTGTGTATCCGCATTATTTGTCTCTCTTCTATTTAAGGTTTCTGCTTCACGGAATTCGGAGAGTAACCGGCATATAAAAATATATCTGGATGATTATGCATTATCAATGGTATCCCCATATTTACCGTGTGGGAAACCTCTGAGAAATGTTACTTTTGAGAGTAGTGAATTGGATAAAGTGGAAACTTTCAAGAATCTTCCACGCTACCCCCTTTCACAAAAGGTTGTATCAGTTGTAAATGGGCGAAACGGTGTTCTCCTCTATGAGACAGCATCAGATATAAACCCTGTCAATCGCTACTATCTCAGAGAAATGAAGCGTATGGGATGGAACTTATGTTCAGAGAGGGAATTTCAACGTGGAGTATTTCTATTTCACAAAGGAGAATCAATTTGTCTGCTTCATCTTGAAAGAAATTCAGGAGTAACCAATATCACAATAGTTTATCAAGAAAGAAGGAGAAAGTAACGATGCAGAAGAACAAATTGATGCTTACTATAGCAATTTTGTTGGGGGTTCTGACTGTTTTTCTTCTCAACTCCTATATAAAAGGCTTGAAGCAGTCAGTCTATAAAGGGATGGAACTTGTTCAGGTTGTGGTTGCAAAGAAAAATCTTTCAAAAGGGGCATCACTTGAAAGAGCTCTTATTGCGGCACGGAAGATTCCAGCAAAATTCTTGCCTGCGGGCGTTGTCTTTGCAAAGGACTACGAGTTAATCCTCGGGCAGCCAGTTCAGGTCTCAATTAGAGCCGGTGAGCCGATTCTCTGGGCATGTCTTGGTGCAGAGGAAAGGAAAACCTTCTCAACAAAAATCCCTGAGGGAAAGAGAGCAGTTACGATTGGAGTTGATGAATTGACAGGCGTTGGAGGAATGATTTCGCCTTATGACCATATTGATGTGCTGATGACTTTTACAACTCCTGAGTCATCTAAAACGAAAGTTACTACAATTACCCTTTTACAGGACATACTTGTCCTGGCTACCGGGCAGAGGGAATCCCAGTATCAGCCTCTATCCACCTTCGAGAAGAAAGGTTATTCATCAGTAACACTGTGCCTCAGCCCTTTAGAAGCAGAATTAATTACATTTGCCCAGGAACATAGCAGGCTTTCTCTGATTTTACGAAATCCAGAAGATAGAGAAAAAGAGAAACTTCCAGAGGTCAACTTCAATTATCTAAACAGCTTAGGGGAGTTTTCAAAATGAAGGTGTCTATTTATGATGACAGGCGAGTTCAAAGATTTATATCTATTGAGAAAGAACATGTAAGAATTGGGAGAGAATCCGATAATGATATCGTCTTACCAGTGGAAGAAATTTCCAGATATCACGCTGAAATATTGGTTGAAGATTCCGAATTCACAATAGTAGACCTGAAAAGCACAAACGGCACATTTATTGGCAGAAAAAGAATTGAGAAAGAAAGGCTTCATCCCGGGGAGTCCTTCTACATTGGTGGTTTTGAATTGCAGGTAGTTGAGGAGAAGAAAAAATCCATTCAGGAATTGAAGAAGGCAATTCAGGAAGAACTTCTTGGGAGAGTAGAGCTCAAAAAACTTGATTTTGAAAGGGCCAACGACGTGGAATTATGGGATAGGACAAAACAAGTTATTGGAGATATTATAAAAGAAAGAGGTCTGGAAATCCCTCCTCCTACCACAATTGAAGACTTCATAAAAGAGATTCTGGATGAGACACTTGGGCTTGGCCCGCTTGAAGATTTAATTGAGGACCCGGAAATTACTGAAATTATGGTCAATGGAAAAGAGAAAATATATATTGAGCGTCACGGCAAACTCTCTCTCTATCCACGGAAATTCACAAGTGATCAACAGGTGCTCGCGGCAATTGAGAGGATAGTTGCACCTCTCGGGCGCAGAATTGATGAGAGCACTCCACTCGTTGACGCGCGGTTGAAAGATGGCTCAAGGGTTAATGCAATCATTCCTCCTCTCTCAATAGAAGGTCCTGTGCTAACAATCCGCAAATTCTCACCGAACCTGCTCAACATAGGTAACCTCATACATCTAAAATCCTTGACAGAACCGATAGCTGAGTTTCTCAAGATATGTGTGCGTGCCAGGTGTAATATCCTCATTTCGGGAGGGACAGGGACAGGAAAAACTACTTTGCTGAATATTCTCTCCTGCTTTATCCCTGAGGATGAACGGATAATCACAATAGAAGATGCCGCTGAACTGCGCCTTTCACAGAAACACGTTGTAAGGCTTGAAGCGCGACCTCCAAACATCGAAGGGCGTGGTGAAATTACAATACGCGGACTTGTTCGGAATGCTCTTAGAATGCGTCCTGACCGCATCATTATTGGAGAATGTCGCGGAGGTGAGGCTCTTGACATGCTTCAAGCAATGAATACAGGTCATGATGGTTCAATAACTACAATCCATGCTAATTCGTGCAGAGATAGTCTCTCCCGCTTGGAAACTATGGTTCTAATGGCGGAGATGGATTTGCCTGTGCGCGCAATAAGGGAGCAGATTATCTCAGCCATAGGGATAATTCTTCAGTTAGTGAGACTTAGCAGTGGAGAACGGAAGATTGAAAAGATAACTGAAGTTGTTGGAATAGAAAGAGAATCAATCATACTGCAGGATATCTTTGTCTTTGAAAAAGGCTCGGGTAAATTCAAGACGCGGGGCTATGTTCCTGAATTCATAAGGAATCTCCCGCAGCAAGAACAGAATATAGATTTAAAAATTTTCAAATGATGGAAGTTATAATACCAGTTGCAGCGGGCATCACGGTGACGCTTTTTGTCATGCTCCTGACTAATCTTTTTGAGGGGGCCCCGCTCAGATTTTATTTAAAGAAAAGGCGCATAAGGAAATTCAACAGCCAGCTTGTTGATGCGCTCACCACAATGTCAAATTGTCTGAAAGCAGGTTTAAGTTTGCCTCAGGCTATAGAAATGGTTGAGAAAGAAATGAACCCTCCCATTTCAGAAGAGTTCGGTACAGTAAACCGGGAACACAGGATGGGGGTTAGCCTGGAGGAAGCTCTCCTGCATCTGTCAGATAGGATAAAAGGCAGCGATACAGAGCTTCTCGTAACGTCGACTACAATTGCACATCAACTTGGGGGAAATCTGGCTGAAATCTTTGAACAAATTACTGCTACTATTAGAGAGAGAAATAGAATACAGGGGAGGATAGAGACACTAACTGCACAGGGAAAAATGCAGGGAGCTGTTGTGAGCGCTCTTCCCGTTGCACTTGGATTAGTCCTTTATTTCCTTACGCCAGATACGCTCTCTCTTCTGTTTACAACTCAAATTGGACAGCTTCTGGTTGGAATATTCATATTTCTCGAAGTTTTCGGATGGATTCTCATAAGGAGGATTGTAACAATAAATGTTTGAAGAAATATTTATTCTCAGCAGTTCTTTCATAGCTATTGTACTTTTTGTTCTTTCCTTATCGAAAATATCGATGCTGAACGCAATCAGTCACAAGCTCAGCAAACTCAGGATTGGAAATTACAGGGAGAATGTGGGAAGACAACTAACATCCAGCGGAAATCCAGCAAGACTTACTCCTGACAAATTCATCTCTCTAAGATTACTCTGTGCGTTAACTTTCTTTTCCATTACAAGTGTATTTTTTAAAAAAGTATGTGCCAGTTCGGTAATCGCCGGCTTTCTGGGATCTTTCTTGCCCTGTGTATGGTTGAGGGAGAAACTTGCTCAGAGACACTTTGCAATAAAGAAACAGTTAACATATTTCCTTGACCTTTTTGTCCTTTCTGTTGAAGCGGGACTGGATTTTATCTCTGCTTTGAATTGCATCCTGAGAAAAGTCGGGAAGGGAGCTCTGCATGAGGAATTTTCATTGTTGCTTCATGAAATCAGGATGGGAAAGACGCGCAAAACTGCAATGGAAGATATGCGAAGCAGAGTGAACTTGCCGGAATTATCATCGCTCATCACTTCGCTCATTCAGGCTGATATGTTTGGAGTGGGGCTTGGGAAAATTCTGCGCGTTCAGTCTGACGAGCTAAGGAGAAAACAAGCGGAAATGGCTGAAAAGCTCGCAATGCAGGCTCCTGTAAAATTACTTATCCCTCTTATAGGATTTATATTTCCTGCTGTTTTCATTGTTCTTCTTGGTCCAATACTGCTCAAACTTCTCACGGGAGGATTCTGAAATGAGAAAAATTCTCATAGTTCTTGTTTTTCTTGTTGTTCTTTTGAGTTCATCTCCATCCGATGCGATGAGCAAATTTGAAAGGTTCCTTCTCTACAATCCCAGTCTGTTCAGATTATTAACGCTCGGAACTTGCATCCTTCTTGGGCTCGTTATAATTGTATTTAACTACTTATCAGATAGGGAAGAGAATGTCCTGCTCAGAACCCACTTGTCGGAACAGAGGGATAAAGAGAAGGAAATTGCCAAAAGGGTGAGGGCATATAAAAAAATACCAAAGGGTCTAATAAGCGATGCATCTCTTCCTCCAGCCAAATTGGTACACATAAAGTCTAAAAAAGAGCATGAAATCTCTCCAATTCGCGAATTGACCATCGGGCGGTCTCTGGAAAACTCTGTTGTTGTAGGAAGAATTTCGGTCTCCAGGTATCATGCAAAGATAAGACCACAGAAGGAAGGTTATGTCCTGTATGATTTGCTCAGCACAGTCGGGACTTATGTTAATGATCGAAAGATTGAGAAACATGTGTTAAAAGGTGGAGATATTATAGGGATTTCAAGAGAGAATTTTCTCTTCAAATCCGAGCAGAGATAAATATTCGGTCAAGCGTGCCCGCGGTCATTCCCGCGCAAGCGGGAATCTATGCCGGTCATCTACTCTGGATTCCTGCTTCCGCAGGAATGACAGGGACTCAAACACAGTCCATTGAGTATTTACGAGCAGAGATAAGGCAAATTAATGAAGGCGTTGAATTCGTCGAGGCGGCCAGTAAATGAGAAAGGCTTTCCCTTTTAGATTTTCGTATGGGACAAATCCCCAGTAGCGGCTATCTTTACTGTTCATGCTGTTATCCCCAAGAACGAAGCAGGTATTTTCTAAAACTTTAGTTTTTCCTTGACCGTATGTACCAAGGCTGTAGTACCTGTTCGCCGCAACAAAGGATGGATTATTGACAAGTTTATCATTTATGAAAATCTGTCCGTTTCTGATTTCAATTATCTCTCCAGGAAGGCCGGCAATTCTCTTTATAAAATCCCTCTTATTATCCAGTGGATATATGAAAACAGCAATGTCACCACGCCTGGGTTTTGAGAATCTGTATGCGAATCTATTCACAAAGATTCTGTCTCCATTCTGCAATGTCGGAAACATTGAAGAACTCGGGATTTTAAAGGCACGCGCGATAAAGGTCAACACGATAAGTGCCAGAATAAAAGCAGATATTAGAGATTCGGCATATTCTCTTATAATGGATTTTTTCATTTGCTCAAGAAAAATATTACAATAGCGAGAATTCCCATTCCGAAGGAAGTCGTAATAAAAGCCACGAGAGTTTTCTTAAGAACAGCCTTTCCTTCTATTATCGCTGATACTGCTGAAACCACCAGGATTATTGCGAGAAATGAAAGTAAGTACATCACTCTTTCTCCTGGAAAAGGTTCCCGATGCTAAAAACCACAAGGAAATTAAGTAATCCGGCTACCGTCGTGTAACAGGCTCCGATTTCTCCAAATGCAGATAGCATATCACCTGCTCTGAGATTTGTAAAGAGGGTAACCAACCATGGAAATCCTGCTCCAACCCTGCCAGCTGCGCACAACTGCGATATAAAATCCTGTGTTGGTGGAAGGATTCCCCCTTTCATCATAAGCCCGCTCGTAAATAGCCCCGTTATTAAAACAAAAAGTGAGATGGCTTTCGTCTTATGTCCCGCATACCAGTGCCCTGCCCCCGGGAGCAGCCATCCCAGCAGATAAGCGAGAGCAATTGATTTTCCCTTACGTTTATTTCCCATATTATCTGAGAATTGCCATAAAAGCTTCTTGCGGAAGCATAATTTTACCAAATTGTTTCATTCTTTTCTTGCCTTTTTTCTGTTTTTCACGTAGTTTCCTCTTCCGCGTTATATCCCCGCCGTATAGTTTGGCGGTAACATCTTTTCGTAGCGCCTTTTTTGTTTCCCTCGCAATTATCTTACCTCCAATAGCCGCTTGAATGTTCACGGCAAAAAGTTGAGACGGAATCACGTCTTTCATTTTAGCTGCAAGCTGCCTCCCCCGTTCATAAGACTTTGAACGGTGCACAATAGAAGAGAGAGATGGTACCAATTCTCCGTTTAACAATATATCAAGTTTTACCATGTCAGAACTCCGCCAGTCAAGATGTTCATAATCAACGGATGCATAGCCGCTGCTTATTGACTTCAACCTGTCGAAAAAGTCCGTCATAATCTCGCCAATGGGTATTTCAAATGTCAGGGAAACTGTTGCCTCATCCAGGTATTTCATCTCCTTATATATTCCCCGTTTATCCTTACATAATTTTATAACAGACCCCAGGTATTCATCTGGAAGAACAATACTAACTTTGACATAAAATTCCTGAATTTCCGCTATCTCCGCTCCCAGTGGAAACCTGGCAGGATTATCAATCTCTATTATCTCCTCATCTTTCCTTTTGATACGATAGACAGTAGATGGTGCAGTAGTTATCAGGTTAAGATTATATTCCCGTTCAAGGCGCTCCTGAACAATTTCAAGGTGTAACATTCCGAGAAATCCGCACCGAAAACCAAACCCAAGAGAAGGAGAATTCTCCCTCTCATATATGAAGGAGGCATCGTTCAACCGCAATTTCTTCATTGCAACTTCTAAATCCTCAAATGCTGTTCCTTCTATAGGATAAAAACTTGAGAAAACAAAAGGCTTTGCAGGTTTGCAGCCCCGGAGGGCGAAACTGCAAGGAGACTTTTCAGTTGTGATTGTATCGCCAACTCTAACATCGGAGACATCCCTTATATTTGCCGCTAAATAACCAACCATACCGGCTGAAAGTTTGCTGACAGCAGAAAGCTCCGGTTTAAATACTCCGACTTCAGTAGTTATAAAGACTTCCCCTGTTCCTAAAAAGCTGATCTTCGTATCAGGGGCAATTTCCCCTTCCACCATACGAATGAATATGAGAACTCCTCTGTAGTTATCAAATACCGAATCAAAAATAAGCGCCCTGAGTGGTTTCTCGACACTTCCCTCAGGAGGTGGTATTCGTGAGATGACTGCGTCCAGAATCTCCGGCACACCTCTTCCCTCTCTTGCACTTGCCATAATAAATTCCTCAGGCGCTATAGAAAATATGTTTTTCATTTGTTTCATTACTTTCTCAGCATTTGCTATAGGCAGGTCAATCTTATTTATCACCGGGATTATCTTCAGATGCTGCTCCATGGCGAGAGAGAAGTTCGCTACTGTCTGTGCCTGCACTCCCTGACTTGCGTCAACTACAAGAATAGCTCCTTCACATGCCGCAAGACTTCTTGAAACTTCATGTGTAAAGTCAACATGTCCGGGAGTGTCAATAAGGTTCAGGGTGAATCCCTTATACGAAAGACTGACTGCTCTTGCTTTTATCGTGATACCTCTCTCCCGCTCCAGTTCCATGTCATCCAGAATTTGCTCTTTCATAAGTCTCGGCTCTATAGTATGGGTGAATTCAAGCAATCTATCAGCAATGGTGGATTTCCCATGGTCTATATGAGCAATTATTGAGAAATTCCTGATTTTTGATTGGCTTCTCATTTCATTTCCTGCCACGCAAGTGCAGCCGCTCCAACTATTCCTGCATCAGTTTTCAGTTTACCAAGTGTAATTTTCAAACCCTTTCTATTAACTTCAAGCGCATAAGTCTCTATTGATTTTTTTACAATCTTTAACAGTATTCCTCCCGCTTTTGCAACCCCTCCACCTATAATGACCATTTCAGGATTTAAGATATTTACAAGATTTGCAATTCCCGCTCCAAGGAACCAGCCAACTTTTTGAACTATCTCCTCTGCCGCTTTATCTCCCTGTTTTGCTGCATTAAAGACCACCTTTGCCGTAACTCTTTTTGCGTCCCCACCCGCCAGTTTGTAAATAAGGCTTCCGGTGTCTTTGCGTGAAGCCTTTCTGCCCATCTCGGCAATAGCCGTAGCAGATGCATATCGCTCAAGACAACCGAAGCTACCGCATTTACACTTCTTTCCGTCAAGTTTCACAGTCGTATGTCCAACCTCAGCCGCTCCATCTATTGCTCCTCTATAAATTTTACCTCCAATAACTATTCCTGCCCCAATCCCTGTTCCAATCGCAAGACACACAATATCCTTTTTCCCCTTCCCTGCTCCAAACATTGTCTCACCGAGTGCATACAAAGTTACATCATTTGATGCAAAGGTTGGAAGACTGAATTCTTTTCTCAGTGCCGGCACAAGCGGGATTCCTTTCCAGCCGGGGATATTCGGAGCTCCTCCCACTATACAACCTGTCTCCTGGTCAACAGCGCCAGGTGTCCCAATGCCAATTGCAATAATCTTATACTTGCGTGATTTTACTTCAGAAATTACCTCTCTTGCAGTAGACAAAATATTGGAGAGGACCTTCCCTGCTCCTTTCTCCTTCTGCGTGGGACACCTTTTTCTTATCTTTATGTTCCCTTCCCTATCAACAAGACCACATTCAATATTTGTCCCGCCCAGATCTATGCCGAGAATGTATTCCTTCATCTACAACTGAACTCCAAGTTCTCCTAATTTTCCCATTACCATATCTTTGATCTCACCAAGTTTTTCTTCTGTTTTTGCCTCAAACCTCGCTACAATGGCAGGTTGTGTATTTGAAGCTCTTACCAGACCCCAGCCGCCGGGAAAAAGAATGCGCACTCCATCGATGTCAATGGTTTCATATTTCTCTTTGAAATAACTTTTGACTTCTTCTACAATCTGAAATTTTGTCTCATCACTGCAGGATAATCTCATCTCAGGTGTTGTGATATATTTAGGAATTTCTGATGCAAGCTCCCGCAGGCTTTTCTCTGTTTTTGAAAGTATTTGAAGGAGGCGCGCTCCTGCGAAAACAGCATCGTCATATCCGTAATAGTTATCAGCAAAAAACATATGCCCGCTCATCTCCCCGGCGAGCACAGCTCCTTCCTCCTTCATCTTTTCCTTTATCAGCGAATGCCCCGTTTTCCACATTACAGGAATCCCGCCATGAGATGTAATATCCTCTATTAAACCTTGTGAGCATTTTACATCAAATATTATTTTTTGCTTGCCTCTTTCAAGAATCTCCCGCGCGAAAAGCGCAAGCAGTTTATCCCCCCAGATGATATTACCTGCATCGTCAATAGCTCCGATTCTATCACCGTCTCCATCAAAACCTATGCCAGCATCTGCCTTTTCTTCTCTGACCTTGGCTATTAAGTCAGCCAGAAATTCGGGGATGGTTGGGTCAGGTAAATGGTTTGGAAATCTACCGTCAGGCTCGCAGTATAATTCCACTACAACACAGCCAAGTCTGCGAAAAAGCTCCGCTGCAATATTTCCTGCAGTTCCATTACCGGCATCAATAACAACTTTTAGCGGTTTCTGCACTTTTACTCTTTTCGCAACTTCTCTTAGATAAGCGGGGATTGGCTCATCTGTTGTCACCTGCCCGATGCCGCTTGCAAACTTATTCTCTTCTATTATATTCCTCAATTCCTGAATTTGTTCCCCATAGATGGAAGATATTCCCCTGCAGAGTTTCAAGCCATTATACTCAATCGGGTTGTGGCTGCCGGTAATCATTACCCCCCCTGATTTCCCGTAGTTGATTATGGAAAAATAAAGAGCGGGAGTCGGAACAACTCCAACATCAAGGACATTGCAGCCTGTGTCGGTAATTCCCCTGATTAATGCTTTGCTAAAAGGTTCGGAACTTAACCTGACATCTCTTCCGACGACAGTTTCCTTTCCTTCAGTTTGCTGAATAAATGTCCCGTATGCACGCCCAATGTTTTCTATTATATCTTCAGTTAAATCTTTCTCAACAATTCCCCTTATATCATATTCCCTGAAAATTGATGGATTCATCTTTCTTCCCCTTTTAATTCTCTGTAGTAACAGGTCCACTTGCCGGTATGGCATGCCACACCTATCTGCTTGACCTTGATGAGGAGCGAATTATCCTCACAATCCACGAGAATTTTCTTTACAACCTGCACACATCCTGAAGTCTCGCCTTTCATCATGAGTTTTCCAAGAGAACGCCTCCACACGTGGACTTTCCCTGTCTCAATAGTTTTCTTCAGAGCCTCCTCATTCATATAGCAAAGGGTGAGAACATCACTGCTTTTCTCGTCCTGAATTACCGCAGGAATTAACCCCTTGCTGTCAAACTTTAGTTCGGACATTTGTGTCACTTGCAATCTCCATTGCCTCTCTTAACCGAATTGCTCCTGTGTAAAGTGCTTTTCCGATAATTATTGCCCTGATTCCTTCAAGTTCTTTTAGTTTTAGTATGTCCTCTGAAGAAGAAACACCTCCAGCTATTGTGATTGGATAGATTGTAAGTTTAAGAATTTCTTTGACCGTTTTAATATTAATCCCGCTCATTAATCCATCCCTCTTTATGTCTGTCCATATTATATTCTGCATCCCAATTCTTTGCATCTCTTTTACCAATTCAGCAGAGCTTCTTGATGTCAGATTCCTCCAGCCATGGATTGCCGCCCGTCCGTTACAGGAATCTATTGACACGGCTATTTTTTCGCCAAATTCCGAGAGAAGTTCTGTAAGAAACTCAGGAGAATTACAGGCAGTTGTTCCTAAGACTACCTGTTTCACACCAATTTCAGTGTATTTCTTAACTGTTTCCCTATTCCTGATTCCTCCTCCAACTTCTACTGGAATTGATATATTCCTGATGATTAGGGAAACGGTTTCAAAGTTACAGGGTTCCCCCTCCCTTGCACCATCAAGGTCAACAAGGTGGAGAAATTTTGCTCCTTCTTCCTCCCACTTCTTCGCAATTTCAACCGGGTCATCGCTGTATACAGTTTCCTTCCCAAAATCCCCTCCACTTAGACGCACAACCTTCCCGCTCCTTATATCAACTGCCGGTATTATTAACATGTTATAATTTTCCCTTTGTGGAAGGGATGGTTTTCACTCTTGAATCGATCCGCGTTGCCTGCTCAAACGCTAATCCTAATGCTTTGAATATCGCCTCAATTATATGGTGATTGTTTTTTCCATAAAGCAGATTCACATGCACAGTTACCCTGCTTTCATTCACAAAGCCGCGCATAAATTCTTCTATGAGCTCAGGATTAAATTCCTCTCTCTTTTTTTGTGGAAACTTCACATTAAACTTCAGGTATGGCCTCCCGCTTATATCTACCACAACAAGTACAAGTGCCTCATCCATCGGAATATATGCATACCCGAACCGCCTTATCCCTTTTTTCCTGCTCAGAGCTTTCAGGAAAGCGCTACCGAGAGCAATTCCTGTGTCCTCCGTGGTATGATGTGAATCTACGTCAAGGTCCCCTCTCGCTTTAAGTTTGAGGTCAAATTTTCCATGTTTTGCAAATGCACTCAACACATGGTCCAGAAAAGGGATTCCTGAATCTACCCTGAAACTTCCTTTTCCATCAAGGTTTATATCAACCGTCACCATCGTTTCCCTGGTCTTTCTTTTCACTAAAGCTTTTCTTGCTCTCATCTGTTCTTTCTCCCATTTATTTTCTGAGCCTAATCCTGATTGCCTCAGCATGAGCGTCAAGTCCCTCACGTTCGGCAAGCGTGATTACAGCATCAGCTGAGTGCCTGACGTGCATCCTGTCAGAAAAAATGAAATTTGTCTTTTTCAAAAAATCATCGATTCCGAGAGGGGAGGAGAATTTTGCTCTCCCGCCTGTAGGGAGAACAGCACTTGGCCCCGCTAAATAATCTCCCAGAGCTTCAGGCGAGTAATCTCCGAGAAAAATTGCACCTGCATTCTTTATTGTTTCCATGCATTCCCATGGTCTTGCGACCTGTATTTCCAGATGTTCAGGAGCTATATTGTTAGTTAGTTCTACTGCCTCTATAATATTATTTACAATGATAATAGCCGCATTTTCCCTGAGACATTCCTTAACGGTATCAGCGCGCAGGAGTTTCTTTATTTGCCTTTTCACTTCACCGGGAATAGCGCTTGCAAGCTCTTCTGATGTGGTAGTTACTATAATGAATGAATCTGTTCCATGTTCTGCCTGTGAAAGCATATCGGCTGCCACAAAGTCTACTCTCGCCTTCCCATCTGCAAGAATCATTATTTCTGTGGGACCTGCTACCATATCAATACCAACATTTGTCTCTTGCTGAACAATAAGTTTTGCCATTGCTACATATATGTTTCCCGGACCTACGATTTTATCCACTTTTGCTATTGTGTCCGTTCCGAAAGCCATTGCTGCAATTGCCTGTGCCCCTCCCACTCTGAAAATCTGGTTAGCTCCTGCCGAATCCGCAGCTACGAGAATATGCGGGTTGATATTGGGTGTAGCAGCAATGATTTCCTCCACGCCCGCAACTTTAGCAGGGATAATATTCATCAATATAGTTGATGGGTAAGATGCTTTTCCGCCAGGAGCATAGACTCCAACTCTTTCAAGAGCCGAATACTTTTCTCCAATTATTTGCCCTTCTTTTTCTTCATGCCAGGACTCCCTTCCATTTTTCTGCCTTGAGTGAAAATTTTCGATATTCGCCTTAGCAAGTTTTAAAGCATCAATGAATTCTGTATCAACTTTTTGATAGGCATCTTTCACCTCCGCCTTCTTGATTTTTAGCTGTGAAGGTTTTTTTAAAGTGATTCCGTCAAACTTCGCCGTATATTTTAAAAGAGCCTTATCGCCGTTTTTGCGAACATCCTCGCATATCTCCCTGACAGCGGGAATCACCTCGCTCATCTTCCTCTCTCTTTTTGCCAGAAAACTGTCAAGTTTTTTCTTGTCTCTATTAAGATGAAAAGTTTTCATTTTACTCTTTTGATATCTGCGCCAAGCCTCCCGAGTTTCTCATCTATCCTTTCATAACCCCTGTCAAGATGATATATGCGGGAAACTTCAGTTTTTCCCTCGGCGGCAAGCCCTGCAAGTATAAGTGATGCGCTTGCCCTGAGGTCGGAAGCCATAACAGGAGCCCCGCTCAGTTTTGCTCCTCCTTTGACAATAACTCGCGCTCCTTCACGAATTATACTGGCTCCCATCCTCAGAAGTTCACTCACATGCATAAATCTGTCGGGATATATCTTCTCAGTTATTATGCTTATGCCATTTGTAACCAGCATTAATGTCAGTATCTGTGCCTGCATATCTGTTGGAAATCCAGGATATGCCATTGTTGTAACATCTATGGCTTTTAATCCATCAGGGACAGTTACTTTTATTCCATTATTTTGCTTCAGGATTTTCACTCCTGCTTCTTCTAATTTATCAATTACTGCCTGCAGATGTTCAAAAACTGCTCCTTTAATGAAAATATCTCCTCCTGTAATTGCTCCGGCTATCATATAAGTTCCGGCTTCAATGCGGTCAGGAATGATTGTATGCTCAGCTCCCTTAAGTTCATTCACCCCCTCAATTCTCACTATATGTGTTCCTGCACCTTCTATTCTTGCTCCCATTTTGTTCAAGAATTCTGCAAGGTCAACTATCTCGGGTTCACACGCCGCATTTTCAATAGTTGTTACCCCTTTCGCCAGACTTGCGGCCATTATACAATTTGCTGTTCCAAGTACTGTGGAACCAAATGGGCCGCCGAGGAAAATTTCATTTCCCTCAAGCTTATCCGCCCTTGCAATAATATAACCACGCTCAATGGTTATCTTCGCACCGAGTTTTCTTAATCCCTTAATATGTAAATCAACAGGCCGCGGTCCTATAATACAGCCCCCGGGATGGGATACATTTGCTTTACTCAATCTTGCCAGAAGAGGTCCCAGAACACAGATTGAAGCCCGCATTGTGCTGACAAGTTCATATGGAGCGGTAAAATTTCTTACATCTGTTGTATCTACTACTATCTCAGTATTCTGCCTGCTGATTCGAGCGCCAAGCGAACGCAGAATTTTCATCATTGTGGCAATATCCCGTAAATTTGGGACATTCTTGATTACAGATACTCCCGATGCAAGTAATGTTGAAGCAAGAATTGGTAACGCAGAATTTTTTGCCCCGCTTATCTTTATTTCTCCCCTGAGTTGTTTCCCGCCGCTGACAACTATTTTATCCATTGTTCTCCGCTATAACTATACGTTCAATTCCTGCATAATCCTTTAGTATTTCAAGGTTTTTAAAATGTTTCGTGAAAATCTGATGGACGTCTCTTGCCTGGTCAAATCCCACCTCAACCATCAGATATCCTCCAGGCCTTAGAAACTTCCGGCTCTCTTCAGACAGAATATGATAGAATTTCAATCCACCCTCTCCTCCATCAAGAGCAATGTGCGGTTCAAAATTGCGAACTTCTACTGGAAGCTTCTGGATTTCATCATGTCTGATATATGGCGGATTTGAGACCACAAGGTTGAATTTTCTTTCAAATCTCAGCGGGGTGAACATATCCCCCTGCAAAAATGAGATAAGTCCATAAACCTCATTCTGAATAGCATTTCTTCTCGCAATTTCAATTGCCTCCCGTGAGATATCGCAGGCATACACCTGGCAGGAAGAATATTTTGTCAGACTTACTGCAATATTCCCGCAGCCGGTGCACATGTCAATAACATTATCGCTTCTCTTCAATCTTGACAGGGCAGCCTCTACAAGAATTTCTGTCTCGGGACGGGGGATAAATACCTTCTCATTAACGGAAAAAGGAAGAGACATAAATTCTGTTTCCCCTGTGATGTAAGCAGCCGGCATACGCATGCATTCTTCTGCTTCTTCAACCTGCATTATTCACTCCTTCAAGCGCTGAAAAAAGTTCGTCCAGGTCACCCTTCATTATACCCTCCAGATTGTAAAGTGAGAGGTTAATACGATGATCCGTTACCCTGTTCTGCGGGAAGTTATAAGTCCGAATTTTCTGACTTCTATCCGCTGTTTTTACCTGCAGAGTTCTGTCCTTTGATATTTCAAGTTCCTTTTCCTCTCGGATGTGCTCTGTAAGGCGGGCGCGCAGGATTCTTATCGCCTTCGCGCGATTTTTGTGCTGGGACCTCTCATCCTGACACTGCGCCGTTATTCCAGTCGGAATATGAGTGATGCGAATAGCAGAGTCCGTTACATTCACGTGTTGACCGCCTGCACCTGAAGCTCTGAAGGTATCTATCCTTAAATCATTCGGGTTGATTTTTAGCTGGATTTCCTCTGTTTCAGGCAAAACTGCTACTGTAACGGTTGAGGTGTGAATCCTTCCGCTTGATTCCGTCGCTGGTATTCGCTGAACGCGGTGCACTCCTCCCTCATGCCTCATCTCCGAATAAACACTTTCTCCTTCCACCCCGAATATTATCTCCTTGGACCCTCCCATCTCACTCTGGTGAGAATGCATCACCTCCATTTTCCATCTCTTTCCTTCTGCATAACGCGAATACATCTGGAAGAGGTCTCTGGCAAAAAGCGTGGCTTCTTCACCTCCAGCTCCTGCCCTTATTTCTACAATTGCTCCTTTCAGATGCTCCGCTTTTTTCTTATCTACCGATAATAGATGTTCGAGATTCTTTTCAATCTGGTTGAACTTCTCCTTTAATTCCGGGAGTTCTTCTCTCGCAAGTTCAGATAACTCCGGTTCCTTATTTTCTTTGATTATTTCTTCTGCTTCCCTTAACTTTTCTTCTACTTCCTTATATTCCCCAAACTCATCGATAATCCGGGAAAGCTCTTTCACCCTGCGGGCGCATTTTTGATACTCCCCCTCATTTAATTCAGCAGGTCTTTTGATTTTCTGAAGCAGCTCGTTGTACTCTTCTCTAAGTTTATTTATTTCCATACTTCTTTCTGAATTTATCTATCCTTTTCGCGGTGTCAACGAGTTTCTGTTTCCCTGTGAAAAAAGGATGGCATTTCGAACATATCTCCACCCTCATGTTTTGTCCGGTAGACCTTGTGTGGATAACCTCGCCGCAAGCACAGGTGATAGTCGCTTCTTTGTACTCTGGATGGATCCCCTTTTTCATTCTCACACCCCCTTTAGACAGTAAACTATACTATCATACATTCAATGAGTCAAGAAATTCAGCATTACTCTTGGTCTGTTTCGTTTTGTCTATAAGTATTTCCATCACCTCAGTAATATTAAGTCCGCTCAGACTCTTGCGCAATAGCCAGACCCGATTCCGAGCTTTGTCAGACAGGAGCAATTCCTCTTTTCTCGTAGATGAACGCTCAATGTCAATAGCAGGAAAAAGACGTTTGTCCACAAGACGCCTATCAAGATGCAATTCCATATTTCCTGTTGCTTTAAACTCCTCAAAAATAACATCATCCATCCTGCTGCCAGTATCAATCAGGCAGGTTGCTATTATTGTCAGACTTCCTCCTTCTTCTATATTTCGCGCTGCCCCGAAGAATCTCTTCGGTTTTGTGAGAGCGTTAGAATCAACTCCACCTGATAGAATTTTCCCGCTGTGTGGGGTTATCACATTATGAGCGCGAGCGAGGCGCGTGAGACTATCAAGAAGAATAACCACATCTTTGCCATGCTCAACCAGGCGTTTTGCTTTCTCTATCACAACATCTGCTACCTGAACATGTCTTTCTGCAGGCTCATCAAAAGTGGAGCTGATTACTTCCCCTTTCACCGACCGTTTCATATCGGTAACCTCTTCAGGGCGCTCATGGATGAGCAATACTATAAGTGTTGCTTCCGGATGATTGGCTGTAACACTGTTGGCAATTTTCTGCAGAAGAACCGTTTTGCCTGCTCGTGGAGGAGATACTATCAATCCTCTCTGCCCTTTCCCAATAGGTGTGAGTAAATCCATAATACGCATGGAAATTTCCTTAGGTTCCCTTTCAAGAACGAGATGCTCCAGAGGGAAAATTGGTGTAAGTTCTTCAAAAAGGATTTTTCCCGCTGCCTCCTCTGGGTCCTCATAATTAACAGCCTCGACTTTTAACAGAGCGAAATACCGCTCCCCTTCTTTGGGCGGTCTTATCTGGCCGGAGACAACATCCCCTGTTCTCAAACTAAATTTCCTGATCTGCGACGGGGAAATGTATATGTCATCAGGTCCCGGCAGATAATTATAATTCGGGGAACGAAGGAACCCAAAACCGTCGTCCAGCACCTCAAGCACTCCTTCTCCGTAGATAGCCCCATCTTTCTCAATCTGAGCCTGTAACAGTTTAAATACCAAATCCTGTTTCTTTAGACCGCTTGTAGAATTCAGCTTTAATTTCTTTGCATGCTTCTGCAGGTCAGCAACTGTCATTTTTTCCAGTTCCGTGATATTCATTTTATTTCCTCCCATATTTTTCTCGCTTGTTTCAATGTATTTTCAAGCGAGCCGTTATTATCTATAACATAGTCTGCCTTTTTTTCTTTCTCCGACAAGGGCAATTGAGCGCATATCCTCGCTTTTATTTCTTCAGGATTGAGTTTCAGCTGCGTGCGGCTGCGTTCTTCCTGCGTTTTTCTCTCAGCAGTAACGACGATTATCTTATCGACAACTGTCTCTAATCCAGCTTCAATGAGAAGCGGAGCATCAATCACAACTGCATCAGCTCCATTTTTCGCCGCATCCTGTATTCTTTTGAGAATAATATCTATAACTTCGGGATGAATTATAGAATTCAACTCCTTTAACCTGTGAGGCTCCTTCCCGAATACTATTCCTGCAAGTTTTCTGCGATTAATAGTCCCATTTCTACTGAAGATTTCCTTTCCAAAAGCTCCAAGTAGTTCCCTCCACACATCACTCCCCGGCTTGACAACGGAATGAGCTATTCTATCTGCGTCAATTATTTTTGCTCCGAAGTCTGCAAACATTTTAGCCGCCGTAGTTTTGCCGGTCCCCATTCCGCCAGTTATTCCAATAATGACCATGTAAATACTCGCTCAACTACATCATTGCGAACTTTGAATCGCCTTTGCGGCCTCTATCCGGACTGAATCCGATGGATCCCCGAGAGCTTCTTCAAGATAAGAAAGAGCCCTCTTATCTTTCATCATACCAAGTGTGGATGCAGCTTTCTCCCTTATGCGGGTTGATGGATGTTTCAGAACGCCGGCTATAGCTGGAACAACTCTCTCATCATCAATACCCTTCAGGGCAATTAGCGCTTTCTCAAGCAAACTTTCTCTTTGGAGAGATTTTAGTAACTTCATAAGTCCACTAACTGCCTCTTCAGTTTTGATTTTTCCGAGAGCGGCTATTATCTGTTCCTGCCCCCTTACAAGTTCGCCTTTCATTGCGCCCAGTAAAGGTTTTACAGCATTCGGGTCAGCGATATTTCCGAGAGCTTTATAGATTTCAACCCTCATTTTTAAATTCTCTTCTCTAAGTCGTGAGACAAGTGGCTTCGTAGCTTTTTTGTCTCCCATCTTGCCGAGAACGCAAACCACACTCAGACGCACATCCCTCACCCTGTCATTCAGAGCTTTTACAAGCGAACTTACGGCCTTTTCATTTCCAATCTCACCGAGAGCAATTGCAGCGGCTCCCCTTACCGCACTACTATTATCTTTGAGGAGTGGAAGTATTGATTCTATTGCAGTTTCATCACGCAATTCCCCGAGAGCTCTGACGGCTTTTTCTCTTATCAAAGCATTTCTATTCGCTAATTCTTCGCGCAGGGAGACGAGCGCCCTCTTATCTTTCCTTACGGTGAGAGCTTCTATTACAATTACCCTGATTTCCGGATCCTTATTTTTAAGGAGTTGAAGCAGGACATCCAGACTTGCAGTATCTTCTCTTATACCCATGAGGAGAATTTTCCTTCTCGCCCCCTCCTTATTCTTTGCAAGTTTCACTCCCATTAACAATTCTTCTGCCGAGACTCTTCTCCGGATTTCTTCCTCAAGTTTCTTTGCTTCAGGCTGGATATCTTCCGGGGAATAAATCTTTAAGAGTCTATCCAGATAAGCAAGAGCATTCTTATACTGTCTCGACCTTGAATAGAACAATGCCTGATTGTATAACCACGATTTTTGGTTTCTGTGAATCTCCTCTATTTTTGCATTGACTTTATCCTTAAACGAAGGGTCCAGTTTGAGAACAATCTCTAATTCTTCTCTTGCTTCACTGTATAATCTGTGCTTGATGCAGTAGAGAGCAAGTTCGTAATGACCATTCACATCTCTCTCTGTTAGAGATTTTTTCTCCTTTAAATATAATCTGAATGGAGGAAGTGAAAATTCTCTCTTCTCAATAGAATTTACATCTTCTTCTTTTATTCTGACAACGCCCATTTCAAGTCTAATTTTTATAAAACCTTCCGACTTCTCTATTATTTCCCCTTCCATTTCACCACCACTCTTCAAATGTATGATGTCAGCTCCTGCAACTGAGTGTAATATAAGAAGTAAAATTGGGAAGCAAAAGAATTTCATTTTTGCTTTAACTCCATATTGTATGCAGTTTTCCAGAATTCTGCAGCTTTCTCCTCCTCACCGCTCAGATAATATGCTGTCCCGAGACGAGCATACCCCTGCACGCACTTTGGATAAATCTCAATACATTTTGTATATTCAGAAATAGCTCTCTCATACAAATGCATTTTGAAGAATCTATTCCCATTATCAAGATGCTCATTTGCTAACTTAATCTCATTTGGCGTGTAAATTTTATACACCATATACCTGCCATTATCATATTTCAGTTCAAATTTCTTGAGATGTGACGGTCTTCGTTCGAACATATATGCATTACAATTGACCTGAGAGTTAGGAGTTGCCGTCATATAACGCCAGGAATACCGCGAAGTTGTGGAGAAGGTTCCCCTCGGATATACAAAAAATTGCGCCCCGACTTCCCGGCAGAACGAATAAAATTTGTCCTCACTTCTATCAAAGAGTGCATATAGGAATCTCTTCACTTTTTCTCTCATAAACGGAGATTCAAATTTAGGGTGAAGCACAATCTTCCTTCCTGTATAAAGGGAAATCACGGGTGACAGATTAAAATGAGAAAGAATTACAGTTTCTTCCTGCGTATTGTCCCCTATCCATGAAAGCAAATTATTAATTGAGAGATAATCCACAGGTCTTCCTAAATGCTCTGTATTCCTTATCACCTTTGAACTTTCAAAAAAGATACAGAAGGAGATTACAAAGCACACCGGGATTGCCGCTTTCCATGAATGTTTCATTATAGTACCAGCCCATTTGCCGATAAAAATGCACATGAAGAAAATCAGAAATACCTCCATTCTCTTAAACATCAGGTAAAGAAGGAAAAAGAAAAGGAGATTCGCAACTAAAAACTTCTCATCCGGTTTAATGCCATGTTTGGAACTCCGGAGAACTACCGGGATAATTGAAAAGACACAAAGAGGGAGAAGAGTTGAGAAATGATAGAGAATTTCCGTGCCTTTTGGACTTGTAAGAGCCGGTGTCCACAGAATGCGGGCGTCATATGGCAATAGATTCGGGTCATAGGGTTTCTGATTGAGAAAACGGACTTTATACCATAGAAGAGTCCGCATATGTGAATAGGTTCTACCGTATCCCGAGGCAGATGTGATTAGAAAAAGTGTTACAAGAAGCAACACAAATGTAATAGCTCGCTTGTACAGGACATTCCGACTCCTACCGAGCAGAAAACCTGCTCCAATAAGAGAGAAAGAAGTAAGCATCGGGTAAGATGTTATGAAAAAATGACTTCTTAGATACGGTATGAATATCCCTCCAAGCGCGGCAAACGCTATAATTATTGTCCACCCTTTCCCAAACCGAAAAAAGTCTCTGTTCAAAATAAACTGAAACACCATGAAAATTACAAGTATGTAGAAATATACCTGCGCTCCTTCCCAGAAAGCGAGGGATAGAAACAGGAACAATCCCGCCGGAATAGATGAAGACGTTTTCCTATCCCTCATATACTTTGCAAGGAAATATATGTGAAAGAAAAGCACCGGCAAACAATAGTTCTCCCTCGAAATCTCCTGGCCCGTCGCTCTGATAATGGCGGGCAGGCTGACCGCATAGAATAGTGTCCCGATAACTGCTCCAAACTCCCTTCCTGAAAGTTGTCTCGTTATGAGAAAAAGCGGGACTATAGAAATGCAGAAAAAGAAGGGTGTGAAGTATCTCACAAACGAATGGAACGAGACTTTATCACGGAAAAAAAGCTTATACAAAGTGCCGGCAATGAATTCCCAGCCAAGTGACAGTTGGCGTCTCACAGAAAGCCCTTCTGGATATTGGGTTGTGTAATCCGGTTCAGGTATTTCTTCACCTTTTGCTGCCATCTCAGCATATCTATACAGCAGGGCACTCTCTCCGGTAAACGGCAAGAAAGGGTGGTGCAAAGCTGTATGATGCTGACAGACGCCAACTCTAATTGCGACAGCCAGAAAGTATATGCACGCTACTATAACTAATCTTTGTAATTTTACAGACATTAAATTAAACCGCGTGTCATTCTAACCCTGAGTGAAACGAAGGGGAAGAATCTATAGATTCTTCGTCATCCCGAAAGCTTTCGGGACTCCTCAGAATGACAGATAGGAACGTAGTTCACTGACGTTTTACCGTGATTAAATAACAGGTTGGTTATTTAACAGTGTGAAGTGATTTAGTCATCTTCATAGTCGCGAAGCAGTTTTTCAAGCTTTTCGTCAGACCGTATAATAATATTCACTGCATCCGTTTCCCACCACTTTTTTCTTGAATCTGGTTTTGTTTTACTGGCGTGGATTCTATCTTTATACCACATTTCTGCTCTGAACTTACGCGGCTTTCCATATTCATCAATATGGCTTGGAAGAAGCGTAAAGATTTCTTTGTGCCTTCCCTTCTCTACCTCACCCAAATTGAAACTTCCTGAGGCAACCTTTTCATAACTGCCTTTTTTAAGGAAGGCATATATTTTTAACTCCACATTTTCTATCTTTTTTATATTGCACTTATACTTTACTTCAATAAATACAAAATCCTTCCTTGTCCTGCTCTGAATAGACCTTATATCAAAATATGCTTTTGCTGTTTCCCCGGTTCCATCCAGAACAAAGCCCAGCAGTATAACCACAATCAGCAAATTAACAATTTTTTTCATAATACCAAATGATACCACAAAACCTTAAATCTTTTCAAGTAATTTTTTGAATTCGAGTTCCCTGAAAATTTCTCTTAGTTTTTCTCTGTCAGGGTCTTTTTTCCTGCACGATTCAAAATCGCAGGAGACTGGAGCCTTGCAATCAATAGTTACAAGTTCCTTGCTTAATTTTGCAAGGTGAGAGAATTTTCCTAAGTTTTCTCTTGCTCTTGCATTCCCCACCCTCTCAATATTCGCAAGGGTATTCTCAAGACTGCCAAATTCCTGTATTAATCTGACAGCTGTCTTCTCACCGATTCCAGGCACACCAGGAATGTTATCTGATGCGTCTCCGGAAAGCGCCCAGATATCTACAAGTCTCGCAGGTTCAACTCCAAATCTTCTCACGATTTTCTCAACATCAATAATATCACCGTTATTTTCCCTTAGAACTTTTACGAGCGGGGTGATGAGCTGCGAACAGTCCTTATCTCGCGTGAGAATGTATACCATCAATTCATGTTCCTCTGCCTGTTTTGACAGGGTTCCAAGAATATCGTCAGCTTCATATCCTTCAATTTCAAACATAGGGATACGAAAGAGTGAAATAATTTCTTTGATAACCGGAATTTGCTTCTGCAGCATCTCAGGCATCTTAGGGCGGTTCGCTTTATACTCAGAGAATGCTTTGTGCCTGAATGTCGGGGCAGGTAAATCACCTGCGACTGCTATATACTCGGGGCTCTCTTCATGAATAAGTTTCATCAGCATCGTTGTAAATCCATAAATGGCATTTGTCGGAAAACCACTTGATGTTTGTAAATTACGGATTGCGTGAAAAGCGCGATAGATGAAATAACTGCAATCTAAAAGAAACAATCGCTGCAATTCAGTCCCCACTGGGCATTTATCTTACTAAAGGCTCGCCAGTCGGTTCAAGAATCCTGGCTGTAACAAAGATGAGAAGTTCCCTTTTGGTAGATGTTGTAGACGTGCTCCTGAAAAGAGAACCAAGAATTGGTATGCGCCCCAGAAACGGGACCTGTTTCGCAGACTTGACTTCTGTTCCCTTAATCAATCCACCAAGCACAATCGTTCCTCCATCACTAACATCAACATTAGTAGTGACATATCTTACTTCAAAAACAGGCTGCTTAATAGAAAATCTCTCTGTTCCATACTCAATCCAGCCAATATGTTCAATTACCTGAGGGATAAGACTAAGATTAATTATCTTCCTATCAGCACCTATCCCGGGAGTCACTTCTAACATAACTCCAACTTTGCGGGTTGCTGTCTCATCCGGGAGAGCTGTGGTAATCTTAAAATCATCACCCCCAATTTCAATCGTCTCTTCTTCAAGACTGTAGGATTCAACATAACCAAATGATGTAGAAATATCTATTGTGGCTGTATAATTGTTAATTACAGTAACCTTGGGTGCTGAAAGAAGATTGCTTTTCCCCGACGTTTCAAGTGCCTGCAGCACAGCCTCAAACTGAGTCGGAGTTAACTTGGCGTACTTCGCAAAGATTCCTGAGGAGTCCTCATCAACATCAAGTTCTATGCCCGGACCGGTCGTTGGCTTGCCACCTGAAAAACTCGTCCCGCCTATATACGCATCGCTGCTTGCCCCTTCAAATGGTTCAGTGATTTTCCATTGAATTCCGAGTTGCGCAAATGCACCAGTATCAATATCTACGAATTTGGTCTCAATTGATGCTTGTGGCGGTGTTTCTGCAAGCCTTCTGATGATATCTTCAGCTAAACGCTGATTCATAGCAGTATTTGTAATAAATATTATGCCGGAAGTTTTGTCAACGCTAATTTTACTGCCAGGCGGACCTGGAACCTCAGCACCTTCCACACTATCTGGCGTAACATCCGTCTCCATATCAAATGGGACGGTTTTTAACAACATTCCCAGAATATCACCTATCCCACTGGAAGGTTTATAACTTTTTGTCACAAGCTCACCTGCCGCAAGATTTTCCTCAGTTGTAATCCAGATAATGTTTTCTTCAAGCCTGTAATTTAACCCCTTTGTCCTTAAGATAACATCAAGCGCTTCAATCAGGGGGATGTCTTTGAGCCGTATGGTAACCCTGGGGGATATATCACCCAGGGTAACTTTCTCCTCGACAGGAGCCTGAGCGTCTGTGATGGCTGCTTCCTCATCGGGTATTGGTACCGCGGCGGCAGGTGCAGCTTCCCCCTCCCCTTCAAATCCTATTGGGAAAACATTCTCATCAAGGACAATATTAATTCCGCTTACCTTACTAAGATATCTCATGACCTTCCTAAGATGAGCATTCTCAAAATCAAGGGATATAAGTTGTCTTGCTTTCTTTTCCAATCTCAATTTTGCAGGACTGACCACTCCCTCAATTTCTTCCTTTCCCTCTTTTCTTCTCTCGACCCCAACATCCTTCACTGACCAGGCTTCCTCCACATCCAGAGACGCCATATCTTCAGATTCTTTCTTCTTTGTTATTGCTATTCTTTTCCTTCTTCGCTGTTCTGCAGCTTTAGCGGCATGAATCCAGTTCAGCATTCTCTGATAGTCACGGTCGGATGGCTGTGTGAGGGCCAAAACCTTCTGCCACTCCTCAACCGCCTCCGCATATTTCTCTTGCGCATAATATTCCTTTCCCTGGCGGATATGTTCATCTATTTGCTGCTCTTTTGTTAGGGTTCTTTTTCTCTTTAGAATTTTGCTCTCTCTCTCCTCTCCTCTCTTTTCTCGTTTGATTCTCTCGAGCGCTTCCCCTCTTTCCTCACCCTCTTTCAACAAAGCCAAACGCTTTTTTCTTTTTTCCTCTCTTTTCATTATCTCGCGAATATCCTGAATATCCCTTAAATACGCTATGGCTCTTTTCTCATCCGGAGAAATTTCAAGCACAGTTTTGAATTCTTTCTCTGCTTTGTCAATCTCTCCACCGGCAAGGAACTTTTCACCTCTTTGGAGATGTAGTTGAATTAGCTCCCTTTTCTCAAATGAAAGCTGCTCTACTGCTACGCCTGCTTCTTCAATTGCAGTTTCAACAGCTTTCCTCTTCTCGTCTTCCTCAGCAAAGGATAAACAGGTACCTATCACAAGCAAAATACATATAATAGACTTTTGCAGTTTTATAGCGCTCACCCTCTGTACCTTTCACCGGTTGGTTTTACAAGGTCGGTTGTAATAAAAATAAGCAGACTTCTTTTCTCGCTGACTGTCGCAGTTCTCTTGAAAAGGCGCCCGAGGATTGGAATGTCCCCGAAAAACGGGGTCTTACTGACAGTCTCACTTTCTTCCTCTTCTATCAACCCGCCCAGCACAATTGTTTCTCCATCACCAACTACGACTTGAGTATTTATATCTCGCGAATGAATTTTTTCCAACTGCAGAAAGGTGATGTCCCCTGTTTCTCCTACTCCCATTGCCCCATATGTTTCCCAGCCTAAGAATTCATCTATTACAGCGTGTACGCTCAGGGTAATATTCATATCAGAACCGATGTCAGGACTGACCGTCAGTTTTATCCCCGTTTCAGCCGGCTCCGCAAATGATGTTGGCACAGCAGATGCTCCCTGATGCGGCTCATCAATGCCGTCTCCATCCCAGTCTGCATAATATACAAAATAAAACGGTTCGTAGTCATCAGCAAATATGCGTTCTTCCACAACTTTAAGTACTGCCTCCTGCTGGTTTCTGGTTGTAACTTTTGGCGCAGAAAGCAGGTCAGTTGAACCTGTCTTCTCAATTGCATCAATCAGCATTCTGAATTCAGTTGGCTTTAACTTTGTGTAACTTAAGGCAAGCCCCTCTCCTGAAGTGAAATTATCACCTTCTACTAAGTAGGGAAGAGATATACCATAACCTGCGTCACGGTTTATATCAAGTTGTCCCTTTCCGCTAAGACCAACCTGTAGATATGGATATTCAATTCCGAGCTGGCGCAAATCATTTGTGCCTACAGTGATGAATTTCGCTTCTATGGACACCTGCATGGTGACAGCTTCAATCTGGCGTATGAGCTCTTCAAGCACCGCTAAATTCGTCGGTGTATTACGAACAATTAAAGTCCCGGTCCTTTCATCAAACAGAATGATACTCCCATGAGGCCACGATGCCGCTGCTTTCAAAGTATCAAGTACTGTTTCTGCAGATATAGCTCTTCCAGCTTCCTCTCCCTCTTCACCAAATTTTCTCCCTCCTACCTCTTCTTCTTCCTTCTCCTCTTCCTCCGGTTCCCCAAAGCTAACAACCCCGGTTCCTGGCGTTAGCAAGATATAAATCTTTGTTACCAATCTTTCCCTCGCCATTCTCTCGTGGGTTGTAATCCAGATGAGATTCTCCTCCATCCTGTAAGCAAGATTCTTTGCTCGCAGAATCACAGTTAGAGCTTCAATCAACGGCAGGTCATCAAGGTCAATCGTAACACGAGGTGATGTTTGCTCCTCTAAGATTTCTCCTGCCGACGGGAAAACTGATTCGTCAAGAACAATGTTCACCCCGCTTATTTCGGATAAATATCTCAACACACTCCTTATATGTGCATTCTCAAAATGTACTGACACAATTTGCTTTGCCTTTTCTTCAAGCCTCGTTCTGGCTGCTACTTCTTCTTCCTCAGCAGCTTCTTCTTCAACTTTTGCCTTCTTTCTCCTGGGGCGTATCCAGGATTCAGTAACTCCTGCAATGGCAGACCTCTCTGATATATCTTTCCTTGAAATTGCATCTTTTTGCTCCTGCTTAATCCTGCAGACTTCCGCAGTATGAATGCAGGATTCAGCGCGGTCATAGTCAGGATGGTTTCCGGGGACCAGGTTTAGGACCTTCTGCCACACCTCAATTGCCCGGTTATATTCTCCTTGCCTAAAATATATTATCCCCCGCTCTATCAAACTGCCTGCTTTTTTCTCATTTTCAACCGCTGTCTCCTCCTTTTCCAACTCACCTTTGACTTTCAATATTTTTCCCTGCGCCTCTATATTTTCGGGATGAATACTCAGAGCTTTTTCCAATTCCTTCACTGCAAGTTTTAATTTTTGGCTTTTATAGTATCTCTCGGCTCTCTGCAGATGAACTTTTGCTAATCTCTCCTTCTGAGCTTCAATCCGTTTACTCCTTCTCGTGTCTTTTTTCTCCTTGCGAATTCCCCTTTCTTCCTCTTGTTCGAGCTCCTCTTTAGCTTTTGCAATATATCCGAGCGCAATTTTATTCTCAGGGTCTTTCGTCAGGACTTGTCTGAAAATGATAATCGCCTTTCTAAATTCTCCTCTTAGATAATATTTCTTCCCTTTTTCAAGTAAACCTGCGATCTCCTTCACCCGTGCACTGGATAGGTCTCTTAGAGTTTCCACAGCCTCTTTTAGAGCTTTTCTCTCAGCCTCTTTCCTTGCTTCCTCTTCAGAACTCCTTATATCCGTAATCATGCAGCTGAACAGAAAAATGGGAATAGCTATGACCCAGGCTTTTTTAATGCGCACTCTTAATCTCCCTTCACTCCAAGTTTAAGCTCAATATCTTTATCCCCATCTCTAAAAAGAATCACTCTGCTCCGCTCTATCTTTTTAACCTTAAATATCTCAGCGATTATCTCCCCTTCCCCCATAAAGTAGATTTCCCCGGTCCTGAGATTTTCTATCTGTGCAATCCATTTTCCCTGCTCTGGAAGAAATATCGTGCCGCTAAGGATAAGGTCAACTGTCGGAGGTGGAGGCGGCGGCGGCGGCAGCGGCTTCTCAGGAGAAACTTCTACCGGCAATTCTATAGTTTCAGGAGCTTGCACTTCCTCCGGCGGACTGAAAGCTGGCAAAGGAGCAAATGGGTTACGCCTCACTATCAAGTTATAGTAAGAAATCGGTTTAGATACGAGTAATCCTAAGAAGTTTGCCTGTCTACTGTTCAGTTCTGCTTCCTGTCTCCGGGACATACCAGCAAAAGCCGCTCCAGCTTCTATCATTGATGTTCTTCTCTTTTCAAGTCCCATAAAATAGACACTTACACACAGAAGAATCAGGAAGAGCGCAAAACACATAACTGCTTCAGAGTTCTCTTTAACCCAGTCCAGTTTGCCACCATTCATGATTTAAGATACAAAGTGGAAAGACTCAAGTTCACTTTTAATATTTCATCTTCGCTCTGAATATTCATATCATCGATGATATAGAATGAATCTGTCTCCCGCAGGGAATGGATAAAGCAAACCACACTTTCAAGATTTCCTGCTATAGAGAAACTGAGAGGGAATTTCCCCAGGAAAGGTTCTCCGGAACTTTCTATAATTTCCTCGCTGCCCAACTGTACATCAGCCACAGATTTCACTTTGCTATTAATTGCAAGAGTCAGAATTTCCTTCACAATTTCTAATCTCCGAAGGAGATTCGGAACATCATCTGCATCCGGCATATCATCTCCAAAACTCAGTCCTGCAGGAATTTGGACTTCTGATTTTCTTGCCTTAGCCCTGAGTTCCGCTCTCGCTCTGCGCAGAATATCTAACCAGTATATGTTCGGTCGCGGCGTGTTTTCAGGCAGCAGTTCCGGCTCTATCAGATTGAGTTTCTCCACCCCTTCCCTGTACACGTTATACAGGGATTCATTCGCCCGGTGGATTGACTTTATCAACATCCTTGTCGGTGGCCCTTCCTGCCCGGAAATGAGCTCTTTTTTTCTGCCAATTTTCTCCTTAAATTCCGCAGACAACGCTTCACTCTCTTTCAGCACGGGCTTTACCTTGACTGTAAAAATGCCAGCGAGAACTACAGTAAAACTAACCAGGAAAATGAACCACTTCTTCTCGCCAAGGATCATTTCATTAACTCAACACGAAGGACAAAATCTATACCTGTCTTTTTGACTTCAGCAATGGGAATGTGTTTTTCTTCCACTCTTACTTCTTCTCTTCTTATCCTTCTGCCGCGCGGTCTTCCTGCGGCTTCCTCAACTACTTTCGCCCGGAGAGCACCTCCTGCAGTTTCTTCAACAGGTGTTGCTGATATTACCTTTACACTACAAAAGAGCGGCGATTGCTCAAGAGACGATATGAGGTTTGTTACTGCGTCAAAATTGCTTGTTCTACCTTTTAGTTCAATCAACCCCTTGTCTTGCCCCACACTGGAAATGTTTTTCAAGAATGTATTATCAGGCAAAATTCTGCTGAATTCAAGTAAAATATTTGGCCAGTAATCTCTCGCGGCAACCAAATCCTTAAGTATATTAACTCTTCCCTGCATTCTGCTCTGTCCTATTTTAAGTTTCTGAATCTCTCCGTCATATTTCTCGTATTCTTCGAGCTCAGTGGAGATATTCTGCATTTGCAATTTCAGGACATTATAATTTTGAAGAGAGAAAACCCAGGAAACCCCCAGCATGAAAGCCATGGATAAACCTGAGAGTGTTAAATATACTCTTTTCTTCCGCAATTCCCTGCGGCCGACAACGACCTTCGGCAAAAGGTCTATTGTTGAGAAAGCTTCCCCTACAGACCGAAGAGCAAGTCCAATGGCAACTCCTAATTCTAATTCCAGCTCTTCACCCTGAAGCAATTCTGGCGAATAGATTATGTCCTTCAGTGGATTTAGCTTTTTCACCTCGGTGCCAAGCTGGTCTGCGATAAACAGGTCAAAATTCCGCAGTCTGCTGCAGCCACCTGCCAGTAAGATTTGATCTATTCTTCCACCCTCCAGCTGGGAATGGAAATAACTTGCTGAACGCTGAAGTTCCGCGACCATTTCTTCCACAACGGGTCTCATTGCCTGCCAGAGACGTCTGTCTTCCTCTCCTGCCGATTTCTCTTCATCTTCACTCAGGTAGATAATGCCCTTGTCTTTCTTAAGCTTTTCTGCGTCTTCAAAACTGATGTGGAACGCTTTCTGAATTGCTCCAGTAATATCTCCTCCACCAATCCGTATACTTCTCGTCCAGCAAAGATTGCCCTCTCTTTCAATGCTCAAATCAGTAGCTCTTGCTCCAGCATCAACTATAACCTTTACCTCTCCCTCAGTTTTTTCATTCAACCTGAAACAGTTGTAAAATGCAAGCGGTCTGTGTTCGATAAAAGAGGGCTCTATCCCCTGCAAACCCATGACATTCATAAGATTACTTATCACCTCAGCCTTAATCGCGACAAGGATGATATTTGTCTCGGATTTGCCGCTGCTTTCTAAAATCTGATAGTCCCAAATTACTTCCTCCAGAGGGAATGGCACCTGTTGCTGTGCTTCATAGCCAACGATTTGCTGGAGGCGGCTTGGAGCTACAGGCGGCAATTTGACGTAGCGTATGAAGGCTGAAAGCCCTGGTGTGGCAACAGTCAAGGGAGCTTTTCCAACACTTACATCTCGCAGTATTTCATTGAGTCTATCCTCAATTATACCTTCCTTCTCTGTTCTGGTTAAGGAAGGAGTGATTCCTGTTTTGAGGGTCTTAACTCTGGAGAGATGAATGCCCGTTTTTTCCTTCCTCAGCTCCACTAACTTTATAGAATCCTCGCCTATATCAATGCCAAATCCAGTCTTAACTGCCACAATACCTCCGCTTAGTACAATTGGACTTAATTGTAAACTATGTGCTACACTTCGTCAATGTTTTAGTCCTTCACTCTCATTGTAACGGGACATAATATTCATATTCTGTATAGCCTGTCCCGAAGCCCCTTTAACCAGATTGTCCAGAACTGTTGTAACAATTACCATTCCGGTCCTGTAATTCAGATTAACTCCTATGTCGCAGAAGTTTGTGTATATAACATTCTTAATTTCCGGATTTTCTCCCTCCTGGTAAATTCTTACAAATGGTTTCCCCTGATAGAATCTTAGGTAACGCTGATACAACTCTTCCTGAGTGATAGTTTTCTCTAACCTCAAATACATCGTATTGATGATACCCCTCTCAAATCCAGCTACATGTGGAACAAATGTTGCCTTTACTTCTTCCCCGCAAAGTTTTCCAAGTTCCTGCTCAATTTCGGCTGTATGGGGATGATTTGTTACTTTATATGCCTTAATATTATCCACTACATTTGCCGCAAGGTTATTCTCATTCTTCCTGCCCCTGCCTGCTCCGGAGAACCCTGAAACAGAATTTATAATAATTCTATCGGTTCCGACTATCCTCTCTTTAATAACCGGGGCAAGTCCTAAAATAATGCCGGTAGGATAGCAGCCTGGATTGGCGACAAAATTGGCTTCCTGTATTTGCTCATAGTACAGTTCCGGGAGACCGTAGACGCTTTTTGAAAGAAGCTCGGGGCGCTCATGCTTAATTCCATACCAGTTTTCAAATTGCTTAATGTCCTTCAACCTGAAATCGGCGCTCAAGTCAATTAGCTTTACACCCTTTTTGAATAGCTCATTCGCAAATTTGAATGAGGAAGGATGAGGTTTGGAAAGAAAAACCAAATCACACATCTCAACAATTTCCTCAAGATTGTAGGGTTTGAATTCAATGTCCAGAAGATTCTTCAGGAAAGGATGCGCCTTGTCAACACGGTTTCCTGAAAACGAATCGGACGCGAGATAAGAAATAATTACATCTTTGTGATTGACCAGTATTCGCAGGAGCTCACCACCAGTATATCCCCCTGCACCTACTATCCCAATTTTAATACTCATCAGCCCCTCTTTCCTGCCATATGAAACCACATTAGTAGACCACTGTCAAGTCAGAAAAACTCAGGATTGACAAAAGGTGCTGTTTTGTGCTATTTTTTAATAGGGGAAGTAATGAACATAAGGAAGCTAAATAAGAATTCAACGAGCGCAATGACTTTATTAGAATTGCTTATTGCAATTTCCATAATATTTGTTCTCATAACTGCGGCAGGTCTCCAAATAAAAGGACTTATCCAGAGAGCAAAAGTTTCAGCCGCAAAGACAACGATTCTTGGTTTTGGTTTATGCTTGAGCATGGTTAAAGATGATACGGGTCTTTATCCGGAGAACCTCGCTGACTTAGATGATGCGGGGCCGCCGGCAACAAGCGGAGATGCTAAATTTTCATCCAGGAGCTGGTATGGTCCCTACGAAGAAACGCTATCACTCACTGACCCATGGGGAAATGAATATTTTTACGAATTGCAAGACATTGTTTTCGGACCTCAGGATTTTGAGAGAACAGCAGGCAAGCCGTATGAGGAAACTTTTACCTTCAGTGCTTTTTCTCCTACAGGCACACTCACTATTCAAAATCCTGGAGTCACTTCCGGCTCAGTAATACTTAATGGGGAGGAAATTGTTAGCGAGGATGAATTCAAAAAGATAATTCCTAGAATAGTAAAGGAGATCAATCTGTTAGCTACTAATACTATTACAATAAAGCTGGCGAGTGCACCGGGCATAACCATAACAATTAGCATCTCCGCTGGTCAAACATCTAAGAACGCCACTTTCACATTGCTAAGTAAAGGGAGAGACGGGGAGCTAAATACTATTGATGACATTGAATACGGAGAATTTTAAATGAATAAATATAAAAGAAGAAACTACCTTATCAATAAAAGTCTTCAGTTAAGATACATAGGAATGGTTGTGGTGTTAATGATAATTATCTCAATTGCAACAGGTTGGGTGATATATTCTACCACCTGGATAACACTTATTGATGAACTTGAAGGTAAGGAAATAATGCTTGATAAAGTATTTATGGACCTGAATAATCTGCTTCTGGTAAGAATATCTCTACTTATTCTGGTAGGTGCGTGTTTAGCGGCTATTATCGTAATGTTTGTCGTTCACCGTGTTGCCGGACCACTTTTTCGTGTAAAACACATTATGAGATTGATAGGAGAAGGAATAACTCCAGGAAAAATCAGATTCAGAAAAAAGGATGAACTCAAAGACCTTGCTGAAGCAATAAATGAAGCTATATCCAAAATTACGGAACTTCGGGAAAAGAACTCTGAGGTAGTTACCAATGCAAAAACCTGTTTAAAAAGAGCTATGGAATACTTGAACAAAAAGCCTCCCGAAACAGGTAAAGCAATGCAAGAAATTGAGTCTGTGGAGAGGGATATTGAGGAATTTGAAATATTTAAACCTGAGATAGACCAGAAATAATCCTTATTCCTGTCGTTCTGTTATCTTCTTCCATTCAATTGTCATTGCGACCCCTATCTCTTTTGCTCCCTCTACAGCCTTGCTAAATGCCCAAACACACGATTAAGATTTCTTCCAACAGTCTGGAGGTCTTTTCTGGAAAGTGTCCCTAACCTGCGGACTACCATATCCTGCTTGATTGTCCGGATAATAGCTGTGACCAAAGATGCGTGTAACAACCCTGCTGACTTCCAATCATTAAGTTTCGTATCTCCGAGTAACCGGCGTTTCACATTACTGGTAACGGCTGCCATGACTAACTCTTGACGGCTATTATGATAATTTTCGGTGCTCAGCACCAAAGCAGGACGAAGCTTTGCCCCACCACCCTCAGAAAAGATAAATTTCACAAGTATAACATCCCCGTAGTTATAATTTGTCATATGCAGAATCCTTTTCATTATCCCATAATTCAGCTAATACTGAATCTGTGTGTGCAGACATGGCTAATAAACCTTGATATTCTAAATCCTCCTGCAAACGTTCCCTTACAGCCTCCAGCACATATGAACTGATTGTTTCATCGCAGAGAGCCGACGCCATCTTAATCTTGCGATGTTCTTCAGGCTCAACATCAATACTAAGTCTGTAACCTTTCATTCCTACCTTAGCCATAATACTCACCTCCATATCTAAAAATACCACAATTCCTCAAATGTGTCAATGTGGAAATAAATTTGCCTACTCCGTTATCTCTTTCCAGGAAAGTATTTTGATTGGGAGGGAACTTCTATCAACAATCACCTCTATCTTCTTTTCTGCTGAAGTTCTATCTCCTTACTGTTTTCACGGCCGTCTCAGGATGTCATGTGCACCTATATGCCGCAGTTTAACACCACCCTTAACAAACTGAAATGTCCATCGGTAATTCTTACTTATCCTGGCTTCAAAAATATCCTTTGTGCTGACCATCTTTTTTACTTTTAGCGAAGGGTGCTTGGGATTAGAAATGAAAAGGTGAAACTTTTCATCAAACTGTTTCCGGATGTTTTCAGGAAGATTCTTGTAGGCTTTCTTGAATCCTGAAGACTGGTGAACAATCATTTATGGAGATCCTTCAGGAAATCTCCCACGCTTTCAAATGTCTTAAAGCGCCCTGCCTTAAAATCCTCATCAGCTTTCTTCTCGGCTTCCTGCCACTCCTTTGTCCAGAAATAAGCCTGACTTTTATCTATCAACTCCTTTGGCTTAAGGAGAATTCCATCCTTCACAGCTCTTGCCTCTAAAAAATCTCCAACCCTAATATGAAGCTTATTTCTAATCTTGGCTGGCAGAGCTATCTGGAAATGCTCCATGACTTTTGCTACTTCCGGCATACCTCACCCCTCCTTATCTGAATGTCTGACATTAAGATAGCATATATCCAAACATCTGTCAATGCGATTCTCATTGTGAACACTTCATCTATCATTCTGACCCGAATGTCATTCTGACCCCGTATTTAATACGGGGGAAGAATCTCATGCTTTACTCCATTACCTCTTTCCATGAAAGTATTCTGATTGGGAGGGAACTTCTATCAACAATCGCCTCTATTATGAAATCACCTTAAGAAGAGTGCTTTTTGAAAAGGTTGAAGAACTCCTCTCTGGTTAAGCCTGCTTGTTCTAAAATTGCAGCTAAAGTTCCTTTTGGAATTTCTTTCCGCTTTGGAACAATCACTAACCTCACCGAGTATCCTTAATCTCTTGGCATTTTCAAGATAAAGCTCTATCGCCTCTCTTAGATTTTTTAGAGCTTCTTCGACAGTATCACCAGCACTGGCAACACCTAACTCTGGACATTTGGAAACATACCCTTTTTCCTCTCTCCAGATTATTGAAGTGAGTTTATAAGTTTTCATCTCATATTACTCCTTATGTTGTGGCTACACATATTGGTTTATCAAGATTATCCACTGCTTTCTTAACTCCCCTGACATCTCTATAAAACCACATTAGCAGCTCCCTGTCAAGTTTTCCTCCGCTAATTTCTGCATTCAATCGTCATTGCGACCCCTTCGTCTGTCATTCCTTCACTTCGCTCAAGGACAAGTCTGACCCCGTATTTAATACGGGGGAAGAATCCCATCACTCCGTTATCTCTTTCCAGGAAAGTATTCTGATTGGATTACCACTTATGAGAGGACTTCTATCAACAATCACCTCTGTTATGTGAAATTGTTTTAAGAGGAAGGTTGTATAAGACAAAACTATATCCCGGCTAAAAATTGTTTTATCTGATTATGGTTACCTGCTAATACGGCAATACATTTTTGCCCTTCTCTTAGGATAAGCACACGGGTATTCCTCTCTATCCCGGCCTCGTAGTAGGGCCTTCTTATCTGTTTATAGAAGAAGCCTGGCTCCGCCTCTTTTGCCTTTGATAGATCACACCCGCTGGAATAATAGGTGCTCAGGGCTTCTAAGATTAGAGCAACGATTTTCTTTTGCTCAGAACCAAGCTTTTTGATGCTTCTTTTAAGTGATGGCCGGTAATAGAGACATAAGGGCACCTTAGACTTCCCCCTTTTTTAAATTGTTAATGAACCTTTTTGTGAGGCGCTTTTCTTTGCCGCCCTCTTTCTGGGAGAGTATATCCAGTTTTTTGTATTCTTCTTCGGTGAGAACCCTTCTTATTGTCTCCAGGGGAATAAGCTCAATTCCGTCTTTAGAAATCTTTATGTCAAAGATAGAGCCCTTCTTTAGCCCAAACACCTCTGTGATCTTTTTGGGAATGGTTATCTGGTGTTTTACGGTCATGGTAATGGTCACTTTTATCACCTCCTAAATAAGAATATAGCATAAGGTAAGGGAGTTGTCAAGTGCGAAAGTAAGGAGGCATTACTCCGTTATCTCTTTTTTCTCTTCCCTACTCCTTATAATTTCAGAAATTATCTCAATGATTTCCTCTATCGTAACTCTACTGCTTGGCTCAACCACATCCACTTGCTCTATATGAACATGATGGACAGAATCTATCTCTTGCTGCCAGTGAGGGGCATTGTCCCACCGCCTGAGCAATTCTCCAGATTCAGTCTGCCAGTGATAGGAGTATTTGTCATCCTTAACTGTAAGAACTTCCCTGACATAAAGTAAAGTTTTATCAATTAAGGTTACTCTGGCATAGAGAAGTTGAACCTTAAGGTTCCTCAATAAGTTCAATGATATCTATTGATTCAACAACAGGATGTTTATTAAGGTAGGCGATTATGTTGCGCACTTATACAGTTCCTTGTATCTGGCTGACCAAATGGCACAGGCTTCTTCAATTCCCTTCCAGACAATATAATCATCCCATTCACAAAGGTTCTCCTTCTTGGAGGAAAGGACCTTAGTTTCAAATTTTTTGAAGGGTATGTGGTAACGAGCTGTGTAGACCTCACTCCTTTTACCATATTCCTGCATCTTTACCAAAGCTGTCCCAATCCAGAAATCAACATACATTTCATCCTTGTTGGGAACATTGTCCGTCCATTTTGGCAGCTTAGCAACAGCCATTGCTCTCACCCCCTCTTCTTTGTCTCCCACATTTCTTCTCTTATCTTGCGCATTTCCTCAATTGCTTCCTCTTCACTCATTCCAGCAAATGGAGAGTGCGTCTGAGAAACAAGCTGGCGTAGTCTATTTAAGTGCCTTTTAGCTTGCTTAGCTTTATCTTGCAACATAACATTCTCCCCTCTTGACATCTATATCAAACCACATTAGCAACCCTCTGTCAAGTTTTCCTCCGCTAATTTCTGCATTCAATCGTCATTGCGACCCCTTCGTCTGTCATTCTGACCCCGTATTTAATACGGGGGAAGAATCCCATCACTCCGTTATCTCTTTCCAGGAAAGTATTCTGATTGTCTATGCTTTCTTCTTAGCGTAGCAGGAGAAGCCTCGAAAACTCAGAGGGAGAGACAATAGGGATGCCATTAAACGGGGAGAGAATTAGGAGGTCTTTATCGCCAGTAACAATAACATCAGCTCTTCCGGCAATTGCACATTCCAAAACGCAATTATCTTTTGGATCACGACAGGCTTCCACATTTGTTTCGGATGGTACCAGAAGGACTTTGCGTTTAAGCAGGGCAAGCAAATCTCGAATTTCTTCGTCGGTCAACTCAAATTTCTTGCTTCCAACCACCCTTTCTATTTCAAGAAGTAGTTGTGGTGAGATAACCAGTTCAAACGAATCTTTCTTGAGTTCCTCGTATATAAAATTGCAGGTCTTACTCCCGAGAAAGGCACTGACAAAAACATTGGTATCAACTACGACTTTTGGTTTTCGCTTCATACATCTCCTGTCTGACACCTTCACAAATCTGCCTGATTTTCCTATCGGTAACTCTGTTCTTTCTTGCACTTTTTCTCATCTTGGCAGCGATACCATCCATACACAAAGCCCAGAGTTTTCTTTCAAGCCTTTTCTGCTCCACAGGAGAAATTCTTTCCAACGCTTTTTCTATCTCTCTGGTATCAAGTTCAACAGTAACCCTTCCCATATCTCTCACCTCCAGAATAAAACAACCATAGCTTCCACTGTAATTCCTTCTGTCGCACTCTTATAAAACCACATTAATAGCCTCCTGTCAAGTCATTCACTCCGTTATCTCTTTCCAGGAAAGTATTTTGATTGGAGGGAGCTTCTGTCAACACCCGACTATATTAACTCTCTGAACTCTTCTACTGTCAAATTCGCATCTCGCAGGATACTTTTCAGAACCTTAGGATGAAGAACCTTCCCTGAATGATAACTGATTGTTACTCTTTTACCTTCACTGTTCTTGTAAATTTTGTGCTTTCCACTCTACCGAGCAAGGGAAAATCCTGCCTTCTGCAATGCCCGAATAACCTCAGCGGAGGTTATCCTTGGAAATCTTTCGGTCAAACTGCTACCTCCAGCGAAGTCAAGCTAACTGAATCAGGCTTGGGAAATTCCTCTCCATTGTTTATCCTATCCTCTATATGTAATCGTATGGCATCTTTGATACTCTCCAGAACTTCTTCATAGGTATCCCCCTGCGTGTAGCACCCCTGAAGCTCGGGGCAAAAAGCGTAACAACCATCTCTATCCTTCTCAATTACTACTGGCAGACGATAAGTATCCACTTTGGTTTCCTCCTTGCATAAATGCTTGTTCAACAATACCTTTCTAGTATTGCCTTACAACCCCTATAAAACCACATTAGCAACTTCATGTCAAGCTTGCTCCATTACCTCTTTCCAGGAAAGTATTTTGGAGCAGAGGGAAATAGGTTGCTAAGGTGTGGTTGCCTCATTTATGAGGCTCAGCGTAAACCATGTAGTGAGCGAAGAGAATCCATCCGTGAAACAATCTCATGCTTCATTGCTTTAACCATACATTAATACCTTTCCAATCTCCTTTAATTTTGCTCCCTTTTTACCCAATTCTCCCTCAACTTCTTCCAAAAATCGGACGGTTTGCCTATCATAATATCGTTCGCCACAGCTCTGACAGACAGGTACCCTTACAGGTACATAGATGATATTATTATTAACGACAAATTCCTCCTTCACCTCCATAACTTTTACCTCATCACCATGACAAATAACGCATCTCATTGTTTTCTCCTCCTGTAATCTATCCATAAATCAGGGTGTGGACAATATGCTGTAATTACGATGACAAGATTCTCCTCTTTGTTATACGCACAAACTACATGTAACGGTCGTCCTTCTGCTGTCTTGCCAAATGTCAAAACACTGGGATATGGTTTGTCATATAAATACTTTTCTATAACCTCCCCACCACAAATGGTTTCATACACTTCTTTGTCACTTATCTGCCCTAACTCCTCATTTCTCATTTCATATATTGCATGTCCTGTGTAGAATACAGAATCTGTTTCAAAACATGCTCTTATCTTCTCAATCCAATCCAAAATTTCAACCCCTTTTTAGTAGCTCTTGCTATCCCATATAAAACCACATTAGCAACTTCATGTCAAACTTGCTCCATTACCTCTTTCAATGCAATCGTCATTGTGAACCCTTCGCCGAATGTCATTCCTTCGCTTCGCTCAAGGACAAGTCTGCCCCCTTTTCGTCTGTCATTCTGACCAGTCTGTCATTCTGACCCCGTATTTAATACGGGGGAAGAATCTCATCACTCCGTTATCTCTTTCCAGGAAAGTATTCTGATTGGAGAGGAACTTCTATCAACAATCACCCATGCTTTCTTCTCAGCGTAGCAGGATTAGAAATCCCGCGCTCTATCCAACTGAGCTACAGGCACACATTTCAACAAGGGCTGAAGGGTCTTGAGTTTTAATCCGTATTTCTTCTTAATCTGTTGCACGTCCTTGTGGATCTTTTCCGACGCTTCCCTCACGGAAAGTTGCTTTGTCTGCTGATAGACACTATCCTTCCAGTCCCACACTTCTTGGAGCGATTTGTCAACCTTCATATCTACTCACCTCCATAGGTGTAACTATCTCCAGTCGTTTGGTATGCCCCCTCTCTAAATTGACACCATTGAACAGCTCGGACCTTCGCAGGTTAGCCAGGTGTTGATAATTCCAGGTAATAAGTGCATCCATCTCAGAGACTGTAGCAATAGCAACGTGAAATGCGTCATCTCTCTTGCCTCGTGGGATAATGCCATGCTCCATATATATCTCAGTCAGTTCATTTGCTTCTTCCGTAATCTCTAATTCCACAGGGGCATACTTCTTAAGCAAATCAAATAACGCCGTTCTTTTGGGTTCAGGTGCATTACCTATTTCTCTAATCACAACTTCAGAAATGAATGCCTCATAGAGATTTTCCTCAATGGATGCAAAAAACATCTTGGTCACATCCTTTTTCTCTGGAGCATCATCAGCAAAGAAGAAACCCCAAACAGAAGTCTCAACGTATAGTTTTAACTTTCGCATAACTCTCTAATGTCTTGCGTGTGGAGGAAAGTCATGACAAGCAATCTTTGTCTCCCACATCTCTTCTCTTATCTTACGCATTTCCTCAATTGCTTCCTCCTCACTCATTCCAGCAAACGGAGAGTGTGTCTGAGAAACAAGCTGTCGTAGTCTATTTAAATGCCTTTTAGCTTGCTTAACTTTATCTCGCAACATAGCATTCCCCTCTCTTATTCAATGCCTTGACATCTATATAAAACCATATTAGCAGCTCCCTGTCAAGTTTTCCTCCGCTCAATTGTCCTTGCGACCCCTTCGCCGAATGTCATTCCTTCGCTTCGCTCAAGGACAAGTCTGCCCCCTTCGTCTGTCATTCTGACCAGTCTGTCATTCTGAGCAGAGCGAAGAATCTCATCACTCCGTTATCTCTTTCCAGGAAAGTATTTTGATTGGAGAGGAACTTCTATCAACAATCACCTCTACCTTCTTTTCTGCCAATGTAATGTCTTGTCCACCTGATTCCTCAGGAGGTTCATAAGTACCAATGGTACCCATATCCTGAACAGCCCTTGCTGTACAGTATATCTTGAAAGCATCAGAGTTTGTGGTTATGAGGTTGGATATTTTTGCAAACTCACTTGCGCTGAGGGGAATAGGAATTGAGAACAACTCCGCTATTCCAAAAACTCCATCTCCACCATCACTATCATCTCCGTATGCGCTAGTACTACGACCAGTTATTATATTTCCCGCTTTTGTTGAATCTATTCCCGGTAACCCGTCAAGAACTTCAGAAGAAGCAGTATTTATGTTGATTCTTCCATGGACAACTTCAGGAACTAATACTAAATAGTCAAAGTATACCCTGCCCGGTGCACCCACAGTTCTTTCTAACCTTACTTGAAATTCACCATCCGGTTTGATATTGTCCTTACTTATGGTTGTTGTTATGGATACTCCATCTGTCTCCTTATATTCAAAAGACCCCGATGCTACCCAGACTGTATTTTCATAATCATAAAGTGAAACATCAATTGCATTTCCACTTCCTATATTATACCCATATATGTAAAGCTTATAATCGCCTGGTTGGATTCTTGCATCAGACCATGTAAAGGTGGATACATGACCGTCAGTATCAGTGTAGTATGAATTCGTATTATAGGGCCTGCTTATCGGCCCGCTCCATGCTCCAACAGGAGTTATAGCCTCAGCTTCAAGTTTTATACCAGAAGTTGTAATCTTATCTGCAATCTTCTCAAAGTCAGCCTGGGTTATTACACTCCATGAGCCAACCCTTATTCCCTCATATGTTCCAGAGGGTGTTGTTGTCCCATTAAGTATCTCCCCAACATTTGCAAACTCAGAATTTTTTATGTAGAGGTTGTTTATTGATTTAGTTACATCCTTATTCTCATTGACAACACCCGGAGTTGCCTTTGTGGAATGTGGATCCCAGTTTCCATTCGTTCTTAATGTCGGGTCATCCTTCTCCACACTTTTCCCTGCCATTCCTGAATCTCCATAGTCTTCTGCTGTTGTACCTGGAATATTAGCAACAATATCTGCTATTCCTGATGGTGATATTGTATAATCATGGAGTTCAATTTTTTCTGCTAATGCATCAATCTCATTCTCATCCCATGCTCCACCGCCACCAGGTGCCAAACTCCCCCATATACCATTTCCGGGTTTACCTGAATCCATAAAAACAACCGGTGCTGTTTCGCCTGGGTCATCTCCCCAATTCGCATCTGTTGAACCAAATGTCCTTGCAAAAAGTTCCTCGTCAGAAGCAATAATAAGATAATCACCTGCTGGAGCTGTTAACTTTCCCAAAATTATTGGACTTCTATCAACCTTTTCTGCAACACCATCATGATATTCACATGAACCTATTGTAAAATCAGTACCTCCTATGTTAATTCTCCATTGGTAATCCCAACTTGCACCATTCCAGTGAGCAAGCTCAATATCTTCCTCCCCAATATTTATTAGCTCAATAAACTCACAGGATACGAATTCAACATAATCAATCCCATTCGGGATGGATGGTGGTGGATCGCCCGGATTGGGATCACTAATATCAATTCGAATATCACCATTGACATTCGTGATACAATTTGAGAGATTAATACCTTCAAGTGGAATCTGTCCAACAATAGCAGTTGTAGTTCCACCAGGTATAGTGTCAGTAGCACCACCTATGCTCACATCTAAATCTTTGTTGTTCCCTGTCCTCGTAATTCTTATTCTATAGCATGTCTCTTTTGCAAGAGTGTATGTCTCAAAGTTGTTTCCTCCATCCACAGGGATAGTAAGATCGGGATAATCCGGATTGGTGTTGTAATAACTCCTTGCAAGAATTTCATTAATAAGAATTGGTTCTATGCCATAGTAAGTTGTGCCACCACTTGAATAGCTACTTATCTTGTTATTCTTATCCCTGTAATCTATAATATTGCAGGCAAGTTCCTCAGCTGTGCCCGAATTAACTGCGGCATTCTCAAGAATAGAATAAAGGGTATCAACTTCAGTGACTGCATTTATGTTAAGCTTATCTGACCAAGAAGTTCTTTTGTATCTATTCCTTGTTGATGACCAGACTGTTATGTTGTCTTTAATATTACCCCAAACACCTTTAACCGTAGATGAAACAAGCTTTATCTCATCAGGTGTCTTAAACGGACCATCATCACCTCTTTCATACCACGCTGTAAATTCCTGTGGCTCATCAGTTCCTTCATTGTCTGTTGCACTAGTATATTCATCAATCGTTCCGTCCCCATCATTGTCAATTAAATCAGTGTAAATTCCAGTTGCATATCCGTTATCATCCCCGGAAGCACCAGGTTCATTACCTCCATAGCGATATTTTGCAATATCCGCGGCATCAGAATTGCTAAGCCCAATGCTGTCCAGAGCAAGTAAATCAATCTCAAATGTTGAAACGCCATCATTTGACGCATGCTCACTGGTTGCACTTACTATATTCCCTGAATAATTTATATCCATCTTCCCGCATTCATCAACAACGTAAATTGCATAGGCACCAATTAGATTATTCATTGCATCTTTAATGGGAATCCACACTGAATCAGGATTTCCATCACCATCGTTATCAACTTCGTTGTTGGTTGGGGTATCCTTATCTCTAAAACTTGTGGACCACGAGTCATCGTAGCAGTCATAAGCATTACCGCTATCTCTATCATTCCTCAGCAGAGCAATTGCATATTCAACACCGGCTCTTGCTATGCAATCAGTTGTTATTGCATCAAGATAATTTCTTGCGGCTTTCTGCTCAAGGCGCATGTTAAAGGCAAAGGTCGTTGCGAGCACTACAAGGACTGCAAGAATACCAAGGACAAGAATAAGAGCTATTCCATTCTTATTATTACGGGTTTGATGAATCAAACCCCTACTTTCATACATTTTCTGTTTCATTAGTGCGTCTCCGGAATGTAAACAACAGTCTTAAATTCCCTTTCCTCTGCAATCTGTTTGTCATCCTGAACTCTAATTGTAATCTCAACAGCTTTTGGCAATTCCCAATACTCTTTTGTTGGATCTGTTGAATCCCATTCATCGTGCTCGTTATTATTTTCATCCCAGCATTTGAACTCGAGAGAGTTTATATTTGAAACCAGTGGTTGCCAATTGCTACTGCTTATAACAATATCATCGCTTAAATCAGGATCGGGATCAAATCCCCTTTGAATTCTTTTTTCACTAATTTCAATCTGCCCATCTCCATCATCATCATTCTCATAATATTGGTATCCTACCTTACACAGGTCCCAACTGCCACTATGACTATCGCTATCAATAGAAGCGACAAACCTAAATTCACCACTCTCGTAGATTAACCCTGTCTTATAAATGTTTTGTGTAACCAGATACATTGCTGAAATTTCCCTTGACATCATATCAAGTGCGCCTCTTGCATTCTGATATTTCTGAACAATAGTTTCACCAACCTGCCAGGATTGTTTGCCGGAGTTGAAGGCAACATAAACAGAAGCAACTATGATAGCCAGGATTACCATAGCAACTAATAGCTCCATGAGAGTTACACCATGAGAATATTTAGCTTTAGCGGTTAGCAATGTAGGTGATAAATTCTGCATCTCTTTCCACTCCCCTATCATTCCAGTAAATCCATAGTGTTACTTTAGCCAAATTCGCTGTACTATAGTCATCACCTGCAACATCTATGAACCATTTATATCTATCATCTGGAGCAGGGAAAGAATTTTTCCCATCATCACTGGGAGGATCAGCTGTGTCAGACGGTATTCCAGTAAGATCATCATCAACAGAGCTCCAATTATTGTATCCCAAGTACATAAGTTCTGCCATTTTCTCCTGGGCGAGAATTGCGGCTGAGCTGAAATCTGCGGCTCTTTTGCTTGCATGTAAGCCTACCGGAAACATGTTGACAACCGATGCCACTCCAATGATGAGGATGGCAAGAGCAATAAGTATTTCAAGTAAGGTAAAACCGGCACTACTATATTTGTTATTGCGTGGGATAAAACTCTGAGGCAATCCTGAGATTGCTTCGCTTACGCTCACAATGACGTACTTCATTGGATTTCTCCAATTTTTACCCGACCTGTGGTCCCCTGAACTGTAATGTCAATACATCTATTGTTTGGGTCAACAACTCTAATTGTATCAGTGTCTGTTGTCCCTCGTGGGGAAAAGCTGAAGGTGAGATATGTAGCAGTTGTATCATCTGTGAAGTAAATATTTGCAGCAGCTCGTTGTGTCTTTATACTATCCGCTGTTTCATAGAAACTCACAGCATTTTGTAATGTATCATCGGTGTAATCATATAAGTAAACCTTGACGGCACGCGCTACTCTGGTTGTAATGGCATATCGGCGGGCGGAGCGGAGAGCAGTAGTTATATCACGGGCGGCGGCGCGCAAGCGGGCAGTGCTTGTGAATTTCATAAAAGAGGGAACGCTTGCGGCTGTGATAATTATGATTATTGATATGACAATAATCATTTCAAGTAGTGTTACGCCCTTCTTTTTCACCTTAACCGCTCCTTGCTCCATCCCAGCTATTTATGTCATCATAGCGTGGGTCACTACTATCCACATCGCTATCATTCCAATGACCATCTTCATCATCATCGTAAAGCTCATCATCATCCCAGTTGCTATTATCGTGACTTTCCCCTTGATATGTCTTTTTATCCGGACCAAGCGAGCAGATGTTGTAGGTATTGCTATCTTTATCAGGAGGTGATAAATTGGGATGAAATGGTCCTTCATTATCAACATCGTCTCCGTCAATATCTTTCTGGCATACATAAATGTATGCTTGTCCCCATGGGTCAAGGAGAACTGGGCGGTTTGAATCTGTCTCATCCAAGTCTTTTCCCTTGAATTCCATGTAAGGGCCACCCATAGTAGATGTAGTCAGAGCATTTACAAGATTATTGGGTCTATTTGCTCCAGGGACAAAAACAGAATCATTGGCTGAGTTACCATTATGTTGATCGTTTTCATTACTGGTTGACGGTGGATATACACCATAATCCACCGAATACATTGAAAGGGCGGTTTGGAGGGAGGCAATGGTAGTGACACATTTGGCAATTTTTGCCCTTTCTCTGGCTTTGCCAAGTGCAGGTAGCAGTAAACCAGCCAGAACTCCGATTATAGCTATGACTGTGAGTAACTCAAACAGGGTAAATCCATTTTTTCTATTCATTGTTCTGGTCTCCTTTTCAAAGAAGCCTCATAAATGAGGCAACTACTCTAAAGTATACAATGTTCATCTATTATTGTCCACTGCTATAAACAGCAAGTTCTGTGCCAGCGGGTGAAGGGACTGCTATATGAGATTGCTTCGTCGCTGTGCTTCTCACAATGACAGGCGAGAAATCTTATCGCTTCTCGCAATGACATCATAAAGAGTGAATAATAGTGCGCAGGTGCGTTAAATAGTGCTCACTTCCCTCTTGTATCCTAACAACTGAGATTGCTTCGCTGACGCTCACAATGACAATGGAATGATGATGGTGAAGGTTGTTTCCTGCCCTACTTTTGAGCTGACTTTGATTTCCCCGTTATGCTCATCAATGATTTTCTTTGTTACAGCAAGACCGAGTCCCGTTCCCCTTGCACCTTTTGTGCTGTGGAAGAGGTCAAAGATGTGTGGGATATCTTCTTCGGGGATTCCGGGGCCGTTGTCGGAGATGGAGATTTGAACCCGTCTTTCCCCCTCACCCTTCCCTCTCCCACCAGGGGAGAGGGATTGGAGCATTTCCCCCTCACCTTTTCCTTTCCCACCGGAAGGCAGAGGAACAATTGAGGTGGTGAGGGTGATTTCAGATGAGGGAGCCTGCCTCTCGCAATGATGCATGACGACAGCATCAATTGCATTGGTTGTGAGATTCAGGATTGCGCGGTGAATTCCCGTTGGGTCAATATTAATCTCGGGGATATTTTCATCGCAGATGGTTTTCATCTTTATGGATTTTCCCTTGCATCTCTGCTCCAGGAGGGAGGAAATGTCCTTCACTATATCATTGACATCACTCTTTTCTCTCACAGGTTTCCTCTCTTTTGAGAAGTCAAGCATATTGAGGACAAGTTGTGATATTCTTTCATCGCTGCTTCGGACAACTTTCCACCCTTTTTTAACTAATTCTTCGTCACTTTGATTTAGACCCATTTCGACAAGAGTTGCTCCGCCTTCAACTCCGGTCAGTATATTTTTTATGTAATGGGAAAGTCCTGCAATCGTCTGCCCGATTGCGGCAAGCCGCTCTGCTTTTAGATTTGCGGCGTAAAGCCTGGCATTTTCAACCACAACCCCCGCTTCTGCACCAATTGTGGAAAGCAGTTCAAGGTCTTCCTCGGTAAAAGAGCGGGTGGATACTTTATTATCAATATGGATGATGCCGAGAATTTTGTCCTTGCTCTTCAGAGGAACACAGAGACACGAGCGTATGTGGTAATCAACGATACTTTTGCCGCTTGCGAATCTTTCATCTGACATTGCATCCTGCGTAAGGATTGACTCACCTGTCTCAAATATTTTATTGACAATTGTTCTGCTTATTGTTATCTCTTTAACATCCCTGTTTCTGACTGCCTTGGGAATGAGCTCTCCTGTTGCCTCATCCTTCAGCAATATAAATCCTCGTTCTGCTTTAATGACTTTAAGGACAACATCAAGTATTTTTTTGAGGAGTTCATCCATGTCAAAGACTGAACGAATTATGCGATTGACTTCATATAGTGTTTTCAGGTTTTGATGGGCACGCAGGAGTGCCTTGATTTTGTCGGGGTCAGGGGAGAGGGATTTAGAGGAAGGGGGAACAACTGGGGAGATTCCATTGGCTTCCTTTGTGGTGAAAAGTATGGTTGTATTCCCGAGGGAGATTTCATCTCCGTCTTTTAATTCCAGTCTTCTGCTTATAAATATCCTGTTGATAAATGTCCCATTGGCACTGCCAAGGTCTTCAATCCAGAACTTATCCTCAACTTCACCCCCACCTAAATCCTCCCCCCTCAAGGGGGAGGAATGAGGAAAGGGAGGATTAAAGAGGGGGGACATCTTACATATCCTGCAGTGTTTTTTGGATACTTTGTCATCATCAAGCTGGAGTGCGTTAGACGGGTCACGGCCAATGGTAACTGTACCAAACCCCAATGGGAAAAATCTTTCTTGAGAACCTTTAATGATTAACGCAGCCATAATTTAATAGATTTTATATTTTTTTATTTTCTGATGAAAATATCTTCTGCTGATACCGGATTTACGGGCGGCTTCTGATATGTTTCCGCCGCATATGTCGAGGATTTTTCTCAGGAACTGTTCTTCAAATTCATCCCTTGCTTTTTTGAAGTTGAGGGGCTCAACAATAGATTGATTCGTCCGAGCAAGCTCGTCTACTACAAGTCCTTCCGGCAGATCCTCCGGTGTGATAGTATCTCCTGTTCCAAGCACCATAGCCCTTTCAAGGACATTCTCAAGTTCGCGGACATTTCCGGGCCAGGAATAATTTGTAAGCAGAGCCATTGCAGGTTTTGATACTGTCTTAGATGAAGCGAAGGACCCCGTGCTTCCGCGCGGGAGATTCTGGCTGCTTTTACTAAATTGTTTCAGGAAATGTTGGACAAGAAGAGGAATGTCATCTTTTCTCTCACGCAGTGGTGGAAGTTCAATTGTAACAACATTCAGTCTGTAATAGAGGTCTTCCCTGAATTTCCCATCCTTTGCAGCCTTCTCAAGGTCCTTATTAGTCGCGCTGATAAGGCGAATATCAACTTTTATCTGTTTCACTCCTCCAACAGGTTGAAATTCCCTCTCCTGAAGAACACGCAGAACTTTAATCTGTGTTGAAGGACTCAAATCTCCAATTTCATCAAGGAAAAGTGTCCCACCGTCAGCCATTTCAAAAAGTCCCGGTTTTCTTGAGACAGCTCCTGTGAATGCCCCTTTTTCATATCCAAAGAGTTCACTTTCAAGAAGCGTCTCGGGAAGTGCTCCACAGGAAAGCGGAACAAATTTCCCGTTTCCCCTCTGACTCATATGGTGGATGGCTCTCGCAGCAAGTTCTTTCCCGGTGCCGCTTTCTCCCCGAATGAGAACAGTTACATTGGTGCCTGCCACTTTTCTTATAAGGTCAAAAGTGCGAAGCATTCCGGGTGTGGTGCCTACAATATTATCGGGATGATATTTATCCTTTAGTTCCCGCTTCAGATAAACATTCTGTCTCAGTAATTCTGCATGCTGCAGAGCTCTTTTAACTGTGAGCAGGATTTCTTCCATCTTAAAGGGCTTTTGAATGTAATCATAGGCACCGAGCCTGATTGCCCTTATAGCTGATTCAAGCCCCGCGTGAGCTGTGATGATGATTGCAAGAGTTTCCGGATTGGTCTTCCTGACGGCGCTGATAAGCTGAACACCATCTATATCAGGAAGTTTGAGGTCGGTAATCAGGAGGGTAAACTGACTCTTTTTATTCTCTTCAATTGCCTCTTTACTGCTGGATACTACTACAACATCATATCCTTCTTTCCGTAAAACTAATCCAAGGGTCTCACGGATATTCTTATCATCATCAACAAGGAGTATTCGTGGTGTGTTAGCCACCGCCAATCAGCATCCCCAACTGGATAAGAGGCAGGAATAAAGCTATAACAATAACTCCAACTGCTCCTCCCATGAAGATAATAAGAATGGGTTCCATGACTGACATCATTCCGGCTACTGCCACATCAACCTCTTCATCGTAAGAATCTGCAACCTTGTTCAGCATCGTATCCAGCGAACCTGTCTCTTCCCCCACATCAATCATACTTGTAACCATAGCCGGAAACACATGGCTCATCTCAAGAGCAGGAGCGATATTTTCCCCCTCACGGATGTTGTCATGAGCTCTTCCGACAGCCGCTGCTACAACATCGTTACCAACAGTGTCTCTGGTAATATTCAATGCTTGAAGAATCGGAACACCACTTGTTATTAATGTTCCAAGTGTCCTGCTGAACCGCGCTGTAATTATCTTTAAGATTAATGAACCAAATATTGGTATGCGCAGCTTTATTTTATCTACTATAAATTTTGTTTTAGGGTATTTATTTAGCAATTTTAAAATTATTATAAGAAAAATTATTCCCCCTATTACGACATAGTACCTATGTTTCAAAAGGTCGCTTATCGCTATAAGCATAAGTGTGAGTTTTGGCAGATTTGCACCTAAATCAGCGAACATTTCTGCAAAAGTTGGTATGATAAATGTAACAAGGAATGTAATAATTGTAGTGGCGGCAACGACCACAAATATTGGGTAAATCATTGCTGACTTTATCTTTCTTTGAAGCGTCTGCTGCTTCTCAGCAAATTCTGCAAGCCTTGTAAGAACTGTTTCCAGCACACCACCTGCTTCACCTGCCTTCACCATGCTTACATATAATTTACTGAATGCCCGCGTGTGTTTTGCAAGAGCCTCGGAAAAACTGCTTCCACTTTCCACATCCTCACACAGAGTTGCTATTATATCCTTTAAAGTCCCGGGTTTTTGCTGGTTTCCGAGTACAGTAAGACTTCTGACAAGAGGTAAACCGGCATCAATCAAAGTAGCGAGTTGTCTGGTGAAAATTGTAAGTTGTTTCGAACCTACGCGGCCTGCAAGAAATGGGATTCGGATCTGCATCTGGAGACCGCCCGACGCCCGCTGTCTTGAAATAGGAGCGGCAGGAGCAGCTTTCAGCGCACCCTTTTTCTCCACGATGCGTGTTGGGAAATAACCAAGCTCACGCACTTGAGAGACAGCCAGAGCTACTGTCTCGGCTTCCAGAGTGCCTGCTACTTCCTTCCCTACCCTATCCATCGCCTTGTATGTATACACTGCCATTATGTTACTCCTGTGCCATGGTTTCTCTCGCTACTTCTTCTATGGTTGTAATCCCTGCAAATATTTTTTCAAGTCCATCTTCCCTCAGAGTTTTCATTCCTGCTTTCCTTGCCACATTTCTCAGGTCTTTTGTCGCTGCCTTTTCGAGAACCAGACTGCGCAATTCTTCTCCTACAACGAGCAGTTCAAATATTCCTGTCCTGCCGAGATAGCCGATATTCTTGCACACATCACATCCTTTGCCGCGGGAAAATATCTTCCCCTTAGCATCTCCACGCGTCAGCCCGATGGAAGAAAGTTCCTCCTCCGTCGGCTCATATTGCTCTTTACAATTATTGCATATTGTTCTAATAAGTCTCTGTGCAATGACTGCCTCCATGGTTGAGGTTATGAGGAATGGTTCAACCTCCATATCAATAAGCCTTGTTATTGTTCCAGCAGCATCATTGGTGTGAAGAGTGCTCAGCACAAGATGCCCGGTGAGGGATGCTTGAATTGCCATATCAGCTGTTTCTTTATCGCGTATTTCTCCGACAAGTATTATATCGGGGTCCTGACGGAGAATGTGACGCAGACAAATTGCGAATGTTAGTCCAATTGGCTCATTAATGTGAATCTGGATAATTCCGGGGATGTCATACTCCACCGGGTCCTCAGTAGTAATAATCTTAACATCTATCTCATTAAGAGCCTTAAGACATGAATAGAGGGTGGTAGTCTTACCGCACCCGGTAGGTCCGGTAGCGAGAATAATTCCATTTGGTTTTTTGATAATTTCGTGGACCGTTTTTCTATCCTGTTCTGAAAGCCCCACCTGTCCAAGGTCAAGCATTACAATGCTTTTGTCAAGAACCCTCATCACAACACTTTCACCAAAAATGGTCGGAAGAGTTGAGACACGAAGGTCAACACCTTTTCCCTTCATGCTGAGTTGAATCCTTCCATCCTGAGGGAGCCGGCGTTCAGCAATATCCATATTTGCCATTACCTTAATTCTGGAGGTTATGGCAAGACTTAGATGTTTTGGCGGAGGGACCATTTCATAAAGCACACCATCCACGCGGTATCGTATTTTGAACTGGTCTTCAAAAGGCTCAAAATGGATATCGCTTCCCCTGTCTCTTATTGCCTGAATGAGAACAAGGTTGAGCAATTTGACCACAGGTGCCTGCCCAGCCAGTTCTTTTAAACTTACAATATCAACGTTTTCGCTTTCTTCTTTACCTCCTCCGAAAGTGACTGGTCCTCCCATTTCAGTTTCAATCTGTTTGAGCAAATCCCCTACTGTCTCCATTTCTGTCCCATAGTATTTGTCAATTGTGCGGATAATATCGTCCTCACTTGCAATGGTTCCCTTCACATCGCAGTTCAGCATGAACCTCAGGTCATCAAGAGTTTGAATATCGAGAGGATCTGCCATTGCAATTAGTAAAGTATTATCGTTAAATTCTAACGGCAGGATTTTATAAATCCTTGCAACTGCGCCTGATACACGGTTGAGAAGTTCCGTATCAGGCTCATAACTGGCAAGATTTATCACACGCATACCGCTCTGTGCCTGCAATGCCGAAAGGATGTCTTTTTCACTTGCCAGTCCCATATTAACAAGTGCCTGACCGAGCAATTCCCCGGTCGAATGCTGCCTTTCAAGAGCGGTTTCAAGATCCTTTTCAGTTATAAGACCGCGCTCAACTAAAAGAGTTCCAAGTGGTTTATGAACTTTCTCAACCATTTTATTTCACACCTGAAAGTTTTTCCTCCATCCCTTCCGGCTCAAACGACATTGCTACCATATCATCGTATGCAATAAGGTTTTTCTCATAAAGTTCAAAGAGTGACTGGTCCATTGTTTTCATCCCGAACTTTGCCCCTGTCTGGATAGAAGAAGTAATTCTGTATGTTTTCTTTTCTCTTATCAGATTTGCAATCGCAGGAGTGGACACCATTATTTCAAAAGCCGCTATCCTGCCTTTTCCGCTCGCCCTTGGCAAAAGCACCTGCGAGATTACTGCGACAATTGAAACAGACAACTGGGTTCTTATCTGCTCCTGTTGAGCAATCGGGAAAGCGTCTATGATTCTGTCAACTGTCCTTGCGGCTCCTGTTGTATGAAGTGTCGCAAAAACAAGGTGTCCCGTTTCAGCAGCAGCAATAGCCGCCTCCATTGTGGCAAGGTCTCTCATCTCACCAATAAGAATGACATCAGGGTCCTGACGTAAGCCCCTCATAACAGCTTCACTGAAGGATTGAACATCCACTCCCACTTCCCTCTGAGTTACCAGACTTTTCTTATGTGAATGGTAATATTCTATCGGGTCTTCAATTGTGACAATGTGGCAATTGCGCTCTTCATTAATTAGATTAATCATTGCCGCAAGCGTAGTGGTTTTGCCGCATCCTGTAGGTCCTGTCACAAGGATGAGACCGCGAGGGCGATAAAGCAACTCCTTTATAGTCGGAGGAAGCCCTATTTCTTCAAGGCTCATCAGCCTGACCGGAATAAGCCGCAGCGCCAGGCCATAATGCCCTCTTTCCCTGAATACACTGATACGGAAGCGCGCAATATTTCCAAATGAGAAACCAAAATCTGTCCCGCCCATTTCCTCAATTTTCTGCTGATGTCTCTCCGAAGTTACGGCTTTCATAAACCTCTCAGTATTCTCAGAAGTCAGTGAGTCCACATCAAGATATTTCAGAACTCCATCAATACGAAGCACAGGGGGTTTTCCAATTGCAAGATGCAAATCTGACGCATTTCTCTCAACTACAATGCTCAGAAGCTCTTTCATCTCTACCATTTTTGCTCTCTCCTATGATATATCTTGCTGTGTTATTCTCAACACTTCTGAGATTGTTGTGCGACCCAGCAGGACTTTTCGCATACCATCATCTCTGAGAGTAGCCATTCCTTCTTTGCGGGCCTGTTCCCTTATCTCAACTGCAGAAATCTTGTGCATTACCATCTCCCGAATTGTAGGGCTCATTTCCATCAATTCAAATATTCCTTTCCTACCTTTGTACCCGGTGAAATGACATTCCCCGCAGCCTTTGCCGCGATAGAGTTTTACCTTCCCTTTCTCGGAAGGGTCAAGACCAAGCTGGATTAATTCATCTGCTCTCGGCTCATATGGCTCCTTGCAGCTGTCGCATATTAGACGGACCAATCTCTGTGCAAGAATCGCCTGAACGGAAGAAGCAACAAGGAATGGTTTAATTCCCATATCAATAAGGCGCGTTATAGCGCTTGGAGCATCATTCGTATGCAGAGTACTAAACACAAGGTGCCCTGTAAGAGCTGCCCTTACGGCTATTTCCGCTGTCTCCATATCACGAATCTCTCCAACCATAATAATATCTGGAGCCTGCCTGAGCATGGAACGCAGAACTGCCGCAAATGTGAGACCTATCTCGGGTCTGACCTGGCTCTGGTTAATTCCCGAAATCATATACTCTACGGGCTCCTCCACTGTAATTATCTTTTTATCAGTTTTATTGAGCTTGCTGAGTGAAGCATACAGTGTTGTTGTTTTTCCCGAGCCCGTAGGTCCTGTAACAAGAACTATACCATTAGCTACATCCAGTATAGAATCAAAACGTTTTTCTTCCTCTTTTAGGAAACCGAGCTCGTCAAGCCCTAACAGCAGACTGCCTTTATCCAGAATTCTCAATACGATGCTTTCGCCGTAGAGCCCCGGAATTGCCGAAACCCTTAAGTCCACTTCCCTGCCAAGTAGATCTAATTTTATCCTTCCATCCTGTGGAAGACGTTTCTCAGCAATGTCCATACCTGCCATAATCTTAATACGAGATGTAACAGACCCGCGCAATTTTCTTGGAGGGCCGGGAACTTCATGAAGCACGCCATCAACTCTATACCTTATACGGAATTTGTCCTCAAGCGGTTCAATGTGGATATCGCTTGCCCGCGAACGGAAAGCTTCAAGTATCACGAGACTCACAAGTTTTACAACAACTGCATCTTCCTCCTTTTCTTCCTCCTCTAATTTAACCTCACCCGTTTCCCCAAGAGTAATATCGCTCTCAGTCAATTCCTCAATCATTGTGTCCACAGTCTTCTCTTCAGTTCCATAGTAATCTGTAAGCGCTTTTTCAATATCATGCTGGGTGCTGAGAACCCCTATGACATCACACCCCAACATTGCACGTAAATTGTCAAGAGCAAGAAAATCAAGAGGATTCGCCATTGCTATAGTAAGAGTGTTGTTCTCCATCCTTATCGGAATAATCTTCTGCCGTTTTGCTAACGCGGCTGGCACTTTCTTCAACACTTCAGACTCTATCTCCTCTTTGGAAATGTCAATGACATCCATACCAAACTGTGTCGCAAGAGCATTACAGAGAGCTTCATTGCTGATAATACCCATCCTGACGAGAATGGTACCCAGGCTTTCCCTGGTTGCTTTCTGCTCCTCAAGAGCAGCTTGCAGGTGCTCCTCGGTGATAAGTCCAATGTCCTGAAGTATCTCGCCCAGCTTTTTTCTCTTCATAACCATTCCTTCGTCCTCTGAATATTTTATACTACTATTGACACTTATTGTCAAGATTCTCTTTATTCAAATATGAGGCTTCCTTGTGCTCCGGGAAGAGCATTCTAAGAACTCTCTTAATTTGCAGAGGAATAGCTGTAATTACCGGTAGAGGGAGCAATTCATAGGAAGGTTTACTCAATGTGCCTCCTATACGGTATTGAACAATAAAAAAGTCAAGAAGTTTTGAAAGAAGGGACGTAACATTAATTACTCCAGGAGTCTTAGCCATAAACTCTTCGGTAAAGACAGTCGTAACCATGAAATCAAGTTTTCCATCAAAACCGAGTTTGCCCTCTGCCGCCAGACCTACGTCCTCGCTCATTAACCGCAGGTTCTCTGTGTGAAGCGTCCCTTCGGCAATTTTGAAATCACACCCTCCTTCCCTGAAGGCAGCTCCTTTAAAAGCTGACTTTAATAGAAGAGTCTGTAGACCATGGAGGACAGGCACTTCCCAAAGCTGCCCATCTCTTATCTTAATCCAGCCATTTCCGCGGAGAGAGCGCCAATCCTCTGCATTTGCGGATAATTTCAGCTGCATATCCAGTTTGCCGCTAATGTTTTTCTCCTTAGGATTCAAATCTCTGACCAAGTTCTCAATGTTGAGCCCAAAAAGTTCACATCCAAGCAGGTATTCCTTTCTGTCAAGTTCTACTTGAACCCAGCCGCTTAGTAGACCATCAAAGAGCGTGCTGCAGATTTCTGTTACACTCAATTTGTTCCCGTTAAGCTTCAGACAAGCTGTAAAATCTTTGCTCTTGAAGTCTCCAAGTTGAAGGTTGGGAAAATAAACCCGGGCGTGCATTTTTGAACCAGAGATATGTCCAATAATGTACACTTTGCCTTTGAATTTCGCCGGAATTTTTCCTGAACATAATTCAAGGTCGGGGAAAATCTCTATATTAAAACCAACAGGAGATGTGAATCCATTAAACTTCAGATAATTAACATTGACTATTTCGCTTTTACTGAATATGCGGGAAAACCCGTCCTTCAGCATCAACCTTCCATTATTAACAATTACTGTGGGAGGTGTTGTTAAGAAGGGAGGCAACTTATCGAAACCCAAATATTCTAAAATATTCCGCCTGCCTGCACTGGAGAGGAAAAGAAGAGGTTTATTCAAAATAACTTTTTCTATACCCACTTTGCCCGGAGGGTGAAACTTCATATCCAGCAGAAGTTCTTCCACATTTAGAAATATCCCTCCATTTTCAATGCTAACATTCTGAAGTCTTAATCCATTGGAGAAAATGACCGCTTTACCAATTCTAACTTCTTGCTGGAGCAAAGCTGACAGAACAATGCCCATAAATTGGCTCAGGAACAGATAGGAAACTGTCAGGAGAATTCCGGGAATAAGCAAACAGACTACTACTATTCTTCTTTTCAGCTATTCCCCTCGTTTTTTTGATTTGAGTAGTTTTCTGCGCTTGCGCTGGCTGGGCTTTTCATAATGTTCATGTCTCTTCATCTGTTTCAGTGTCCCCTCTTTATCAAGTTTTTTCTTGAACCTGCGCAAAGCTCTCTCTAAAGATTCATCCTCGCGTATCTTCACTATAGGCACAAATTTCAACTCCCTTCTTCTTAAGAATTAAGGCAAATATTTTAACAAATTCCCCCTAACTATTCAACATATTCCTTTTGCCCCGACTCCATCAATTTCTTTACCATCTTCTTCACTTCCTGGGCTTTTTCTTTGGGGCAGATGAGTATAGCATCGTCTGTGGCAACCACTATCATATCCGAGATACCAATTGTAGCTATAAGTGCACTATCCCCGATAATTGTTGAATTATGAGTATCAATCCCGATGAACTTACCCGCGGAAACATTCCCTTCTCCATCTTTTTTCCATATCCTTTCCATTGCAAGCCACGAGCCAACATCATCCCACCTGAAATCACCCATCACCATAGCCCTGTTCTCTGCCTTTTCCATTACTCCGTAATCAATAGAGACATCCTCAAGTTCATTATAGACTTCCGCGATAACTTCTTTTTCCGGTGCAGCTTTTATCCTCTGCAAACCACTGAACAGATGCGGCATATAATTCTCTATCGCCGTCATTATAGTCTGGTATGTCCATACAAACATTCCGCTGTTCCAGTAATATCTGCCATCGGCAAGAAACTTCTTTGCCATTTCCTCATCCGGCTTTTCCATAAATGTTTCTACTTTACAAGCTTTTTCACTAATTTCTTCACCTGCTTTTATGTATCCATAACCGGTTTCCGGACGGTTCGGTTTTATACCGAACACAACGAGACTCTTTCTGGATTCAGCTACTTTTACTGCTGTTGAGACGCATGCAAGAAATTCCTCTTCATCAAATATAAGATGGTCAGCAGGTAGAACAACCATTGTGGCATCCTCATTGCCTTTACCGAGCCACACAGCAGATAATCCAACAGCGGCGGCTGTATTTTTGCCAATCGGTTCAACAACAACATTCTGTTCTGGCAGAAAAGGCAGTTGTCTCTTCACTTCCTGCTCAAGTTTTTGACCTGTAATAATATAAATTTGCTCAAGAGGAATGAGAGGCTTCATCCTCCTTACAGTCATCTGCAGCATTGTTTCTGACCCTGTAAATGCCTGTAGTTGTTTTGGTTTATGAAATCTGCTTCTTGGCCAAAATCTTTCACCATGCCCGCCCGCTATAATTACTGCACTAAGCATTCTCTCCCCTTCACCTCCGCCTTCATTCGTAAACGGTGCTTTGACTTGACCGAATATTTACCATTTTTTATTATATTAGCATAAACTGACAGTCCGGTCAATCCAATTTGGGTTTGACTTTCTCCCAATTATTCCGTAGTATAGTAAGTAGATGAATAGCAGAGCGACAAGTTTTCTTGGCAGGACCGGAACCGGAATTCTGAATGGTTTTGCCGGAGCGGGCGGTACCATATGTCTTCTTGGAAAAGGTATTTACTGGTGCAAAGCATCTATCCCAAACCGCTCAAAAATTGTTCATCAGATGGATGTGGCAGGAGTAGGAAGTCTTCCCGTAGTCAGTTTAGTTGCCATTTTCTCCGGTATGGTTCTTTCACTACAGACAGGCATTGAACTATCCCATTTTCATATTGAGGAGATGGTCGGCAGTATTGTTTCAGTTTCAATGTTTCGTGAGATGGGGCCTGTTATAAGCGCTATAATTGTTGCAGGAAGAGTTGGTGCGGCAATGGCGGCTGAACTCGGAACAATGAGAGTTTCCGAAGAAATTGACGCTCTTGAAACAATGTCTATAAATCCAGTGCGTTTCCTAATTATGCCTCGTCTTGCCGCTCTGGTTCTGATGCTGCCGGTGCTCACAGTTTTCGGGATTCTGATTGGAATTTTTGGAGGTGCAGTTATAGCAAAAAATATAATGAATGTTGATTACCAGGTTTTCTTGCAAAATGGCATTGATTTTCTGCATTACAAAGATATTTTCTCAGGTATGACTAAATCCGTTGTTTTCGCTTTCCTTATTGCAGGCATTTCATGCTACCAGGGTATGAATGCAGCAGGCGGGGCGGAAGGTGTTGGAAAAGCAACTATAAGGGCAGTGGTCCTCTCCTTTCTGTTTGTTCTCATATTTGATTACTTTCTAACGAGGTTCTTTTATTGATCGAGATTGTGGATATCTGGAAAAGTTTTAGCAGGAAGAAAATTCTCTGCGGCGTGAATCTCAGCATAAGCGACGGAGAAATAATGGTTATTATTGGTGGAAGTGGTGCGGGAAAAACTGTGCTTCTGAAACATATAATTGGTCTTCTCAAACCTGACAGGGGGCAAATATTTATTAACAGTATTTCACTTTCAACTGCGGCAACCTCTCACCTTGAAAAAATCCGCAAACAGTTTGGTATGGTTTTCCAATCCTCAGCGCTTCTCAATTCTCTTACCGTATGGGAAAATGTTGCACTTCCTCTTATTGAGCACACCAATATGTCAACGGAGGAAATAGGAAAGCTGGTTTCTGAAAAATTAAACCTCGTTCAATTACATGGGATTGAAAGAGAAATGCCCGCAAATCTGAGTGGAGGAATGAAGAAGAGAATTGCAGTTGCGCGCGCAATTATAAGAAATCCAGCAATAATTCTCTACGATGAGCCAACGTCCGGACTTGACCCCGTTACTGGACACAGTATTGAGAACCTTATCGTTGACTTGAAAAGGAATCTTAATGTAACATCTGTTATTGTCACTCACGATATTGAGGGGGCTTGCAGAATGGCTGATAGAATAGCGATGCTTCTTCATGGAGAGATTGTTGAAGTTGGCACACCTTCTGAAACAAGAAAAAGCAGCAACCCTGCAATAAGGCAATTTCTACAATATGAAAAATAGGAGGATGTGACTAAATGGCGGTTTCTACTGAGGTAAAAGTGGGTTTTGTTTTCTTTCTTGGATTGGGGCTCCTCATAATTCTTACGATAATGGTCGGGCAAGGAGAACTCAGCCTTAGCAAGAAAGGTTACTGCATTGATGTTCTCTTCGATTCTGTAGGTGGTCTTAGGAAGAACGATACTGTTGAACTGGCTGGCATGGAAGTAGGAAAAGTGGAATCACTTCAGATTGAGGAAAACAGGATAAGGGTGCGTCTTAGAGTAGATAATGGTGTGGAAATAAGGACGGACTCCAAGATTATCATTATTGAGAAAAGTCTTCTTGGGGGCAGGGTTGTCTCAATCAGTATGGGTAAAGACGGCAAGGTAGTTTCTCCAGGCGCTGCTCTGACAGGCGAGAAAGTCCCAAGCGCAACCGAACTTATTGCAAAAGCAGGCGATATAGGAGAGGAATTGGAGGCAACATTGGCTGAGATGGAAACTGCAATGCCAAAACTGACTTCCACGCTTGAGACAGTGGATAGAATTGCAAAAAAAATTGAAAAGGGTGAGGGGACACTGGGAAAACTTGTAGCTGAGGAAGAACTGTACGAAGATGTGTCAGAAACCCTTAAATCAGCCCGTGTTGCGGCGGATGAAGTTACAAAGTTCACAGAGCGCGTGGAGCAAGTTACAACCTATATTGGGGTAGATTCTACTTACAATGAGAATACAAGTCAGACACTGACAAAGGTGTATCTTAGAATTCAGCCAAGACCGCACAAACTTTATCTTGTTGGGGCAACTGCCCTTGCAGGACCGGGGACTGAGTGGGATGAAAAAGATGAGGCTGACCTTGAACTGGACTTGCAGCTTGGAAGAAGGTTTTTTGAAAACAAGCTTACCGGGAGAATAGGACTTTTTGAGACAAGAGTTGGAGCCGCTGTTGACTATGCATTCAATGATAGGTTATTGCTATCCGTTGAGGGGCGGGATACATGGACAAAGGAAAAAGATGAAAATATAGAGCCTTTCCTTCTGAGAAGTAGACTTCAGTGCAGAATCTGGAGGGGGTTTTACCTCCATGCGGGCGCGGATAACATTCTTGATGAGGTTGGCGTTAATTTCGGATTAAGGCTGGAATATAGCGATGAGGACATAAAGTATATGTTGAGCACTCTCAGTCTTGGGAGATAAACCACAGTATGTACTGTTCTGATTCAGATAGTGAGTGATCTAGGTGATAAGATATGGAAGCTATTCCTCGTCGGGACGTTCAGCTAAGTTTCTAAATGCATCTGGTGGCCTCACTCCACGGAAAATTACCCCAACTGTTTTTTTGAATAAGTCAGCAGTTTCTGCACGAGATAATTTTCCAAGGCCCTACTCGGAACAGCTTCCATATCTTATCAAGGAGCATCTATGAGAGAACTGGGTTAGAAGAGAGTTTGTTTATGACGAGCCCGCTCAGAGGTTTTGGATAGAAATAGGTAGCTTTTCCCGGCATTTTGCCTCCAATAGATGCAATCGCTTTGACCTGTTCCACCTTAGTCGGGTTCAGCAGAACTGCAAGCTCAAACTTGCCTTCATCAACCAATTTCATAGCCTGCTTTTCATCTTTCACATAAGTAATATTATCTTCTAACATCTTCCTGCCATTATTAAGGATATGATCCAATAGAAGGTTATGTGCAACTACCACATCAAGAGACTTATAAATATCGGGGATTCCGCTACCCATAACTTCATCACGCTTTTTACTATCTCTTAGAACAAGGAATTCCAGTCTTTTGCCATTATACATGCCGAATGCATTCTCCCTACCAATGGAATCCTTCATCAATTTTGACATTTCTTCATATGAGGAACAACTCCTTCTTATAAAAAATTCATTTAACTTCCCTTCCCGCACAGTGGAGCATTCCCCACCTGTCGTCTGGCGGGCAGGTTTGCTGCTCGGAAGACTTCTAACAAGACGGTGCGCAGGCAGAATGGTCAACCCATCATCATCCATATTAGTCAGATAAATCATTATGTGGTTATACAGCTCCTCTCCGGTAAAACCACCTTCAATCTTTCGCCTGTTTTCTCTATAGGAAATAGCCGTTTCATATCTGTGATGTCCGTCAGCTATATAGATTTTCTTAGGGTGAAGCAGCGTTTGTATTATCCGTATTGTGTCAGAATTGTGCACCCTCCACAGTCTATGTAATATACCATCTGCATCTTTGACATTAATAGAGGGAGGTTTATCCATGTTTTCCTTAAAAAGCGTTTCAAGATGGAAATTCGGGTCAGAATATAATCCAAAAATAGGGGAAAGATTTGCATGACACGCAGACATAAGTCTCAGCCTGTCTTCTTTCGGTTTGCGCAGTGTCTCTTCATGCGGGAGAACTCCTCCATTTTCGGAGAATTCTTCAAGGCGGAGAATACAGATAAAACCTTTTTGGATTTTTCTAACTTCTCCAAGTTCATATTCCTGACTGTAGAAATAAATGCAATTGTTTTTTCCCTCAACGAGAACCTTTTCATTTAGCCACTTTTTGAGAAAAGACGCCGCGCGGGTATATCTGTTATCCTCCGGCCCATCTTCTGGGTTTTCTTTACCAAGTATAAGACGTATTATGTTGTGTTCATCAATTTTATAATACTGGTCCTGCTCCTTTTCTGAAATTACATCATATGGCGGGGCTGTTACAAGTGCAAAATCCCATACCCTCTCTTTATTATACAAAATCCCCTTAAATGGAAAAATGTTCGCCATAGGATTCTCCCTTCAACTCCTCAACATAACTCCCTGCGCTGAACGATGCCGCTGCTCCCTCACCACAGGCAGTTACAACCTGCCTCAGTGTTTTCTTCCTTGCATCTCCACAGGCATAGATACTGTCTACAGAAGTTTTCATGTTTTCATCGGTTATGATATATCCATTTTCATCCAGTCTAATTGTATCTTTCAAGAATTCCGTGTTTGGTTTAACTCCAACAGCTATGAATATTCCATCAAGATGCAGTTCAGATTCAACTCCTGTTTTTAAATTCTTAACAGAGACAGCTTCTACTCTATCCTCCCCATATATTTTAGTAACTATTGAATCTTTGATAAACTTAACTCTTTCATTCTTAGAAAACCTCTCCTGAAGTATCTTCGTGGCACGCAGTCTTGACCGCCTGTGGATGAGATGAATACGAGTTGCAAACTTCGAAAGAAGAAGGGTTTCCTCAAGGGCAGTATTGCCTCCTCCAACCACTGCAATTTCCTTATCTTTAAAAAATGGGCCGTCACACGTTGCGCAGTAAGAAACTCCTTTACCACGCAGCTCATCTTCTCCCGGAATGCCAAGTTTCATTGGATTACATCCCACCGCCGTTATTATGGCAAGAGTCCTATACTTTTGGTCTTCTGTTTCAACAACCTTCTCCCCTCCCTTTTCTATAATCCTCTTTACTCCTGCCGCTTGTATATTCAATCCGAACTTTTCTGCCTGCAGTTTGAACTTCTCCGCCAGTTCATACCCATTTATCCCTTCAGGGAAGCCAGGATAGTTTTCAACCAGTCCTGCTGTAGCTATCTCCCCGCCTGCTCCTATTTTCTCAAGCAGAACAGTATCCATCCCCGCGCGGCACGCATAGAGCCCCGCTGTCAGCCCTGCAGGCCCTCCCCCAATAATTATAATGTCATATAGAGTTTTATCACCTGTCATTATTTTCAGATATTATAATCTCCAAACCTTATTTATGTCAAAGATTTTCAATTTCTCAATCAGCCTTTCTTGGTGAGAGGAGTCTTGGAACACCACTTGCGGCGAATATTATTACGTACGGCATTATCGGGATGCGATATCTTATGGAACCAAGTATTACTGTATGGAGCAAAGTAAAGAAAATAACCGGCAAATAAAGAAATACCAGTTTCCTCCATCGCTTGCGTGTAGCAACTATCTGCCAGATTGCCAGCAATACTACTGGACCGTACGACATAATGCTGGCCAGTTTATACTTCCAGCTCTGATAGCCGCCCGCATTTGGAGTAAATGACCAGAAACGCCTAAATTTTATCACAGCCAGCTCAAGAAATCTGCGCGGATTATTTTTGATAAAGTGAATGGTTTCCCGTTTGAAATATCTATCAAGTTCTATTTCATTCATGCTTTTCATCTCTTCTGTCCAGACAATCTTTTCTACTCCTGGACCTCCATCTGCCCGCGGATTGTTTGATTCGTACAAAGTTAATCCGCCACCAGTCGTAAGGAAAATAAATTTCCCAGACCTTTTGTAATTATCCCATGCCCAGGGAGCCATAACAAATCCAGCTATTAGAAAAATTAACAAGCCATCTGCTAAGAGCAATTTTCTCCTGTCATTATATATAGTCAACATAATGATGAAAGCAAATGGGAGAAAATACACCATTACCGGTTTAATGAGAATTGATAGTCCTGCTAATATGCCAGTGCAGACCGCGTAACCCCACTTCATGTGGAAAACTGCGTGATTCCACCTCGAGTGGGTAGTCGGGCTTGTCCCTGAGCCCGACAAAATTTGGACAGTCGTCTTTCTCAGGAAGAAAATCAAGCACAAGAACAAAAAAACGAAAAGGGTTTCTGTAAGTATGAGTCCTGTGAAGAAAACAAAAAATGGGTAGACTGCACCCAAAAAACCTGCTATCAATCCCACTTTTTCAGAGAATATTTCTCTTGCAATAAGATATATAATAAAAATTGAAGCAGTCCCTATGACAGAATGCATTATCCTGACTGCAAGAAAGGAGTGTCCAAAAAGGGCATACACCCAGCTCAAGAAAACAGGATAGAGTGGAGCAGTTGAGGCAGAACTGAATTCTTTACCGAGAATTAGCTCTGAGGCAATCCCGTCATACCTGACGGAGTCCGGGAAGAAAAACTTATCTTGCAGGGTCAGAACATAACCTATCCTGATACCCAAACAAATGACTAAAATGAATAATAAACTTTTGAGGTCAGATTTCATTCACAACCTATAAAAAGATACTGTATATATCTGTTTTAACTGTTTCTGACCAACTCAAATCCTAACATGGGTTCTTTTTGATTTGGTTGCACATGTCCAACCTTTACTATTTGACATTAAATAATCCTACTCTTCCACCAGGACCAGAAAATATCTTCATCCGGGAAAAATAAACTGTATCTCCTTCAAAAATTGCCTCCACTGCGGATCTATCTATGTGAAGTGAATAAACTGATTCGGGTAAGAACAGATAGGAAACTCCTTTCAATTTCGCTTTTTCATATAAACCTTCTATTCCAGGTAAGAGTTCATCCTGAGATTTCACAAGCTTCCATTCTACGTTGAGGTGATGTTTGAAAGAATAAAACTCCCTAGGGTCAGGGAAGTCATCGGCCATAACCTTACTCGCGGGAGGCAAATGTCTTTTCATATACAAAATCATGTTCTCATAGGGCAGGAAGATACCCAGATGAGCAGGATTCTCGGAATCAGTCCTATACAGGGCGTACTCTGCGTGCAATGGAGAAAAATGTAAAAATGTAGAGCATAAAATCATGAAGAATAAATATCCACTGAAAACAATCATTCCTATATTCCTCCATTTGCTCATAAGAAATCTAAAACAGAATGCCAGACATATTGCTATAAAAGGATAAAGAGGTAACTGCCAGCGAGGGTAAGTGGAAGGCAATACCTTAAGAGACATAGTCAATATTATATACCAGCACAAAAAACTAATTGCTAAAGGCCAGAATTTTCTAAGATATGCCCTTTGGACCAAAAAGAGGACTAAACCGGCACAAAAGAGAACCAATCCTACAAAACTAATCTGCTTAGGTATCATACTAAAATATAAGGATATTTGTCCAACACGAAATAGAGGAGAAAAGCTTAGAACCCTTTCCAGCTTTGCTGCATTAAAACTTAGCTCTACAAAAAATTGCCCTATAAGGATAAACGGCAAAATCACCCCCAGCGAAAAAAGCCAATATACAAACCCCTTTCTTAAAGAGACACGTTCAATAAATATATGATGTATAATCAGGATAAGGATAAGGCAAATTTCCCCGGTTATCAGGAATCGCTTCCACAAAAATCCTACGGCTGCCCAGAAGAAACACCAGTAAAGAGCTGGATAATGCCTTGACTTTAAGAAATGGATCAAAAAATATAGGGGAAGTAAACTGAAGAAAACCGTTCCGCATCCGAGAGCAGCACTAGAAGAATAATAGGAAATGTTAGGGAAGAAGAGAAAGAGCACTGCCGCCATCCTGGCTAAGTCTCTATATCCAAAACGAGCTACTATCTCATAAATTAGTGCAGAACTAAGAATACAAAATAGTAAAGAAGGCAACCTTACCCAGAACACATTCGGCTCCGTTAATGTAGTCATCCCTAAAGAAACCCACCGACTTAAAGGTGGAGGCTTGTAAAGAAAAACATAGGAAGGTACACTTTTTAATAGGAAAAACAGCAAATGTGAAAGCGAAAAAACAGTGATTACCAACAAGATAATCTTCTGCCTAGCAGAGAGTTTCGCAAAACATTGCCACGGTTTATATTTAACTATTATAACTATCCCTATTAATACTGTTAGGCGTAAGAACCATTGGAGCATTTCAAATTTAGCTCTGGGGCAAACCGGTCCAAAGCTTACTGCTTGCAAAATCTGTATTCCGGAGCATGCATGAGAAGGCTCATCGCTCCATGTTCTCAAAGGTAAAAAACTAATGGGATAAACATGAAGTAAGACAAAGACAATGACTGCTCCTATAAAACTCCAATCCCTCTCTTTCAAAAGCGTAATGGGGGAACGCCTACCTTTATCAGGTATCTCTACTCCTTTAAAATATAGAATGCTAAGTACTCCAAAATAGAAAAGGAAGGACAAAAGCCATATGTATCTTCTAAATGGGGAACCAGGGACAAGCCAGCAGGGATATAAAAGATAACAAAAAGTCCATAGAAAGAAATACGGTAACCAATACTTTAATCTCTTATCCATAAGTCCTTTTCCATTTCTCTCTAAAAAATGTCAAAAATTCGCATCCGGGATTCTGTCAATGAACATCCGATGCCATAATTCAAAATTAAGAAGTGCCCAGAGTCTGGAGCCATGGTCATACCGCTTGTTGCAATGCTCATCTACAATTAATTTCAAATAATCCTCTCTGAAATATCCCCGCTGAAGACTTTCCCTGGATAAGAGGATTTCATAGATGTATTTTTTAAGTTCATTCCTCAGCCAGCGGCTGACGGGCACACCAAATCCCATCTTCCCCCGATGGAGTATTTGATATGGAAGAAGATTTGAGAATGCCTTCTTTAGAATATATTTGCTGTTGAATCCTTTAAGCTTGAGATTGGAGGGAATGGATGCAGTAAACTCCATAAGTTTATGGTCAAGGAAAGGGGAACGCGCTTCAAGTGAATTTGCCATCGTAGCTATATCCATCTTGACAAACAAATCATTTGGGAGATATGTCATAATGTCTACGAAAAGAGTAGTATCCAGAAAATCCTGCCCCATTCCTTTTTTATCTGCAGGGGTTTGGTCCATCAAACCCTTATCTGTAGTGGTCTGATTTATCAGACCTGTCTTAAAGTGATTTAGCAGATAATCAAATGAATCTATTCCCTCAACAGCTTCTTTAAAAAAAGGAGTGTAAAGTTCATTTTTTCTTTCATTGTCAAAGATGCATGTCCAGCGGATGTATCTTTGCTCCCTTGAATAATTCACGGATTTCATAAATCTTCTGACACGTCTACCATAAGCTTTCTGCTCTGGAGAATATGGAATTAACTTAACTATACCGTCGATTATATCCTTACGAATCCACAGGGGTAGTTTCTCAAAATATTCGGCTAACTTAACTGCCCTATAGCGGGGATACCCTGCAAAATTCTCATCTCCACCATCTCCATTCAGTGCAACTGTTACTTCCTGAGAGGTCTTTTCTGCAACATAATAAGTAGGAATTGCAGATGAATCAGCAAATGGTTCATTGTAATGCCAGATAAGCTTTGGAAGGAGCTTAATCGCATCCGGCTTTACAACATATTCATGATGGTCAGTCTTGAAATGTTTTGCCACAATTCGGGCATATTTAAGTTCATCATATGCTCTATCTTCAAACCCTACTGAAAAAGTTTTAACCCTCCTCCCCATTAATTTACTCATTATTCCAACAATAATGCTTGAATCAATCCCGCCACTCAAGAAAGCCCCCAGAGGAACGTCACTGACAAGTCTCAATTTAACTGCTTCCTCAAGCACCTCCCGAATACGCTTGCAGTATTCATCTTCCGTCATTTTAATCTTATTATTCATGTTAAGATTCCAGTATCGTTCAATTGAAATCTTGCCCATCTCACACACTAAATAATGGGCGGGAGGCAACTTCCGGATATTTTTAAAGGCAGTTAATGGGGATGGAACATATTGATAAGTAAGATAGTTGTGTATAGCAGGCAAGTTAACCTCTCTTGGAATTCTGGGTACTTGAAGGATTGACTTAATTTCAGATGCAAAGATTAGTTGGTTCCTGCAGTTGGTGTAACACAGTGGTTTCTGCCCGAGCCTATCTCTTGCCAGAAACAACCTATTTTTCTTTTCATCCCATATTGCAAAAGCAAACATCCCGCGGAGGAATTCCAGACAATCAATGCCATAAGTTTCGTAAAGATGGATTATTACCTCAACATCACTATTGGTATAGAAATGATGCCCCTCATTTTCCAGTTTTTTTCTTAACTCCTTGAAATTATATACTTCCCCGTTACATACAATCCAGATTGTCCCATCCTCATTATGAATCGGTTGATGCCCCGTCTTTAAATCTATAATAGCAAGCCGCCTTATTCCCAACCCTACATTATTTTGCTCATTTCTTTTCCACCCCAAATATATCCCTTCATCGTCAGGACCTCTGTACTCCATCACCTTGCACATCTTTCTGATGGTTTCTTCCTGAATGCCACTTTCAGAATCTATATTCAGGATACCGCATATCCCGCACATATCTCTCTACTCCAAATCTATAATCACACAGCGGCTTTTGTTATTCCTGCCCCTGATTTAATCAGGGGTTGTCAGTAACAGGTTTTAGACAAAATCTCATCATATACGTTTTCTATTTTTCTTGCCATTGCACCTGCTGTGAATCTTTTCTCTACTTCTCTTCTACCTGCATCCCCTATTCGTTTTGCTTCCATAGGATTTTTCAATAGCTTCACCACGGAACTTGTAATCCCTGATGGATTAGCTGGCTCTACTATCACACCCGTCAGCCCGTGGGCTACTATTTCAGGAATTCCTCCCACCCTACTTGCAATAACAGGTCTCCCCATCGCCATAGCTTCAAGAAGAACAATCCCAAACCCCTCAAATATAGACGGCAGGACAAAAATATCCATCACCGAAAGAATCTCCGGTATATCACGCCTGATTCCTGTGAAGATAACATTCCGGTTTACTTTCAACTTTCTACTCAATTTTTCTAATTTACTTTGTAGAGGTCCATCACCTACAAATATGAATTTTACATCCGGAACACTTTCTAAAATTTTTGGTATTGCTTCTAAAAAAAACATATATCCTTTCTGCTCATCAAATCGTCCGACACTTCCAACAACTTGCGATGATAAATTTATGCCTAATTCCTTCTTTTTCTCCGGAATATCAGCATCAATATTAAATTCTTCCAGATCAATCCCATTATGAATAACTGTAAATTTATGCTTGTGGATTTTCTCCCACCTGATAAGAAAATCCTTTACTGCATAAGATACAGCAATGACTCTGTCTGAATGATTACTGAATATTCCATCCAGCCACACGCAAATACTAAACCTCTTCCTGAATTTATCAGGGTTATGTTTGGTGGAAATAATGACTGGCACGCCTGCCATCTTCCCTGCCAGAAATCCACATACATCCGCTTGAATTAAATGGGTGTGAAGAATCGTAATCTCCTCTCTTTTCAATAAACGATATAACCTTGCAATTGCACGAATATTCATCCTATTTTTCATCTTTAAATCAAAAACCCTGATACCTGCATTTCTGAAATCCTCAGTAAGTTTCCCTTCTCCCTTCATATAAGCAACTATTACATTGTATTTATCCCTGTTCAGCTTCCTGATAAATGAAAGCAATACCTTCTCAGCCCCCCCTATATCAAGCTCGGTTATAAGTTGTAAAACTTTAATCTTTCCCATTACACACTTAAAAATTTTTCTGCATAAAGAGGAGCGTTCAAAACTAATTCAACATCATCCTCTTTAAACAAGAACGGCTTAACCTGCTCTGCTAAAAACTTCAATTCTTTTTCTGACAACCCCTTCAAGTGCTTTAATATAACTTCCTTGGGAGGCCCTTTTATTTTATTAGCCACAAGCACATCCTTATTAAGCGGGAACTTTTTCTTTAACATAAATAATGTATCATAGATATCTCTCCCTCTTTTCTTAAGAATAGGTAATCCATTTCACTTAATCCTTGTATTTAGGGACTATATAACCACCCAAAGTCATCTGTGGAATATTTTTCGATAAAACCGTAAAAACCTGCTATTGTAGTTGCTCCTCAGAATCACTATTATAACAAACCTCTTCAGCATAGAAGTCAACAGGACAACTACATTTAGAAGAAAATATTTTCTTCCGAAATATTTCTTTCTGATAGCATGTTCTTCCCTGGAAGCTTGATACATAGCACTTTTACCACCTGTCCGTGCATAAGCTATTACCTCATTGCAGTAGTGAAATTTAACCCCAGAGAAATAAAGGTTTAAAAAAAAGTCATAGTCGGCTAAGAGGCTGAAATTCAAATTATAGCGCTGCTTTGCATAAACATTTCTTGCTACGAAAGATGAAGGGTGAATAACCCGCCAGCGGTAAGTTCCAATAAGTTCCGGCTTACCGCGGACTCTTTCTATGTACTCAAGATTCTTAGAAACCACTTGAATATCACCAAAGAAAACTCCTGCTTCCCTATCTTTCAGATACCCGGAGACAATAAGCTTCACTGCATCCGGTTGATACCAATCATCACTATTAATAATTCCGACAAGTTCACCATGGGCTATATCAATTCCCTTATTCATTGCATCATAAAGCCCTTTGTCCGGTTCACTGACGAAGTGGGCAATTCTGCTTCTGTAATTCTTGATTATCTCAAATGTTTTATCTTTAGAACCACCGTCAATAATAATGTATTCTATATTCGGATGACTCTGGCTGAGGACACTCTTAATTGTTTCTTCTAAATGCTTCTCACTATTAAGAGTGGGGGTGATAATACTCACCAGGGGAAGATTATCATTCATCAAATCATCACTGTAGTTGCCTCATTCATGAGGCTTTCCTACAGAATTCTTTCCTATACCATTCAATAGTTTTTCTCAACCCTTCCTCAAAAGGTGTTTCTGCCTTAAACCCAAACTCCCTGAACGCTTTCTTTGTGTTAACGCACCTTCTTGGCTGCCCATCGGGCTTTGAGGCATCCCACCTAATTTTCCCTTTAAACCCTGTTAGCTTAACAATTAGTTCCGCCAAATCTTTTATAGAAATCTCAAAACCTGCCCCGATGTTAACCGGCTCACTCCCATCGTATTTTTCCATCGCCAGAACAATTCCTCGAGCCGCATCCTCAACATAGAGAAATTCTCTTGTTGCCTTCCCTGTTCCCCAAACGACTATTTCATCCTCGTTGTTTTTTACTGCATCAAAACATTTCTTTATAAGAGCAGGGACAACATGTGAAGAATTAGGGTCAAAATTATCACCGGGACCGTATAGATTCACAGGCATTAAGAATATGGAGTTGAACCCATACTGTTTTCTATATGCTTGTGACTGGACAAGAAGCATTTTCTTCGCAAGTCCATATGGGGCATTTGTCTCTTCAGGATAACCATTCCATAAATCCTCTTCCTTAAAAGGAACAGAGGTAATTTTTGGATAACAACAAATAGTGCCAATTGCAACGAATTTCTCTATTCCAAATAGTCTTCCCTGCTCTATCAGCTCAACTCCCATAATCAGGTTATCATAGAAGAACTTGCCCGGGTTTTCTCTATTAGCACCTATTCCACCAACAATCCCTGCTAAGTGAATAACAATATCAGGTTTCACCTCCCTATAAAGTCTTACAATTGCTTCCTTCCCCCTCAGGTCAAAATCTTTACTTCTCGGCACAAAAGTATTCTTACATCCTATTTCTTTAAGTTTCCTGACTACACACCTGCCAAGAAATCCCGCTCCCCCGGTAATTACAATCCTCTTATTTGTTATTATCATCCTCCACCTTTATAGTAAGGTTGTTAAAACAGACTACTGAATTCTACTCTCGGAAAAACTTCAAGTTTCCCACCTACAGTGGCATTAAGAACCTTTACTCCCGACCGGTCACAAACCTGCTTTGCTTGCTCATAACCGAAGATCATCTGCTCTGGATGGGGTTGGTGATATTTCTTCCCAGCTCCAAAATAATTAGGGGCAAAGTGATTAACGTCATCATCACGTGTTGCGACAATTAGATAGCGCTCATGATCTTCATAAAGGGCTGAGTCTGGTACCTGGTAATCAGTATCACATCCGATCAAGTAAATCGGGTTGAATCCAAGAAAGACAGCAATCTGCATAGCGGCCAGCGTAACTGTCGTTACAAATCGCACATAATCTGCAACTGAGACAGAAAAATGCCCATAAGGAAGGTCATTGTCGTCAAATAGAATTTCTTTGTACCAATATGTATTGGCTGATGACAGCAGTGTCCTCTGCAAACGAAAATCCATGGGGAAGAAAAACAAAGTCTCAGGAAGTTCCCCGATCAATCGGTTGATTTCCATGCTGTTGTCCGGGACGACACGTGTATCAATGGCAGTATAGAACGCTGGACGCCACGAAATACGGTCGAAAAGCAGGTAACATCTATTAGAGCCCCACACAAAATCACCTTTGAGTTTATCCAGATTCATCTGGTTGAGACTCGGCCCATTTCCCATGATGAAACAACGACGTCCACGATACAAATCCTTAAGAGAAAGAAGTCGTTGGCGATAATCTCGTACAATTGGGTCTGTGCACATAGCAATGCCCATAGCAACCAGCCTCCCCGGCCCCATCAACTTCCTTGCTCGGTAAATATACCTGCGCATAGATAATGGCATGACCTGCCGATATATTGTTTTAATAAGTGATCTCACTCTATACTTAACCTCGCAATCACTACACTATCTACAACAATCTCGAACTACTCATAAATGCTAACTGTTCTCTAAAGTCTCCAGTATTGCATCATGTTCTGGCTTCTCGCCTTTCAGTACTCTTATACAATTCTCTGCAGCACCCAATTCCATCAAAAATCTGGATTCACGAGCTGATGCTCCCATATGGGCTGTAAGAATCACATTATCAAGCTGTGTTAGCATTCCTTCATATGGCTCCTTCTCGAATACATCTAATGCCGCTCCGCCTAAATGCTTCTGGAGAAGTGCATCAGTCAGAGATTCTTCATCTACCACCGGACCGCGGGAGGTGTTAATCAGACAACTACCTGTTTTCATCCTGGATATGATTTTACGGTCAACATAATGATGATTTCGCTTATTGTATGGGATGTGCAGAGTTACCAGGTCTGCACATGAAAATAATTCCTCTTTAGATACCCATCTCAACCCAAATTTTTTGCCAAATTCAAAATCGGGTTCCAGTTCACAAGCTAATATTTTCGCATTAGATGGCTGAAGTAATTGGCAGACTCTCTTGCCAATTCGTCCCACTCCAACAATTCCAATGGTTATTTCTTTCAAAAGCACTCCCATATAACGATTCCACGTTCCTTCTCGCACAGAACGGTCAGATGATAAAATATGCCTGCTCAGATTGATGATATTGCCAACAGTAAGTTCCGCCACAGCTTGCGATGGAGCATCCGGCGTGTAGGTAACAGCAATACCAAGTTTTTTGCAGGCTTCTAAATCCACACTGTCAAGCCCGATACCAACCCTACTAATGACTTTCAATTGCCTGGCATCCTGTAGTAAATCAGATGTGTAGGGTTCAGTTCCAGCAATCACTGCATCAATATCCTCAACAAGTTCACCTACCTCTCCAGCCTTCAACCTACGACCGTATGGGTTTTTTATTATTTCCCAGCCTGTTGCTTCCAACAATTCCAGCGGCTCTCTACCAGCTTTTCCAAAAGGGTAAGTAGCAATAAATATTTTCATTCCACTGATGCTCTGTTTAGTGTGAACTGGCATATAAAGCGAGTAATTCGGCAAGACGGAAAGAAAACTCATCATCTATATCAATGGATTCCACTCTTGGTGTTTCAAACATCATTGGCTTATCTCCTATGCGGTGCTCATGCAAAGCGAATGATTGTTTCGTGAATATATAAAGAACGGAATTTTCCTCATATACCGGTTGTAAATCCTGGGTAGGGATTAAATTCTCAGGGTCGTGGTTAATTGGTTTAACATCAGAAAGATAAAATCGGCTTTGGTGCCGGTTAACAGAGAAGAGAGAATCATATCCGGTTTCATCTTCCACAAATACCTTTAATGCTCTTGCAATGGTTTCAGCCTTTAAAAGCGGATTTGTAGCATGGGTTTGTAGGTAGATGTCACCATCTGAGATTGACAAATCATACCCAAAAATCTTGTTTACATTGACATAATCACCTCTTAATTCTTTCGGTCTCTCCACAACTTTCACCTTAGAAAATAATTTTGGGGCCTCATTGATAACCAGAGGGCTATCTGTGTTAATAATGACCTCATCAACTGCATAGGTGTGTTCAAGCGTTCCCAAAATGTGATGATAAAGAGGCTTCCCGCAAAAATTGCGAAAATTCTTATCTTTTACTCGTTCACTATGCTCCTTGATTGGGACCAGCGCCACAACCTTCTGACTATGCATCATTTGCTATCCCTCCTGTAATATATCTCTACTTCCTCCTCCTTGACGGGGGAGGATTAAGGTGGAGGTGTAGGTTGTTCAACTTTTGCCGAATTTCTTCCAACCCCTGACGGCAAGCATTACCTACCATAGTAATATCTAAACTGTAAGCCATTATAGAAAACCCTTCCTCAATTCTTTTCATTGCCTCTTGTGGGTCGGGCTCAATGACATGAATGCCTGCTCTGGCATTATTCCGTAAACACTCATCAAGAATGTTTCTTCTTACCTTCAAGTAATCAGGATGTTCAAATTGACCTGTGATGCCCATTGACGCAGTCAGATCATATGGTCCAATAAACACGGCATCAACTCCCTCAACTGAAAGGATTTCGCCAAGATTCTTAACCGCCTTTATATGCTCAATTTGGACACAGACGAAGGTTTCCTTGTTTGCTTTAGCCATATATTCATTAAAGGAGAATCCATAGCCATGGCTGCGACCGTAGCCTACCCCTCGTTCGCCCATTGGAGGATACTTCACAGAACGTACAAGCTCTTTTGCATCATGCGCACAATTAATGAGTGGTGCGATTACCCCCATCGCTCCTGCATCCAGATATCGTTTTGTTTCAGCATATGAATTTTCAGGCAAGCGTACCATCGGTACACAATTTGGATTACCTGCTTTAATCGCTTGAAATATAACCTGTGCTTGTGGAACATCTACTGCTGAATGCTCCGCGTCAACAACAAGAAAGTCAAAACCACATGCCGCCATTATCTCTGCAACAACAGCACTTCCTGTATTGATCCAACTGCCCAAAAGACAACTCCTCTCATTTAACATAATCTCCGTACCCTCCTTTGAGTTTCCCTGCCTCATCAACGGTATCTAAACGGCTCCCCATGCAAAATAGCACGCAGGATGACATCTATTTCCTGTGAGTTTTCTGGCATTAGGTCCTGGACACTATTGATGGTTATTTTTGGAACTTGACTACCAGTGCCCAGGAAAGCTGAGAGGTCAAGGCAAGTTTTAAAAAGTATATAATAGTAATAGCGGCGTGCCAGACTTCGTCGTTCTTCATTACCTGGCATTTCCTCCGCAGTCAGGAAATCCATCACCTGCCGATGATATGCTTCTGGTGTGGGGGGGAAGAGCACTGCTCTACAATCCTGGTAGGGCACTGCCCCTCCAGCAATCATCGGCTTGCCCAGTACCAACGACTCCAAACCAATGGTGGAACTATAAACCAACACAAATTTAGAACGGTGAATCAGTTCATACGAACTCAAGTGTTCATTTGGTCCAATAAACTCCACATTTTTTAGTGTTAGCCATCCCTGCTCTTTCAACCAATCTCCTACTGGCTCACGGCTCGGTTTGCCAGGACGCGCCTCGTCAGGATGCGCACGCACAACGAACAGGGTATCCGGGCTTTCCCGCACAATGCTCATCGTCATATTTAACCAATCAAACATATTATCAAAGCTGACATTCGCATACTTCTGAATAGCGTCGTAGCTAACGTTGGTAAAGATGGGCACCAACTGGCGATAACAGCTAATCTTCTTCAACAAATTCTCATCCAGTTCCTTCATTTTTGGCCAGAAACGAAGACCTCCAACTGTGAAGTTGCCTTTAAACCTTCTGGTTAGATAGTCATCAAGTTCTTTGTTCATGGGCTCGCTCAGTTCAAAATCTTTTGGCACTTCTACCTCAAATCTTACTGCCCGATTATGTGCTAAAAAAGTTGTCCCTTCGCGAAGACCTGCCTCATACGTAATGACAGGGACACCTTGCTCCCGTGCAATTGTCAAGACGACTGCCTCCGGATATGTCAAACCACTAAAAACGACAACCGCAAGCGGGGTTTCATTAGCGACAAGTTGGCGGAAACAGCGTGCCAGGTGGGCAGCACCGACAATATATCGCGCCAGCAGCTGAGGTGCCCTCTTATCTTTTGCCGGATCTCCTGAGTTTAAAGCCCACATCAAAGATGGATAGCCTAACCTACCCAGGGGCAAACCCTCAAATATAACATCTCTTAACTTCATTAGTGATTGGTCTTGCAAAGTATCCAGCCACGCAGTCAAATCGGAGTCGTAGCTATCGGGCCACCTGCCCCAATCGTGGCGCAGTTGGGCAGGAAATGTGAACTGACTCAACTTGACACAATTGCGGCAAGGCTCCGGTGTGCATGGCTCGTCCCGCCAATCGGCGCCTCTCTGACACTGTAACAAACTCCGCTGACAGGAATAATATATTACCCGATGACCTTTCAATCGCAAAGCCCAGCCTATCAGCAAATCAGTCGCCGAGTTAAAACTAACACTTCCCCAAAATGACCGGGACGAAATATTCATCAGGACGATAGGTGGCCCTGCCAGCGGGTGTTTACGCTCCCAGGCCTGGACAGCATGTTCGACATCACGGAAGGAGCGCATCCTCTGTCTCTGCCGGAACAAGAGACCGGCGCCGCCATATATCAGAGAAATCACTGATTTTCCAAGAGAATTGTCCTCTTTTCTATTCATCATTAACCCTTCATCACAAGGGAGTCTGCGTAAAAGGATTAAACCAAGCCTCTTTAATCTTGCTCTTAAGTACTTTTTCTATTCCGTCTTTTAGGCTGACCGTACACTTGTACCCTAAAAATCTCTTCGCTTTGGAAATATCCGGAGTCCTTGTTACTATCTCTCGACATGCCTCCCTATCAGCATTTTGTAGGGGGACAAACTCGGGCTTAATTCTCTTGCCGCCAATTCCAATAACAGTCGTAGCTAAATCTTTCATAGTGATAGGCTTTTTGTCATCACCTATGTTGAATACTTCACCGTCAGCTTTCGTCGCAAACAAAGCTAAAGCTATCCCTTCTACCGCATCATCAACATAACAGAACGCTCTCACTTGCTCTCCAGTCCCATAAATACATGGTGATAACCCTTGCTGTATAGCTTTTACAAATCTGGGAATCACAAACTCAGCAATTTGTCCAGTACCGTAAATATTGAATAGTCTTACAATAGTATGATCCAGAGCATAGGCTTGACGATATGCCCGAACATACTCTTCACCGGCCAACTTTGTTACCCCATATACTGATTTGGGATTGACAGGATTTGTCTCAGAAATTGGTTGCTTGGCTTGGTCGCCATAAACCTCTGAAGATGATATAAACAGAATTTTCTTTACTCTCTCCTTTACACAATTCTCAAGCACATTGACCGTCCCCAATATATTAATATTCAAGCAGTCCAGTCTTCTAATTTCTGTTCTCCTGACACCCACCATAGCAGCCAAATGCACAACATACTCACACCCCCGGATAGCTAATCGCAGTGCATCCGTATCCAGTATGCTACCCATGTAGTTTTCTGCACCTTTAGCTCTTGATTCCACTATATCAAAAGCTCTTACATCATACCCTAATTTGACCAAATGTCTCACCAATGCTGAACCAATAAACCCAGAGCCTCCAGTAACCAAAACCTTAGACATTATAGACTTCTCCTATATTGAGAACATAGAGTTTCCACTACTTCCACAACAATAGATACTTCTTCCTCACTCATTGCGGGATAAATTGGCAGGGATAATGCAGTCCTGGCGAACTCAAGAGTATTTGGATAGTCATCGGAGATAGCCAAATCCGTGAACACTTTTTGTGTGTGTAGAGCCGGATAGTATAGTCTTGAACTTACCCCTTTTTCAGACAGGGCTTCAATGAACTGATTTCTGGTTATAGTCACCTCATCAAGATTTAACCTGATTGTATAAAGCTGATAATTGATGTCATTCTCAGTTCTTTGAAATGGAGTGATGATGGCCTCTAAATCTTCAAACGCCATGGTATATCTATGAGCAATACTTCTTCTCCGACGAACTGCTTCTTCCAATTTTCTTAGCTGGACCAAACCTACGCCACCCATTACCTCAGGCATTCTAAAATTAAAACCTAAATTCTCATACTCGAATTTACCTATGTCACTGAAATCCCTTATTAATCTACATTTTTTTGCTAAATCAGACTTATTTGTGGTAATCATGCCACCTTCCCCGGTAGTTATAGGTTTTGAAGGAGTGAAACTAAAAATAGCAATGTCTCCTATCCCCCCCGCCTTTTTGCCTTTGTACTCAGACAAATGTGCTTCTGCCGCATCCTCTAAGACGAACAGGCCGTATCTTTTTGCTATTTCTAATATATATTCCATATCAGCACTTTGCCCGGCATAATGCACAGGAATAATACCTTTGGTTCCCTTAGTAATTCTTCGCTTTATATCACCTGGATTTATACAATAGGTTTTCATCTCAATGTCTGCAAAGACTGGCTTAGCTCCCAGATACATGCAGGATGAGGCAGTGGAGATAAACGTCATATCTGGCACAATAACCTCATCGCCAGCCTGGACTCCCAGAGCTTGCTGTGCAATTAGCAAAGCACTGCTTCCACTGTTAACAGCAACTGCGTGCCTAACAGCAATTTTTTCTGCAAATCTTTTTTCAAATTCAGCAACTTTAGGGCCGGATATGAGCCACCCAGACTTTACAATACTCTGGGCAATCTGTGCCTCTTCTGCACCGATCCATGGTTTTGACAAAGGGATCTTTACATTTCCCCTAATACTGCTTCCTGCAATACTCACCTTAGATATCCTCCTTCTATTTTTCTGCAGGTTTAGCTGGTATTCCCACATATACTTTGTTATTCTCAGTATCTTTGGTGATGACAGCTCCTGCACCTACAAAGACGTTTTCACCGACTATTCTATTTTCTAATACAGTAGCACCTGCTCCTACTTGACTGAAATCACCTACTGTCGCAAATCCTAACACTGTCGCGCTGGGACTAATATGACAATACTTGCCTATATTGGAGTTATGTTCAACAACCGCATTGCTGTTAATGATTGTATAGTCACCAATCACAGCATGAGGGTTGACCACACAGTTTACACACAATTGTGCTGTTTCGCTTATCCTGGCGTTGTCAGAGACATAACATTGTGGGTGCTTTGCTCCAATTAGGGTTAGGCCTTTTTCCGCACTCCTTTCTACCAACATCCTTCTCACTCTCCCATCAGCGACAGCAACAATCCCTTTCTCAACACCCTTTTTGATTAAACCATCTACTTTCTCAAAATTGCCCAAAACTTTTACTCCATCTATCGCGGTGTCATACAATTCTTTACTGTCATCTATAAATCCTGCTACTTCAATATCGTTAAGTCTTAGTATCTCTAAAATTATTCTTCCGTGTCCTCCTGCACCAATAATTATGCACTTCATTATATATCCCCTATGCTCATTCATCATACTCTGTCAATAAGTTATTTGTTTCTGCAGTAACTTTCTATCTATCCTTACCCCAGCCAAAATATCGGCAATTCTATGACCTGTCTTGCCATCACCATAAGGATTCTTGCAATGCTGAACTCTCTCACGAAATTTCTTATCATATAAAGCTTCTTCTATTGCACGCACTATTTCGTGCTTATCATATCCAACATCAATAATATTTTCTCCTCTCTCTCTATTTTTCTGCCTTGTGCCAACATTTACTACAGGTAATCTGAAGGATGCCGACTCTATGATACCGCTACTGGAATTGCCAATCATGACACTTGCAATGCCCATTAGGCTTAGGTAATCTTCATAAGGCAAACTCTTATATGTCTGCAGAAATGGCAAGTTTTCATATTTTCTAATTCTTTGAACCATTACTCTTCCACCAGCATCAGCGTTCGGATATATCCATACACATTGCAGTTGCAATTTCTTGATTGCCTCAAGAGTTTGCTCAATCTGAAATTCGCAGTCAGATATTTCCATAGAGACAGGATGCTGAACTGCCAACAATATGGGCTCTTTAAAATCCAAATGATATTTTTTTCCCAATTCGTCTTTTTTGATTAGCGGTGCATTTAAGATTGTGTCCAAAGATGGCGCACCAACAACATGTACTCTCCAAGCCTCTTCGCCCATCTTCAGGATTCTCTTTGCACTATTTTGAGTCGCTGGAAAGTGTATATGCGCTAATTTGGTAATCGCATGCCTGGCAATTTCATCCACTGTGCTGGATACCTCGCCTCCATGGATATGGGCGACTGGAATGCCACAGTAGACACCAGTAACAGCACCAGACAACATCTCTCCTCTATCACCAAGAACTATAATTATATCCGGCTGTATCTTTTTAACAATCTGGAGAATACCCACTATGCAGTTCCCTACAAATTCCGCCATAGCAGGTTTATTATCTTCCTGATAAACAAAATTAGCAATTTCGTATTCAAAACCATCCTTTTTAATCTCTTTAATGGTTTCTCCAAATTCAGACATCAAATGCATTCCTGTAACTATCAGAGTCAATTCAAGTTTTGGATGGTTTCTTACAGCATTTAGTACCGATTTCATCAGGCCGTAATCTGCCCTGGTTCCTGTAACATAAACAATTTTCCTCGCAGTAGGTCTCATCTTACGAACATATTTTAAGAGAAAGATTCTTCAGTTAACAACTCATCAGCTCTTATATTTCTTGCAGCCTTTTTACCAATGATGTTTTTGAACTGTTTTGGAGGTAGACCAGTCCCTGGCCTTTTGATAGTTATCATATCCTCCTGGATTACTACTCCTTTCTTAATATCCTTTGCCGCCACCACGCTTTTCCTTACAGCCTCTGCAATCCTTAATTCACTTTCCGTGGGCTTGACATTTCTTGAGCCTAAAATTAACTCAACACTATCCAGCGGAAAAGCGGTTTTGAGCTTCCTGTTAATCTCTCTTAGAACCTCAAAAGGATCCCTTATTTGAGCTTGTTCAACAAACCTTGCCATCTCGATCATTTGCTTGAGTTCATTTGGTTCCAGAGAAGCTTTATGGTCTAACCCATCCATATTCTTATCTAAGGTGAAGTGTTTTTCAATAATCGCAGCCCCTAAGGAAACGGCGACAGCCGCAGGCTCTATCCAAGAGGTATGGTCAGAAAATCCTACAGGCAGACCAAATTCATTCTCCAGAGTTTCCATCACTCGCAGATTCACATCCCCCAGTCTACACGGGTAGTCTGTCGTGCAATGTAAAATGATAATCTTGTTGGTGTTTTCCCTCACTGTATCAATTGCTTCTTTCACCTCTTCAAAGGTTGCCATTCCTGTACTTATTATCAAGGGCTTGCCTTTCTCGGAAACATACTCCAGTAACGGAACATTGGTCACATCGGGACTGGGAATCTTGAAAGCTACTACCCCTAAACTATCCAGAACATCAACACTCCATTTATTTGAATGGGATGAAGATAAGAAAATGATATTTTTCTGGTCACAGTACTCCTTTAAAACCTTATGTTCTTTTTCCGTAAGCTCAACCTTTTTGAGAACATTGAATTGTGAATCGCACTTCCCGATATTTTGGCGTTGATACTCAACGATGGGTAAGTCTTTCGTTACTATGTCTTCTGTTCTAAATGTTTGAAACTTAACCGCATCTGCACAAGCAGATACAGCTGCATCTATCATCCTCTTTGCTATTTCCATATTCCCGTTGTGGTTGACACCAGCCTCAGCAATTATGAATACTGGATATCCCTTCCCAATTTTCTTGTCAGCTATCTTAATCATGACCTATTGCGCGAGTGCTTCCTTTCTTTCATGATTGCCTCCGCAATCTTAAAGTCAAATTCATCATCTATATCTAATGATCTTTCTTTGGACATGGTATATGCCCTGGTGTCCTTGCCGATAACAAAGTCTTTCAATTGCATGAGTACGCTAACTTTTGTAGCATAAATTGCTGCGTTTACTCTATACAGTTTCGGGGATTCTAAGTAACTACATGGTTTCCTGCTTGCCACTCTGGATATGAATTCCTCCTCAATGCAGAACTTGATTCTCTTCTCATTATCTATCTTTAACATCCACAAGGATAAATAGTCCAATTCACATACACTGGCAACAGAATCTGCTCCTGTGTCTCTTAAGATTTTTAGAGCCTTATCAATATCTTCGACTGTTCGGAACGGGGAGGTTGGTTGTAAGAGAATAGCATAGTCAAATCCTTCTATATTTCTCAATACATGTTGCATAACTGGCAAAGTAGGAGTTATGTCTTGCACTAATTCTACCGGCCTTATCACGACTTCAGCCCCATATTGTCGAGAGACTTCGGCAATTTCGTCATCTTCAGTAGAAACCACCGTCTTTGTTATACGGTTTGATAGCAATGCCTGTTGAATGGTATAGGCAATCAGTGGTTTACCAGCCAATATTCTTAGGTTCTTCCTCTTAACCCGTTTAGAGTTTCCCCTTGCCGGAATTATGGCTATTATTTGAGCAGCGTTTTCAGTTTCCATTTGCCTTCCACTTTCTCCCAAATTTCCTTGTTGCGAAATCTTTCAGCAATGTCCCAGAATTCTTCTTCAGTATAGCCAGTGAATTCCAGAAAGTCTTTTAAGGCTTTTGGGTCTAATTTATGGTCATGTTCCTTGACCAGCTTGATTGCTTCATCCCTGCTAATCCTACCTGTGCGTATCCAGTAACAACATACGTCCGTAACTCTAGCATGACCATACTTGTAATATTTCAACCAGGGGTGTACCAGGTAACCAATAGCATCTATCTGGTCATAATCTTCTACGTATCCTTCCCTTTTCCATTCATCTCCTAAAGATTTAAACCCATACTTTCTGGCAACTTCATAATTACGATAACCATCCCAAGGGAAAAAATAGCTCAAATAGATGGGTTCTATACCAGCTTTTTCTATCTCTTCCTTCCCAGGATAAATAAAAGTGTTAAGGTCCTTCATTGTTATTTCCTCATCCAACCAAAAGTCCCAATCTATAGGCTTTACCACATCATTATCAATTTGGTCTTTAGCGCTATAGGTCTCTTCTTTCTGAAAACCACCATATTCATAACTCACATTTTCACCATATACTACCAAGGGAATCTTCATATTTATGGCCATTCTAATGGGGAAAACATATACTGCTCTATCCCAGCACCACATAGGACTTCCGAGCTTTTCAAAAGCCTTTCGCATCATCTTTCTGGCTAATTTCCTATTTAGGTGAAGAGAGATAGTATCGCAACCAAATGCATCACTAAGATTATTAAAATTGTGAAGCCCGGCCTTAGTCCAGCTGAAATTCGATACATTGACCAGAAGAGGATTCATCTCCATCCGCTCTTTTATTACATACGCCTGGAAATGGCTATCCTTCCCTCCACTCACAGTAACAATACAATCATAATAGTTACCATTTTTACCTCTAAACTTATCGCAGAGATTCTGAAGTTCGCTGTATCGCGAATCCCAGTCAATCCCCTTCTTCTTCTCAGCTACTTTACAAGCCTGGCAGATACCTTCGCTATCCAGGACCAGACCCGGCCTGGTATCTGGCATCACACATTTTTTACAATATCTCATTGTTTGCGACTACTCACATTCCGCTCTGTCCAACCAACCATCGGGGCTGCTTATCGTTCCCATATCGGGTGACTCTCCAGCCTTTAGAAAAACAGATTTTAACAGCACCCAGTAAGACATACGGTCAACCGATGAGTTGTCTGCATTAAGCCGGTACTCCAATCGCACTAATGACTCCGGACACGGATATCGGTCATTGGTAGTAACTGTGCATATCCATCCCTCTGGACGCAGCCAAAGATCTACTGACTCCTCATCATAAATGAACACTGGCGATACAATTGTATTGCGAGCAAAATTTACCGGGACGTTCAAATCCTCCGGCGACATTCTTCTATTCATCACCAGAACTTCTCTTGTGCTCGGGACCATCTTCAGGATGAACAGCGGTGGATCCACTAAGCCAGCAGGTATTATGCGAGCCAGTTTCGTGGCCAATTCACGCTGCACCAGCGAATCATAAATGTACCATTTGGTAACTCGTAAAGAGGAGAGAGCAAGAATCATCAGCACTACAAAAAATACGCTGATTCTGATTCGATGATGCCGGATAGCCATAATAAACGTCGCGCCGATTATTGAAATACCAGGAATCGAAGCATACGCAAAGCGACTGAAAAAGTGGCAAGCCGAGGGCACTCTGCCAATTAGTGCGTAGGGTAATGCGCCCAGTATCGCAAGTAGTACTCCGAATGCAAGCTGCCAAGTAATCAGACTCCTCTGCTTCAAGTGCGACGTCTTTCTTCGCCTACCCGCTGGCTCCCAAAACCACACAATTAAAAGTCCCAAAACTCCCAAAATAATGATTCCATGCCAGGAAGCCAATTTAAGCGCGGAACTCAGTGTGTAGCTGACACCATGCAGGTAGTAGCGACCATGCCTGGCCAAATCCTTTAGTAACGGCAACATCGAGAATCTTAGCTGATTGTAACTTGCATAGTACCCGTAGGGTTTTAACCAGGTAAACTTGGCAATGATAAAAGCAACAGCTATAATCCAAAATGGCATGCAACGCCGGGTCACCTTGCGAATCCCCTTGCCACTCTGATGCACAAATAGAACTCGTAACGGTTCCAGGAACATAAGGGTTTCAAACGATAAAGAAGTAATAAAAGCTCCCACTGCCAGGATACTTCCTCTCTTTCGGCCAGAAGACATGACCCAGATGGACAACAAATAACAAAACATGAAAATGTCATAACTGGTATGTACTAAACACCCACGCGCATAGTAGAACGGAGAAAGCAAATATATTGCCGCGGCCCAGACAGAAATATCCTGTGTCAAGCGCGGCCGCCGCAAGATCCGGTAGAGAAGAACACCATTGGCAAGATGACAGACCACGGCAAAGACCCTTGCCAGTATCCCAGCGTGTTGGCCTCCCACTCCATAGAACAGGGCAAGAGGCAGCCAGTAGCCCGGATGCCGCATCTGCAATGTGTACTCAAATAGTTTATTTAAACCCTCAACCCTTGATACCCAAAACCAGGCCCAATCATCCCAATACATGCCCGAAATAAGGAGAAATGGAACATAGATTAGACCACAGGTGATAAATAGCACAGAAACAGCCCGCGGTGTCAGAATGTTTAAACCTCGGTTATGTGTTGATAAAAGGTGTAATCTCTGTCTGTTAATTTTACCGGTCATTTTTGTCCAACCAGCCATCGGGGCTGCTTATCATTCCCATATCGGGTGACTCTCCAGCCTTTAGAAAAACAGATTTTAACAGCACCCAGTAAGACATACGGTCAACCGATGAGTTGTCTGCATTAAGCCGGTACTCCAATCGCACCAATGACTCCGGACACGGATATCGGTCGTGCCATGTAACTGTGCATAAGTAGCCTTCTGGACGTCGCAAACCGTCAACGGACTCTTCGTCATAAATGAACACTGGCGATGCAGTTGTATTGCGAGCCAGATTTACCGGGGCGTTCAGATCCTCCGGGTCCATTCTTCTGTTTAACACCAAAACTTCTCTTGTGCTTGGAACCATCTTCAAGATGAACAGCGGCGGATGCACAAGATTAGCAGGTATTATGCGAACCAGCTTCATGACCAATTCACGCTGTACCAGCGAGTCATAAATATACCATTTTGTAATTCGTAAGGAGGAAAGAGCAAGAATCATCATTACTATGAAAAATACACTGATTCTAATTCGATAATGCCGAATGGCCATAATAAGTGCCGCGCCAATTATCGAAATACCCGGGATCGAAATATATGCAAAACGACTATAAAAAGCATAAGACGATGGAACTCTACCAATTAGCGCGTAGGGTAACGCACCCAGTATCGCGAGCAGTGTTCCGAATAGAAGCTGCCAACCGACCAAGTTGTGCCCTTCCCGGCATTGTGCTTCTTTTCGCCTGCTCCTTCGACTGAAAAGCCACGCGATTAAAAGTCCCAAAACTCCCAAAGTAATAATTCCAGGCCACGAAGCCAATTTAAGTGCGGAACTCAATGTGTAGCCGACACCACGCAGGTAATAGCGACCATGCCTCGCCAGATTCTGTAACAACGGTAGCATCGAAAATCTCAACTGATTATAACTTGCGAAGTCACCATAGGGTTTTAACCAGACAACCCTAGCGACAGTGAACGCAGCAAACATAATCCAAAACGGCACGCAACGTCGGATAGTGTTGCGGACCCCTTTCCAACCCCGATGCACAAATAGGACTCGTAATGGTTCTAAGAACATAAGGGTCTCAAAGAATAATGAAATAATAAAAGCTCCCACTGCAAGCAGATTCCCTCTCCTTCGACCAGAACGCAGGAGCCAGATCGAGAATAGATAAAAGAACATGAAGATGTCATAAATGGCATGGCTTATAGTTCCACGCGCATAGTAAAATGGAGAAAGCAAATATATTGCCGCAGCCCAGACAGAAATATCACGTGTCAAGAGCGGCCGCCGCAAGATCCGGTAGAGAAGAATACCATTGACGAGATGACAGACTACGGCAAAGACTCTCGCCAGTATCCCAGCGTGCTCACCCCCAACCCCGTAGAACAGCGCAAGAGGGAACCAGTAGCCCGGATGCCGCATCTGCAACGTGTAATCAAATAGTCTATCCAGACCCTCGACCCTTGACACCCAGAACCAGGCCCAATCGTCCCAATAGATGCCCGGAATCAACAGAAACGGGATATAGACTAAACCGCAGGCGATAAATAGTAGAAAGATAGCCCGCGGTGTCATAATAGCTGAATGTCGATTATCCAATGCCAGAAATCGTTCGTGTCGAAATAATATCAGATGTGAGAATTTCATCCGGCGAACTCCGTTTCCCATTTGAAGTCCGGTCTGATCACACCACTTCTTCCATCTGCCCAATGGGATCCTACACCCGCTGTCATATCCACGGAAAACCGAATCAGTTCAAAATCTCGGTAAAGTCGCTGTGCCCCCTTAATTCCTGTAATTACTCCCAGAACGAATGTTCCATCATTCAGTAAATTCTCAGGGATCGTGCACATAGCAACATAAATCCCCTGTTTCCGATTGTACCAGCCATGTTCTTCAGTTCTATCGCGATCAAAGGATGTACAGACCCATTGTCCCTCAGTTGTCTTCAAAGTCAGACCAACGCGTAGATTGGACACACTCTCGGTGAGCTGATATCGAAACTCAATCTGAAACGGATATCTTGCTAGTACCCGTTCCGAAACCTTGCCTTTATGGTCTAAGATCCGTAGTGACAGCGGCACAAGTAAGCCCAGGTCGTTAAGGCGTTCCTCTTCCCATTGCCAGATGTACTCACCACTTTCCACTGAGTTACCTTTCAAATACGTTTTCACTACCTCTGCACTGGAGCCGCGCATCTGAAGACATCCCTGCTCCAGCAAAAGCGTCTGTGGACAGAGGGCCTGAATCACAGCCATATTGTGACTCACAAACAACACAGTTCGCCCCTCGCCCGTTACATCTTTCATTTTCCCCAGGCACTTCTTCTGAAACTCCACATCCCCCACTGCCAGTACCTCATCTACTAACAGTATTTCCGGTTCAAGGTGGGCGGCAACGGCAAAGGCAAGACGAACATGCATCCCTGCGCTATAGTGTTTCACAGGAGTATCAATAAACTTTTCTATTTCTGCAAATGATACTATCTCATTAAACTTTTTATCTATCTCTCTTTTCTTCATTCCAAGAATAGCTCCATTAAGGTAAATATTCTCTCTTCCCGTAAGCTCGGGATGGAAACCGGTGCCTACTTCAAGGAGACTCCCTACTCTTCCACGAATTTCTGCATGTCCTTTCGTTGGCTCAGTTACTCTTGATAAAATCTTGAGTAGTGTTGTCTTCCCCGCTCCATTTCTTCCGATAATTCCAACTACCTCTCCTCTTTTGACTTCAAGGGAAACATCCTTCAATGCCCAGATGTATCCTTTTTCTCTTTTTGGAGCTGACTGGTTCTTGAGCTTCCCAAAGGGCGTGGTGAAAAGTTTAGTTATTTCATCCCTCAATGCTTTGTAAGGAACTTTCTCTCCTATCCTGTATCTTTTGCTTAAATTTTCTGCGCTGACGGCTACATCATTCATTTTCGCCCTCATTCTAACTCCCTCCCACAAAGGGAGAGGAAAATTTTTTCACACCACATCTGCAAAAGTTTGTTCCATCTTTCGGAAATAGAGAATTCCACCGATAAGAATCAGAACTATTATCGAAATTGAAACAGCAAGAGATGGTCCCCAGATTGCTCCCTTGCCGAGCAATGCTTTCCTAAATCCTTCTATTACTCCTACCATTGGATTAAGCCCGTAAAGAGCTCTCCATCGCTCTGGAACTATAGTGATTGGGTACGCAATTGGAGTTGCGAAAAGCCAGAGCTGTATTAGAAATCCCACGGCATAACGGACATCCCTGTACTGAACATTCAATGCTGAGAGCCATAACCCTACCCCAAATGCAGTTATGATTGACAGAAGCACAAACAGAGGTATTGTCCATATCGCCCCTGTGGGGTAAATATTATAGAAAAACATCATCCCGATAAGGACAGTAAAAGCAATGACAAAATCTACCAATCCTCCAAGAACTGAGGATAAAGGTAAGATCAGGCGAGGAAAATATACTTTGGTAATTGTCTGTTGATGTTCCACAAGACTGTTTGTCGCATGGGTGAGGCTATTTGCAAAATATGTCCAGGGAACAAGTGCACTATAGGCGAAAATCGGATAGGGCAACCCCTCCGAGGGAATTCTCGCAAATTTACCAAAGAATAGACTGAAGATCATCATCGTAAAAAAAGGTTGGATAATTGCCCATGCACCACCAATTGCAGTTTGCTTATACCGCACCTTTATGTCACGCCATGTGAGGAAGTAGACAAGTTCTCGGTATTCCCACAGTTCTTTGAAATTGAGAAATCGCCAACCATGAGTAGCCCGTATGCAGATTGTTGGAATTCCTCTCATGGATTCTGTAGGCAAGCTACAATTCCCTCCACGAACTCGCTTTTTTTTAGAATCAAGTAAACTCACTTTTCTTTCCAAAAACTATCAGCTTCATTGTTACTATAATTTTTGCTATCAACAACATCATGGGATTGCCAACATAATATCTGTCATTTTTGCATATTATCTGACCGTTATTAATTAACCTATTCATTCTTTTCTCAATAATCTCTTTAGCACTGTACCGTTCCAGAATTTCTGACATAGCGAGCCCTTCCTTAGAATCATATAATTCTCTTAATATTCTAATCCTCCGCGCTGTTTCCCCAAGATTTATAAAATGAAAATATCCGTATCCTAAAGCTGAATATGTAACAATATTAACAAAAGTAGAAGGCGCATTTCCTGGCAAAGATAAAGAAAGTTGCTTAAAACAATACAATTCAACAATTAACAAACTGAACATTCCAGCCGTGAAACCAACAAAAATAGACTTTAATACACTAAATCCAGTAATATAGCGACAACAGCAAACCTGACATACTACATTTACTCCAAAGCCGATGATAGGCGAAAATGCATGTAGACAATTCATCATATCAACAATTTTGTCAACCGCCCCTCTGAACTTTTCCTATAAGTCTCCGATATGCCACAAATATACGTGCTATAAAAATACCTTTTGGCTTAAGCTTGTATGTTTCTCTATCCAAGCAAATCATTCCTCCGGCAACGAGATCTCTTAGTCTCGGCAGTATCAGAACATCATTGCTCATTTCTTGCTCAAGCGTATTTTTGTCTAATCCATTAGAACCCGCTTTAGCAATATTCATCACCATTACAAGCGAAGGGCTATCTACCTCTAACGCAGAATAAGTAGCTATATAAGCCGTGGTTAAAGAGACAAAGAAAAAAGAAAGTTGGAAATATTCATAGGTGGTCGTGGGAGCAGGCAAGCCCAAAATTGTAATATAAGCTGAAGATTTCCACAAGATTAAAAAACCGATTATCATAGTGCCAAAGAATATCTGTACCAATGCTTTTGTTTGATTTTGAGGTAAACGGATTTTCCAAATAGTAAGATGGATAAAAAATGCAATAAAAATTAAGCCTGTGCCGTAGAATAATACGTTCATAAAAGACTCAATGTTAAATTCTTTATCTCTTAAGAGGTCTCATTGCCTCATACAGAAATAGTTTAGTAAAAGAGCATAATATTCTAAATCCAAATTTTATCAAGTAAGACCACTCTTCTGGATTGAGATACCATCTTTCCGGCAGAGTTAGCCAACCGGCAGGGCCAATCCTCTCTTTCAAAATCTTAAATATACTCTGCGGGCGAAATGAATAAAGAAGATTATACTTCAATATATCGTGGCTAAGTTCTTTCTGGGAAGCTGTAAGAGGGACGTAAGCCAGGGGAGTTTCCTTAAAGGGTGATTCTACAAGCGTTCCGCACGCGTTGAGGTTCTCCCAATTATTGCCAGGATTTAACCTATTTTCTTCTTTTGCTATCTCGTACAATTTTGTTCCGGGATAAGGCGTGGCGTTATTGAATCTCACGTAATCTAAAGCTAATTCCTTGGCAAGTCTATATGCCGCTTTTCTCTCTTCCTTGGTCTCTGTTGGAAGCCCCAATATAAATGTACCTGAGACCTGGAACCCAAATCTTTTTGCTAATTTGACTCCTTCTATTACTTGTTGTACAGTTTCTCTCTTATCAATTAGTTTCATTAATCTTTCCGATGCTGTCTCTATTCCAAAATGAATAGTTCTAAAGCCAGCCTCTCTAAGGGACTGTAAAACTTGTTCACTAACTGTGTCCCCCCTTGCCTGACAGTCAAAAATTGCCTTTTTGTGAAAATCTTTTTGTACCATCATCTCACAAAGATGCATAATTCTTTTCTTATTCATGAGAAAAGAATCATCTACAAATGTAATATAAGGACGGTTGTATTTATATATAAGCTCTTCTATATACTGAATAACAAGTTCAGAGGGGAAAAATCTGTATTTTCTTCCTGATATACTGCGCTGACTGCAGAACATGCAATTATAGGGACACCCTCGAGAACTAGCAATAAAACCTAATTCGTACCTATCTGAATACTGCTCAAATAAATAGTAGGGAAACTTAGGCATCTTTTCTAAATCTGGCAATTGCGCTCGCTCATTATTAACAATAAACCCATCTTTGCGAAAAGAAATGCCTTTTATACTGCTATAATCTTCATTATTCTTTATCCTTTCATATAATAAATTTAGAATTTCCTCACCTTCACCGCAAACCACTATATCTATGTTTCTATCTCTTAGAACCTCCTCTGGCAAAACAGTTGGATGCATACCGCCCAATATAACTTTACCATCAGGATATTTTGTCTTTATAATGTGTGCTAACTCGTGAGCTCTGCCGATACCCGCTGTCAAACATGATAAGCCAAAAATGTAAGGTTGCTCGAGCCCTTTGACGTATTTGCCAAGCATCTCATCAGACACACACACCATTTCCTCATCCAATATTCTGACTGTCTTACCATGCTCAATAAGATAACCTGCAAGATAACCTATGCCAATAGGAACGCTCACAGGAACATACCTTGAAAATCCACCTAATTTTTGCTTACGATTATAATCGGGATTAATCAATATCATTTATCTGTGATGTTGGCACAAAATCATATAAAATTTATATGCAGTGGGGGGGCACCTTTCGGTTCTTCAAGAATGGCATTTCCGTGTTTCAAATCCCAGAGGAACTCATTTACCTTATGTTGAAGACACAGGGTGCCACACATCGTTTTGGCATCAAACTTATTCGAAGCGATAAAATTCATAACCTCCCAATAACGCTCACTCTGCCAGACCTCCTTGAAAGATGTATCCACTATATTGCCAATATGAAATCTTTTATACTTTTTATTGAACAGCATACCGCAAGGGGCAACAAGTCCTGAGCCAGAAAATTGCGTAATAAAAGGTGGGCCGAAACACCGGGAATACTTACGCTTCCCACTACTTAAAATCTTAGACCATTTCACCTTCATTAAATATCCGTTCTCAGCGTAAGTCTCTGCTCTTTTTAAAACATCAACTAACTTGAAGTACTCAGAGTAATCTATTCCTAAACTTCCCTCCTCATCATCACTGCAATGTTTAATAATCGCATAGTCAACTCCCAATTCCTTGCCAAGTTTAGCAAAAGGAATAATCTGATCAGAAAATTCAGGCATTAAAACCATCTGTATACCTATGGTGACAGAAAGCTCTTTCTCTTCCTTTATTTTTACACATGTCTTTATTGTATTATATACTTTATAAAAATATTCTTTTTTACAACCCATTATTTGACTATAGCGAGAAGGTTCTGCGGCGGAGATATTGAACCTGAGATAAGTTAAACAAGGCAAGAGTTCTTCCAACTTTTCATCTTTCACTAAATAACCGTTCGTTCCTAATGCCATATCTAAACCATTTGCCCTGCCTCTTAAAACAGCATCATATAGATGGGGAGAACAGGTGCTTTCTCCGTCACTTACAAAACTTATAGCTTTTACCCCAATCTCGGTGGCATCGTCGAGAAACCTGAAAATCACATCTTTTGTCATCCTCTTCTCATCGTTAGCCTGCAGTTGACCATAACAATAAATACATCTATAAGTGCAGCGTCTGGTCAAAGCACAATCAATAGTGACGGGAGCTATTCTTTCTCCCCTTAACCAAGCTTCCACCCTTTCCTTATGCCATGCCAGTTTGTGCCCATCAAGAATCAATTCAGCAGCCAAAGTAATTTCCCTCTCTCAGGCATTTAATCATCCCTATTCCGTCTGATTGCTGTCAAGGAATCTTCTGTGAATCGCACCCTAATTTTTGTATCTTTCTCAATATGAATGTTGTTTACTAACCGAAAATAGCCCTTTGTGACCTGTAGCAAAGAAGGAAATGAAACCGCTTTGGAAATCCCCTCTTTTCTTAAACCAATCCTGTAAGGAACCTCAGCGAAAAGATAGCCTTCTTTTATTGTTCTTATTAGAATATCAGTTTGAAAAAAGAAACCGTTACTTCTATAGTTCAGCTCTTTCAAAATGGATTTTCGGTAGAGGACCGTACCGTTGGTGTAGTTAAGGTTAACGAAAAACGTGCTATTAATAATGAAACGATAAAAAAATGAGAGAGCATTCCTGAAGAGAGACCTCGCTCCTTTGTTAAAGATAAAAGGGATAACAATATCCACGTGATCGAGCAACCTGTAATACCGGAGAATTTCCCGTGGATTATTCTCATTATCTCCAGGGATCATAACAATTATGTTCCCGTTAGCATTATCAACCCCGTCCCAAAATGACGCACCCACACCTTGAGGAACTTGATGAGATATCATTCTAACACGATTATCTTTTTTTATTAGAGTATCCACCACACCTTTTGTATTATCTGCACTTCCATCGTCAACAACGATTATTTCACCCTTGATGTTGAAATCCTCAAGAGCTTTTAATGTGTTATCAATAACAACCGGAATATTTTTCCCCTCGTTAAGAGCTGGCATGATAACAGTGATATTGAGTCTGTCTTTATTCTCAAGGTTCATTTTAGCACTCTCTTCACTTCCGTAATGATTTGCTCCTCCCCAGAGTAATACGCCTTCTCAAGGATTGGACTCGCCGGCGTGGGGACATCAGGCAGTGCTACTCTTAAAACAGAGGTCTCCAAATGCTCAAAAGCATTTTCCATCAGAAAGGAAGAGACCTCAGAACTTATACCGCAAAACTTATACCCAAAATCTAAAATCACAGCTCTTCCTGTTTTTTTAACAGAATTCAAAATCAAATCATAGTCTAAGGGTTTTATTGTACGCAAATCTATTAATTCTATATCAATCCCTTCTTTTTCCAACACTCTCGCGGCCGCCATCGCCAAGATCACCATAAAAGAATCAGCAATCAATGTTAAATCTTTTCCCTCCCTTCTTAAGCTCCCCTTTCCTAAGGGTATAAAATAGGGCTCAGGAGGTACTATATCTTTATGGTCATAGAGCCAGCGGTGCTCAACAAAGACTACAGGAGACTCATTATGAATACTTGACAGAAGAAGACCTTTCGCATCATATGCAGTAGAAGGCATGACAACTTTTAATCCCGGGATATGGGTAAATAAACCTTGAAGAGGTTGAGAATGTTGAGCAGCTGAACCCCACCCACCTCCTATTATTGTCCTGACTACCATGGGAACAGACACTTTTCCTCCAAACATGTATTTCCACTTAGCCGCATGATTCATTAGCTGATCCATTGAAAGAAGCATAAAGTCCGTTCTCATCTGGACCAAAATTGGCCTTAGCCCTGCCAAGGAAGCTCCAATAGCAATTCCCGTTAAGGCGTTTTCACATATAGGTGTATCAAAAACTCTCTCCTGACCAAATTCTTTATGAAGGTTGAGCGTTGTTCCAAAAACTCCTCCGGGGTCATCCACCCCTTCACCGAATATGAAAACCCTTGTGTCTCTTCCCAAAGCTGAAGATAGAGCTTCTCTGATAGCTTCTCTGTAACTGATTACCCGCTCTCCCTTAAATTCATCCTTTTGAGTAAGAACTCTTATCCCGGATAAATCTACAGGCACTCTATCCCACGACATAGTCAATAGACATCCTTATATAGGTCTTCTTCTTCAGGGTAACGACTGGTTAGGGCAAAATCTAACGCTTCTTGAACCTCTTTCTCTATCTTTTTTCCCACTTCCTGAAGGTCTTTCTTCTCCAGCAGGTTGTTTCTTAGTACATGCTCTTCAAACTTTTTCAAAGGGCATTTATTAACCCACTCCGCAACCTCTTTCTCATCCCTGAACCCTTTTTCAATATCTGTTTCAGGACCAACATGTGTCTTCCACCTATATGTTCTCGCCTCAATTAATGAGGGACCTGAACCATGCTTTGCTCTATCTATGAATTCTTTAGCTATTTTATAGATTTCCAACACATCATTCCCATCAACACAAACCCCTGGCATGAGGAAGAAATCTGCTATTTTGTAAATATCAGGGTTCACCTGGCGGTTTTCTTGAGGAGAATTTGTGGCATAGAAATTATTCTCACACACAAATACTATAGGCAATTTCTTTAAAGAGGCGAAATTAAGACTTTCATAGAATACACCTTCATCCACAGCTCCATCTCCGAAAAATACAACGACCACTCTCTCATCCCTATTCATTTTAGAGGCTAATGCTGTTCCCACGGCTATAGGTATTCCCCCACCTACAATCGATGATGTTCCCATTATAGAACGTTCCGGGAAAACCATGTGCATTGATCCACCTTTACCTTTGGAACATCCAGTTATTTTTCCATAGAGTTCTGCAAACATAGGCTTCAGATCCACACCCTTAGCAATTAAATGCCCGTGGTTTCTATGATTGCTAAAAACATAGTCTTCCTTCTTTAAATTAGCACAGAACCCAACGGCAATTGCTTCCTGGCCAATGTAGAGGTGAACAGGACAACGCATTTCCTGCTGAGGATAAAGTTCTATTATTTTTTCTTCAAATCTCCTTATTTTCACTAAATAATAATACATCTTCTTAAGAATTCCAGTATCAATTACGAGATTTTTCATAATTTAGATAAAATTTACGTGAAGTGGAGGATTTTTAAGATTCCAGAGATATCTATTTATCTCATCAAGACGACACATTTCTCGACAATTCTCTATGTTCCACTCGCTTTCCATCATCTTCATAATTTCCCTTCTTTTCTCCCCTTCCCATATTTTAGGAAAAGAATTTTGATATATGTTCCCGTAGCAGAAACGCTCATCACCGAGAAAAGCACTACAGGCAAAAAGGTCACCCTTAGATGTAAGATAAGCCCAAAAGGAAAGACCGAAGCACTTCTTATAAGGTCTCCGCTCTCCAATTTTTAGCATAGTGTTCTTCCGAAATATTATCTTAAAATTTTCTCTTTCGCGATTTCTGAGTTCTTCTTTAAGGAATAAAAGTCTTTCATAATCGAGCTGAGGTTTCAAACGATTTATACTTGAAGGATGCTGAGAATAGGGTTTTACAATTAAATAATCAGTTCCTATACTACTTAAGATTTCTGCCAGCATGGGAACTTCCTTATAATTCTCATTCAAAAGAAGCAGTTGAACACCAACCGTGCAGAGATAACCCTTTTCCTTCTTTAGCTGTATTGCTTCTTTGATATTTCCAATGACCTTATCAAAATCTTTAGGATTCGTCCTGTGAATAAAAGAGTAAGTTTTGCGTGTACCTGCATCAAGGCTTATTCTCAACCAGCTAAGGTGGGGAAGTATCTCATTTAAAAGTCTTTTGGATAATAATACACCGTTAGTAGTAATCGCTACATCCAGATTGCAACTTTTCGCATATATTACTAATTCTGAAGTATCTTTATGAAGCAAAGGTTCTCCTTCTCCAGCGAACATTACACTTTTTACTCCTCTCACCGAAATTTCTTCCAAAAAACTCTTAAGCACTTCTGTGTCTAAGTGGGTAGGATTATATTTCAAATAGTCTAAGGCGCAGAATATGCAACGGTGATTACAACCACCATATGGAGAAATTTCCATATAAAGCGGGAAAATATCCTTTCCATCAAGCCAATCTGCAACTCTCCTGGGATGGTAGATTAGCTTATGACTATCTATACGATATGTGTCCATCAATTTTACTGCTGTGTAAGAGCTCCCCTTGGCCTGTTATTATCACTTAAGCAGCCCTTCATGGAATGCCCGGTTAATTTCGCTAAAAACATCTTTGGGATAAATATGTCTCATACACGGGTTGTTTATTTTACACTCGGGCAAACAGCATGGAAAATCACTGCACTCCACTTTTCCCGGAGTAATGATTTTTCCCCGGTCATAAAGACATACCTCTCTAAAGTTCATGGGGCCGAACAACGCTACAACATACTTTTTCATCGCTATTGCGAGATGCAGGCCAAACGAATCATTTGTGACGATAAGACGACATGAATGAATCCAATCAAAATATTCTTCCATATTGTCGAGTCCCTGCTGCCATGAAATGCAATATTTGTTTCCGATGATTTTTTCGAGCTTTTTCCAGTAATCCATCGGCCAGGCTTTTGAAGACCACTTATTGCCCACTTGGTAGTTGAATCCGATATCATGTGTTACAGCTGATTTCGGTTCGTGACCGAGGATGTACTCTTCATCCCTCCACTGCGCATTTACTATTTTGTAAAGTCCTTCCTGCCAAAACGAAGCGTATTTTTTCTTCTTCTCTATGTCCAGACATACAGCTAATGCTTCCTGAGTTCCATCATAAGCCTCTGCACATCCAGTTCTTTCATCAAACCTGAAACCATAACGTCGCCAGGCATTGATTGAATCAGTCAGGGCACATAATCCGGGAACCTTCTCTAGATTAATAACAGTGTCGAAATATTCTGCCTGCAGTTGTAATACAGAAGAAAGGTTGTAAATCATAACTCTGTCAATATATTCGTTACCTTTTAGAATGGGATAAGCTCTCTCATCTACAAGCCACGTAACATGGTCATTTTTATAAAGATGTAACAAAACTGTTGTGCGGAGCACATCTCCGTAACTTGTCGTGTTACTTATTTCTGGATCCAGGGTTTCCGAGTAGCCTACTTTAATTATCAATACTTTTGATTTCTTGCTCATCGTGTCCGCCTCCTGGAAATTTTATGTCTACTGATGTATATCCATAAATTTGATACCTGTTTGTTTTAATCTTTACATCACATTCACTGCAAGTGCCGTAATTATCACAACTATAATATTTATCCTTAATGACCAAACCCTCATCCAAAACATTCCCTAATTTGAGAGATTTTCTTCTAAAATATAAATCGGAATGACACCGGTATATGTCACCATCCGGTGCAATAGGAACCACTGTGTCCTTGCACATTACGCTTATCCCTTTCTTTTTACCAATACAGGCGTCCTTATACCGAAAAGTACCATATAATTTACCGTTCCAGCAACCTAAAAATTCTTTCTGCCTCACTTCAACACCAAATCTTCTGGCAAATTGTTTAACTTCAATAAACTCTTCCTTATAAGAAGGATGCTCTAAGCAGTACAAACCTATGCTTAGTACAGTTTGTAACTCGGCAATTCTTCTTATTAGTTCTTTGTAATCATGTTGCCCTTTATGATAAGAAACCCTTATGGTAGGGTAAGGAGCTTTTCTTTTGTTCCATTCTAATGTTCTCAATTTAACAAAGTGCTCTCTCGTCAGGAAAGATGGCAGTGCTGTTAGTATATCTATCTTGTGCCTGATTCCTTCTAATACCTCCCAAATCCCGGCATAAAGAAACGGTTCTCCCCCCTGCAAGGTGATAGGAACATCCTCTGGAAGCACAAACCTGTTCAATGATTCAATCCACTGCCCTGGAGACAAGTATTTTATCTGTTCATACTGAAAGTTAGAATTGTGGTGAGCAGTTATACAGTAATCACATTTCAAATGACACTTGTTGGTGAGATAGACACCTATATAATCGTAATGATCAGGGATAATTACCTTCTTCATTTCAGATAATTGCAGGGCTTCGCCCTCTCAGTCCCAATGACTGTTTCCTTGAACCATATTTTCGATTCATCCCGGTTCACTCCAACAAATCTGTTGGTAGAAGTTTGAGTAATTTTTCCAGTCTTTCTGACATTTTTCTTACGGTTTTTATTCTCTCCATATAGGTTCTGGCAAGTTTTTTGTTTTCATCATTAAATTTCTTCTCGGAATCCTTCAACATCTTTTCAACCTGCCCAACTGCTCCATTTGCTTCGGAAATCCTTCTCTCAAGCCCCACTTTCAAGCGGTTAGAGGCAATTTTCCACACATCTCTATCAGCAATATAGTGGTCGCGCCTGTTTCCTTTCACCCAGATTTTTTTTGCAGCTCCCCACCCCTCCAGCGCGCGGATATTCACACTTGCACTTGCCTTACTTATTTTGAGTTTTCCAACCATCTCGTTAAGGGAAATTGGTTCGGGACTCAGGTAAAGGAGGGCATAGAGCTGACCTGCTATTTCGTTCAGGCCCATGCTCTTGGAAAGCCGCCCTGCTGTTTCTATAAAATAATCATGTGCCTTTTCAAGTTCAGAGTTCATATTTGTTCACTTTGTTCTGAACGAATTATACATATTAGATTAAAGCCTGTCAAGCGAATTCTGTTTGACAATCATAATATGCCTGTGCTAAACTTCGCCAGTTGCGATTGGGGGTAAATGCTCAGTAAACTCTTGTGTCGTTCTGAACGAAGTGAAGAATCTATATAGATTCTTCGTTCCTTTGCTCCTCAGAATGACAGATTAGGGAAAATCTGGTTAAAAAAGAGTGGGCGGAAGGAGAAAAGGTTGGCGGGTTCAATAAATTGAACCCCTACGATTAGAATAACCCAACTGTCTTACCATTTTCATCAATGTCAACCGCAACAAAGGCTGGAACTGATGGAAGCCCCGGCATTGTCCTCATTTCTCCAAGAAGAGGATAGAGAAAACCTGCGCCAACTGAAGCTCTTATATCACGCACCGGGACACGGTAATTTTTGGGGACTCCTTTAAGGTTGGGGTCGTGTGAAAGCGAAAGGTGCGTCTTTGCCATATTTATGCATAATTTGTCATAACCAAGTTCTGTATACAGTTTAATCCTCTTCTCTGCAATCGGAGTATAATCAACACCATCAGCGCGATAAACTTTAGTTGCAATTGTCTCAATCTTTTCCTTGATTGAAAGTTCATCAGGATAGAGGAGATGAAAATTGTTTGGCTCATCACAGGCTTTCACAATTTTTTCTGCCGCTTCAATACAACCTTCCCCGCCTTTTGCCCACGGGTCTATGGCGCATGCGGCATATGCTCCGTTTTCAAGAGCATATTTTACGACAGAATCTATTTCCTTATCCCTGTCAGCAGTGAAACGGTTGACTGTGACCACAACAGGAATTCCAAAAGAAAGCATATTTTCAAGGTGAACTTTGAGATTCTCACATCCTCTCTCAAGCGCTGGCATATTCTCTTTCTCGGCAATCTTCCTGTCATATTTCTGTCCGGGTTTTAAAGTAAATGCTCCTCCATGCATTTTCAGAGCGCGAATACTACAGGTTATGACTACAGCATCCAGTTTAATACCGCTCTGGCGGCAGACAACATCTATCAGTTTTTCAGCTCCACAATCAGCCCCGAACCCGCTTTCAGTAACTACATAATCGGCGACTTTTAAAGCGACAAGGTTAGCGAGAACTGAGTTATTTCCATGAGCAACATTCGCAAACGGAAAACCATGGTCAATCACAGGAGTGTTTTCAAGACTCTGAACAAGATTCGGTTTTATGGAATCCTTCATAAGGACAGTCATTGTCCCCGCAACTTTAAGGTCTTCGGCAGTTACTGGTTTCCCCTCATATGTGAAACCGCATACCATTCTTCCAAGTCTTTTCCTCAAATCAAAAAGTCCTGTTGTAAGGGCATGGACGGCGGCTGTTTCTGTTGCTACAGTTATATCGTATCCAGTCTCTCTCGGATAACCGTTTGCCTTACCTCCAAGCCCGACAACTATATGTCTCAGTGCCCTGTCACTGACATCAACACATCTCCTAAGTGTTATGTTTAGCAAGTCTATATTTAATTTGTTTCCATGAAGGATAGAAGCATCCAGCGCGGCATTCAGCAGATTATGGGCAGTCTCAACCGCATGAATATCCCCTGTGAAGTGGAGGTTGATATTCTCCATTGGAACCACCTGCGAATAACCTCCACCACACGCCCCTCCTTTTATTCCGAAGGTAGGACCTTTTGAAGGTTCCCTTATTGTATTACAAACATTCTTCCCAATTTTTGCTAAAGCTTGACCAATCCCAAGATTTGTAACAGTCTTCCCTTCCCCCAATGGAGTTGGAGTAATTGCGGTTACAGTGATAAATTTTCCATTGGGCTTGTCTTTAAATCTTTCAAGAATCTTGAGGTCAATTTTAGCCATATATTTCCCGTATGGCTCAAGCTCATCTTCCTGCACTCCGAGTTTGTCTGCAATCTGAGTGATTGGTTTTAATTTAGCCGCCTGAGCAATTTCCAAGTCACTAAGCATTTATCCATCCTCCTTCTTTCAAGAGATCTTATCCCACATTCTGTCCACATCTACGTGTTTATCTATCAACTCCATTGCAATATTAATTTTTTCCGTGTCAGTGTCTCTGATTTTGACAACAAAGTCGTGAAGTTTTGAGGCAACAGTGTATGTGTCTTGCTCCGCGCTCAAGACCGGGATATCCGTTTTCTTTATCAGGTCAACTATAGTTGTGTGTGTGGGTATCCCGCCTGTAAGTATAAGCCCTGAAATTCTCAGCTGTTTTTTATCTTTCGTGATTGTTGGTCCCATCGCAGCGAGAATCAAATCCTCTCTATCTCCCGGAGTTACAAGGAGAGAACTATGATGAATGTATTTAAGAGCGTGATGCGGGAACATAGCTCCAACCACGATATTGTCGACTCTCTTGTAGAGAAATTTCTCTCCGCTGATTAATTTTAGAGATAGCCCAGTTTTAATTTGAGACATTGTTGAAGTTGTAAGCGCCTTAGTATACGGTATCACACCGAGCAGGTCAATTCCCTTCTTCTTCAATCCCTTCTCAAGATACACCTTTAACTTATCTATCTTCTCAGGTAAGACTTTATTCACAATTACACCAACAACCTCAACTCCTTCTTTTTCAAACAGCGCCTGGTTTAATACAATCTCATCAATAGGTCTGCCAATCCCGCCTATTGCTACCAGGACAACTTTTGAATTTAATATCCTTGCAACTGTCGCATTATTCAAATCAAATGTAGAACCAACCCCGGCATGCCCCGTTCCCTCAATTACCACAAGGTCATTACCCTCACAACATTTCTCATACGAATTTTTAATGTTAGATATCAATGTATCCAGCCCGCCTTTATCCAGATATTTTTCTGTAAAACCCCTCTCAATAGCGACAGGACTCATTTCCTTCAACCTTCTAAAATCCGACTTAAAAATTTTGCTTACGAGAACAGCATCTTCATCAACCTTAACTCCATCAAATTCAACGTATCTCTGACCAACTGGTTTAATAAAACCGATGTTTGATGTAATTTGCCTGAGCTTCATTAACAGACCGATACATACGACAGTTTTACCATCATTCTGTCTTGTAGCCGCTAAGAATATTCTTTTTTCTCTGCTCATTTTGTAATTATTCTTGCATCAACTACTTTACACCCTTCTGGATACACTATTAATGGATTTATATCAAGTTCAGATACCTCATCAAAATCCATAATCAACTGAGACAACCTCATTAAATTCTCCCCTATTGCAGATATGTCAGCAGGCAATTGTCCTCTGGCCCCAGCCAGTATTTTGTACATCTTCACAGATTTTATCATCTTAATTGCACCCGAACTCCCCAAAGGCGCAAACCCAAAAGCAACATCTTTTATAACTTCTGTATATATACCACCGACTCCAAACATAACCACGGGACCAAAAAGCTCATCTCTTCTGGCACCCAAAATAACCTCCTGTCCCTTTTCAGCCATCTGCTGAATATTCACTCCCCATATCTTAGCCCGCGGCATATTTTTTCTGATATTTCCCATCATCTCTTCATAGGCTTTCTTAACCTCCAAATCCTCCGCCAATCCTAAGATTACCCCTCCCGTTTCGAATTTATGGATAATATCCGGAGAGACTATCTTCATAGCAACTGGATAGCCAACATCACAAGCTGCTTTTAAACATTCATCAGAACCTGTACACAACCTTGACTTTAATACGGGAAACCCGTAGGCATTTAGAACTTTTAGGACTTCTATTTCCGGCAAAAAAATCCTTCCTTCCTGCTTCGCTCTGCTCAACACCTGACTTGCTTTCTCCCTATCGACGGAAAAACTTTTAACCTCAGTTCGTGGTCTGGCGCCCCACTCTCTGTAACTATTCATATCACCCAGAGCTTTTGCCGCTTTCTCAGGGAATTTATAATGCGGGATATTTCCGCTCTCAAGTATCTCCACACCGCCGGAAACATCAGATGCACCCATAAAAGAACATAAGACCGGTTTCAGGCCTCCCTTAGCTGCCTTCACCAAAACCCGGGCTATTTCTTCTACATCAGTCATTGCCTGTGGTGTTAGCAAAACTATAACCCCATCAACATTTTTATCCTTCAGAACATTATTTACTGCATGCTCATACTTATCGTGCCGCGCATCCCCGATCAAATCAACTGGATTGTTAAGACTTGCTGTTTTCGGAAGATGTTTCTTCAATTCCTCAACCGTGCTGTCCTCAAACTTGGCTAATTCGAGACCGCACTTTATGCTTGCATCTGTAGCCATAACCCCGGGACCACCAGCATTAGTGATAATAGCAATCCTTCTCCCCCCCGGGACAGGTGAATTAGCAAAAGCTGAAGCAGTAGCAAAAAGTTCCTCCAGCGAATCAACTCTTATAACGCCGCTCTGCTGAAACAACGCATCGTAGATTTCATCTGCCCCGGCCAATGCGCCTGTGTGAGAAAGCGCCGCTTTAGCTCCCTGTGAGGTCCTCCCCGACTTTATAGCAATTATCGGTTTTCCTCCAGCCGTAATACTTCTTGCGACTTTCATAAATTCTCTCGTATCAGTCAAATCTTCAACATATATCAAAATAACTTTTGTTTGAGGGTCCTCATTCAGATACGATACAAAATCAATTTCGTTTAGGTGCGCCTTGTTACCGAAACTTATAAATTTGGAAAAACCTACCCCCTCACTCCTCGCATAGTCCAGAATAGCCGTGCACAGAGCACCGCTCTGCGAAATGAAACTGATATTCCCTGCCGAAGGCATATGTTTCCCAAAAGAAGCATTCAGAGATACCGAAGGGTCAGTATTGATAATCCCAAGACAATTTGGACCAACCATCACCATTCCATATTTATCTACAATGTTAATAACCTCTTTTTCCAGCTCAACTCCCTTACTGCCAACCTCTTTGAACCCAGCAGAAATTATTATTACACCTTTCACTCCTTTTTGCCCGCAGTCATTTAGGATTTTCGGAATGATCGGACTTGGAACCACTATAACCACTAAATCCACAGTCTCCGGAACAGACTTAATATCAGGGTAACATTTTACTCCAAGAACATCCTCAGTCTTGGGGTTGACAGGGAACAGTTTTCCTGTATACCCTCCCTTAAGTATATTGGAAAATACTTCTCTCCCTACAGCGCCTTCTTTTCTGGAAGCGCCTATTACCGCAATTGATTCAGGTGAAAATATACTCTGTAAATTTTCCATTTACAATTTCCTCCAGGAATCCATCCCCGCCTTTACCGGTAACTGCTGTTTTCATCTACGAAGCATCTCCAGCGCTTTATTGATGCGGCGCAGCACTTTTTCCTTCCCGAGAAGCACCATAACTTCAAAAAGTCCCGGAGTTGCCTTCTTTCCCGTTATTGCAACCCGAACAGGCTGCATTAAATCTTTCCCCTTAAGATTCTTCTCATTAATGAACTCTTTTGCAGCCTTCTCAACAGTTGGGATATCAAATGGCTCAACTTTCGTAAGCTTCCCACTGAAAGATTCAAGAAGTTCCGGAACGCTTCCCTTCCTCAAAATCTCATCAACTGCCTTAGAGTCGTATTTGACGTCTTCAGTGAAGAAAAAGTCTGTAAACTCAGTTATCTCGCTGAGTTTCTTAAGCCGCTCCTGTTCAAGTGAAATAACCTTCTTTGCAAATTCTCTCTCCCTGCTGTTCCGCCCTTCTATCAAGTTACTCTCTCTCAAATAAGGGATTACCAGTTCAAAAAGCTCATCTATACTGAGTTTTCTGATGTAATATCCATCCATCCACTCAAGCTTTTTCATATCAAATACAGCGGGGTTTTTACCCACCCGGTCAAGAGAAAATTTCTCAATCATTTCTTCTTTTGAATTGAATATCTGCTGGCTATCGGTAGTGCCCCATCCAAGTAAAGCAAGATAGTTTAAAAGAGCACCCGGCAGAAAACCTTCCTTTTTGAACCACTGAACTGAAATTGCACCATGGCGTTTACTCAACTTTGCCCCATCAGAGCCAAGAATCATCGGCAGATGTGCAAATTCTGGCATCTCAAAACCTAACGTCTGATAAAGTAAAATCTGTCTCGGTGTATTTGAAAGGTGTTCATCACCTCTTATCACGTGAGTAATCTCCATAAGATGGTCATCAATGACATTCGCAAAATTAAAAGTGGGCACATAACTTGATTTAAGAATTACAAAATCATGAAGAGAAGAATTTTTGAATTCTACATCACCTCTGACTATATCAGAAAATCTTGTTACTCCATCCTGTGGAACTCTAAATCTTAGAACACTTTTTCGCCCCTCATTCTCAAACTTCCTCTTCTCACTCTCAGAAAGATGGGAGCAACGCCCATCATAACCAGGGGGAATCCTTTCTTTAAGCGCCTTTTCCCTTCTCTCAGTTAGCTCTTCCTCTGTGCAGTAGCATGGGTAAACTACTTTCTTTCTTAGAAGCTTCTCAGCATACTCCCTGTATATATGGAGTCTTTCCATCTGCGTATATGGACCAAACCCTCCACCAATCCCGGGTCCCTCGTCCCAGTCAATCCCCAGCCACTTAAGACCTTCAAAAATACTCCCTGTGGACTCCTCCGTCGAACGTAACTCATCAGTATCTTCTATACGAAGGATAAACTCCCCATTATAGTGTTTTGCCAAAAGCCAGTTGAATAAAGCTGTCCTTACTCCTCCAATATGCAGGGAACCTGTTGGAGAGGGCGCAAACCTCACTCGCACATTCATATTAAAATCCTATTTTTTTGCAAACTGTTTACCTGGCAGCTGTCTAATGAGTCCTTTGACTTCAAGCATTACCAGTGTTGAAGAAACTTTACTTACCGGCAGGTTTGCTTCACTGCAGATAACATCTATGTGGCGCGGGTCCGATGAAAGAAGCTCGTAAACCTTTTCCTCTTCCCCTTTTAAATGAGGGACATCTGTTTGCTGACGGGCAGACATTCCATTTTTTGGATCCTGGCTCTTCCCCCCACCCAAACCTCGCACCTGCATACTCAGTTCTTCAAGAATGTCATCAACATCCTGCACAAGTTTTGCACCTTCCTTGATGAGCCGATGCGTGCCATAACTTTTAGGCGAATCAACTTTCCCCGGTACCGCAAAAACTTCCCTGCCCTGTTCAAGAGCAAATCCTGCAGTAATCAACGAACCGCTATTTTTTGCCGCTTCAACAACAATAACCCCGAGAGAAAGTCCGCTTATAATACGATTTCGCCTGGGGAAATTTTCTCTATCAGGCTTGGCACCAATTGGAAACTCACTTAGAACTGCTCCTGAACTTATTATCTCCTTCATCAATCTTGCATTCTCAGGAGGATATACAGTATCTATCCCACAACCGAGAACTGCTATTGTCCGCCCTTTAACTGCAAGTGCTCCTCTATGTGCGGCTGAATCAATACCTCGCGCCATCCCGCTTACTATCGTAAACCCTCTCATAGCAAGCTTCTTACCCAAATCTTCAGTAATCATCCTTCCATAAAAAGAAGGATACCTCGTCCCGACAATAGCTATTGCTTTCTCATCATTAGCAGAAACCTCACCTTTCACATACAGCACAGCAGGCGGGTCATATATTTCTCTAAGCCGACATGGATACTCCTCATCATCCAGATTCAGAACATATGCCCCGTATTTTTCAACAAGCTCAAGCTCTCTTTTAACATCTACAGTCTCTCGCCACCTTGTTATCCTGCCGGCGAATTCTCTCCCAATACCTTCAACCTTCTGGAGCTCTTTCACGGATGCATTCAGAATTCTCTCAGGACTCTTGAAATATTCCAGAAGTTTTTTTATCCTGAGAGCCCCTATCCCGGGAATCAAATTCAAAACTACCCAGCAGTCTTTACTCTTATCCTTCTTCACGCTCTTTTCCCTATACCAAGAAAAAAATTAATTGAACCTATTCTGAGCCTCTTTAAATAAATGCCGTTAAAAATTTGCTGGCACTAATAACCCTGATATTATCTTTCAGGAAATCAGCATTATCTTCTTTTATAACCTCATAAGTAAAAGGAATTCCTAACTTTTCTTTAAAGTATATCATGGAGGCAGGGATTTCGCTGAAGGATGTTTTTGCTTCAACGCAAAACCATGGTTTCTCATTAACAGTTACCAGAAAATCAACCTCTCTCTTCTCAATATCTCTCAAATAGTAAAGATTTGCCTTAATCCCTTGCGAATCAACAAGAAAATGACAAAATTTTAAAAGATGGGATGCAATGATATTCTCAAATTTCTCTGCTTCACCGCCTAATTCTGACCAATCCCATAAATAAATTTTCGCCTCCTTTCTTAACGACTTTATCCTTTTGTTTCTAAAAGGATAAACTCTAAAATGATAATAGAACCTCTCCAGTATATCCACCCAGAGAGATATTGTTTTATGTGTTACGTTCAAATCCTCTCTTAATGAATTCAACGATAACAAGCCGCCCACCTTTTCCGGGAGAATTTCCACCAGAACTTGCAGGGCAGACAGGTCCCTAACATTTTCTATATCTCTTATATCCTCTCTTATTACTCTATCCATCCTCTGATTGTGCCAGCGTCTTAATGTTCTTTCACTTTGCTTGATAAGCGGTTCAGGGAAGCCACCAAATTTTAAAAGTATATTGAATTTCTCCCTGACCTCTTTTTCAAAATCAGAAAATTCAAGTTCCTTGAATGCTTCTACTTTTCTATCTTTCTCCAGCATTTCATTCAGAGAAAAAGGATGCAGCCTATAGTAATGATATCTCCCCAGTAAAGAATCTCCCCCTCTCCTATAAATATCAAGGCGGGCACTGCCTGTTATTAAAATCCTGAATCTATCCTTATATTTGTCGTATTCTCCTTTAAGATAATTTTTCCAGTTCTTATATTTATGAATCTCATCAAAAATTATCAAATCTTTATCGGCCCTGAAAGTGGACTCCATGATAATCTTTCTATCCTCCCTGTTATCCCAATTCAGATATGCATATCTTCCCGGATAAAACTTTTTCCCGATGCTCAGAGCCAGTGTGGTTTTACCTACCTGCCGTGGCCCGGCCACAAAGACCATCTTCTCTCTCAAATCTTCAATAGCAAACCTTTCTAAATATCTCTTCCTTATCATATTACCCCCACCAATTAAGATGTCGGATAAATTATACCATAGTCCAAAATTAAGTCAAGAATTTTCTACTTGGGGAGAAACCCTCAAGCCGTTTTCGCCACTTCATTATGTCTTGTTCAAACTCGAGTTCCTGGAGTACACTTCTATTCTATGTAATTTGGACTATGTTACAGTGCGGATTCTCAACCACATCGTTCAGCGATTTGTTAGCCAGCCTTTAGGCAACAGCCAATTGGTGAACTTCCTTATGGATCTTTGTAGAGAGAGTATCCTCTGCAATATCGAGATCATAATCCATCTGGAGACCAAGCCAGAAGGAAGAGGAATTGCCAAAGTAGACAGATAGACGGAGAGCTGTATCTGCCGTGATACTCCTTTTCCCATGGATGATTTCGTTAATTCTACGAGGAGATACCCCAAGATCTCTGCCCAGTTGGTTCTGACTGATGTCCATCGGTTTAAGAAACTCCTCAAACAGAATCTCACCGGGATGTACTGCTGGTATTTTTTTCACTTTATCACCTCAATGATAATCAACAATCTCAACATTATATACATTTCCATCTTGCCATTCAAAACATATCCGCCATTGATCGTTAATCCGAATACTGTGTTGCCCCTTTTTTTTCCCAGATAGAACTTCAAGTCGATTCGCCAGTGGAACTCTCAAATCCTGGATCGTTGAACTTCGATTCAGCATTCGCAGTTTCCGGAATGCGATCTTCTGAATATTAGTCAGCAGTTTTTTTGAAATCTGCCGATTAAATATTTTCTCAGTTTCCTTGCACCTAAAGTTTTCTATCATTACGATACAATTGTATAACACATAACGTTATATGTCAAGATGTGTTTTGAAATGTGGGATATTTGAAAGCCTAGAAAAGCCCTTGTTATCCTACCCAACCAAAAATAACAAGTGAGAATATCTTGATGGCATTGATATATTCCCGAATGGAAAGAGATTCATTTACATGGTGTGCCTGAGATAAATCTCCGGGACCAAAGATAAATGTCGGGATATGTCCGATATTATTAAGGATACGGGCATCAGCACCTGAAGGTAGGCCAGTAACTCTTGCCTTTCCAGTTACTCTGATTGCTGATTCCTTTAAAATTTTAACCAGAGGATGGGAAATTTTTGTTTCATATGGTGAAGTATTCAGAAGCCATGTCAGTTCCGGAGGATGCTTCTTCAGCCAGGCATCAGAATTAGAAATAGTTCTTATTTTTTCTTCTACCTCCTTCTGGACATCCTCCTTTTTTTCTGCAGGTAAATACTTAATATTTACCTTTGCCTCACATTCCTCAGGAATAATAGAAGCACCCACTCCTCCCGAAATCTGGCATAAGGTAATAGTAGGAGAAGGAAGTAAAGGATGCCTTTTCTTCTTACACCATTCTTTCTCAAGCTCCTCTAAAGATTTCATTATCTTAACCATCTTCTCAATAGCATTTACCCCCTTTTCCTTCAAGCAGGCATGGGTGGATAAACCTTTCACTTTAATCCTGAGATGCATTGCTCCCCTATGAGCAGCGCAAATCTCAAGGTTAGTAGGTTCAGCAATGATAGCTACATCTGCTTTATATCCTCTATCAACGCAGGCTAAAGTTCCATTTCCTCCACCTTCTTCATCAACCACACTCTGAAAAATAATATCTCCCTTTAATTTTGCCTTCATCTTTTTAAGAATTTTAATAGCCATAATCATTGCCGAAACTCCAGATTTCATATCCACTGCCCCAAGACCAAAGATTTTTCTTCCCACTATCTCTCCTATGTATGGATTATACTTCCAGAGAGCAAGATTTCCAGGAGATACAGTATCTATGTGACCGTTAAGGATAATAGATCTACCCCCGCCCTCACCTTTAAAAACCGCTACTACATTCGGTCGTTTGGTGTAATTATGACCGGGATTAAAATCAGAATATTTCCTGAGCTTCTTATTATCCGGTTCAAATATATCTACATCTGCCCCTAAATTCTTGAACTCCTTGGCCAAAAATCTCTGAGCAGAGCTTTCCTTTCCCCCTTTTCCTTGCTCTATAACCTGAGTATCAAAAGAGATTAATTTCCGGAGGAATTTTATTGCTTCTCTCTTCTCCCTTTCAACAGCTTTTAATATCTTTTCTCCCATTACCTATGCTCCTTATAAGATCCAGATAATACAAGTAATTTGAGAATGAAATATCAGGAGGAACAGCATGATCTACTGCTGGCACATAACCTCCCTGAGAAAGAAGGTACGGAACTTTCTTCATCACCTCTCTCTTAATTTCTTCCTTTCCTTTTGCCAACGCCCTTTTATCTATATTACCCATAAGAATAAGGTCTTCACCATATTTCTTTCTTAATGCCACTGCATCCATACTAGCAGCCACTTCCAAAGGGTATATTCCATTGACTCCTCCCTCCAGCCAGAGGGGGATAAGTTCATTGACGTTGCCATCACTATCAACAAGGATTATATCAATCCCATGGCTTCTCAAAAAGGGGGTAATCTTCTTATATTGAGGAAGTAAAAGCTCCCGAAAATGTTTCGGGGAAATTAAAGAAGCAGTCTTGTAAGCCATATCTTCCCAGAACCAAACATAGTCAAGTTTTACCTCCTCTATTAATTTCCGATTTGCTTCAACAAAGAAATCACTTAAGAACTCAAAAATCTCGTGAAGAAGATTCATGTCATCGTAAAGCATTACAGCTAAATTCTCTAACCCTATCCATTCCCTTGCCCAACCAAAGAAACCTCCAACCATAGTTCCCAATGGGTACTTTCTATTCTCTACAGATTTCTTGTAATCCTCCCAATACTGTGGATATCTGGCTGGAGATTTTGGATTATATCTCTTTTTTAGGTCTTCGAAATCTTGGCGATTTTTGACAGGAAACTCTAAAAATTGAGGCATGGTTTCTCTGCCCTTTCCTTTAAATTCTTTCTTTTTAACTCCTGCTTCGTCAATAACAATTCTATAATCGTTAGTCTCTTCAATTACCTGGAATTCAAATGGAGGCAAAGGACGAAGTATATCAGTTATTGGCTTTCCCTCCATCCGCCTGAATCCCAAAAATTCATCAATATGCACATCTTCTGGTAATCCCTCTTTATGCCAGCGTTTAATCGTTTCATCCCAGAAGTCCTGATAAATAGCATGAGATATGTAGGCATCATTTGGCCTTTTGAATCTCATTATTTCTAAAAATCTCTCTCGATCATTCATTAGTTTTTTGCCATCCATATTCCTTTGCAGTTTTTAACATTAGAAGAAAGTTATCTACTGGAACTCCTGGATGAATAGTATTTGATGATCCAAAGATATATCCGCCGCCTCGTGCCCCTTTATCTATACATCTTTTGGTCTCGGCTATTATTTCTTCTCTTGAGCCATCAATTAATGTTTTAGCACAGTCTACATTACCCCAGAGTGTCAGCTGAGGAAACTTTTCCTTAAGCTCACCTATATCCATTCCTGCTTGTGCATCAATTTCACCATATCCGTCAACACCAGACTCAACAAAAAGTTCCTGAGCAACAGGCCAAACATTCCCATCAGTACGATATATATATGGCAACCCAAGCTCATGCGCAAACTTAACAATTCTTTTTAATCGAGGTAAAATAAATTTCTGGAAATCCTTAGGTGAATATATAGGCCCTCTATTATCTGCAACATCAGCACCACCAAGTATGAAATCTACACCATGTCCAGATTGTAATCTGATCCATTTAATAACCTTTTCGGTTTGCTGATCAAGATATCTTTCTATCAGATCAGGTTCCACAACCATCGCTTCAAGCCATGTTTCTTCTAAAGGTATCCAACAACAGTTATCAGAAATAATGGTAACGGCTTTATCCTTACCAAGTTCCTCTATTACATAATCGGCAATGTCAAGTTTACTTTCATCTGGAGATAAAAATTTTTCATTTATCTCCACTAACTTTCGAATTGCAGGAATACCATCTTTTCGAAAGGTCGAATCCACTTCAGAAAACATCATTGCTTCTGGAGTATATTTCATGACAGACCAGAACCCATTTTCATCTTCGTAATAATAAGTATGTCCGTCCAATTTCTTTATGGATATAGAATATATCTCTGGAGGGGCCGGAGGTACACCAATAGCATCTATTTCCAATCTACTATAAAGCTCAACAATGTCCTTGCCTGTTTTCTCAACGATAAAATCTCTTTCTCCGCTGTAGAGATGTTCTGCAACATCACGCCAATATGGTCCACAGGCAGTGTATGTTTTTCTTCCCAATATCTTCGAAGCAACATTGGAAGCGATCTCCTGTTCAAAAACAGGAACTCGATCTGATTCTTGGTGCTGAAATGCTCTCTTTACTCGCTCTTTAGAGGTCATTGAACCTTCCTTTTTGCTCATTTTCCCACCAATCCAATTACCTCATCCAGAACCTTCACCCCGATATCTATTTCTTCTTTAGTAACGATAAGCGGTGGAACAATGTTTAACCTGTTCCCAAAATGACCGGAGATAGTCAGGAGAAGCCCTCTCTTTATCGCCTCCTTGATAATTTGCATCATCTCATCTGAAGCAGATTCCTTCGTTTTTCTATCACGAACAAATTCCATAGAAAGCATTAAAGCCTTGCCCTGAACACAACCAATCAACTCATGTTTCTCCTGAAGTTCCTTTAGTTTTTCCAGGAAGTAATCTCCCATCTTGCAAGCATTTCTTAGAAGGTTCTTCTTCTCCAGAGTCTCTAACATTGCCAGAACCGCCGCAGAACCTACAGGATTACCAGAGAAAGTAACGCTCTGATGGATAGGTTTAAGGACATCCATTATTTCAGTTCTTGCAATAATCGCCGCATTGGGGAAAACACCTGCAGTAAATGCTTTGCCTACTGCTATTATGTCCGGTGTTACTCCCCATGCCTCAATGGCAAACATCCTGCCAGACCTCCCCCAGCCCATCTGAATTTCATCGTCAACCAGCAGGATATCAAACTCATCACATACTTCCCGGACTTCTTGCCAGTATCCATCAGGCGGGATAATATAGCCGCCTGCGCCCTGGGCCGGTTCAATCAAAAGACCGGCAACAAGATTCGTTCCTTTCTTCTTATCTACCAAGCCAAAGGTGGGATCAGATAGCATATTCTTAAGATATTCTACACAGAACATGCCACATGAACCATGCTCTCTTCCAAAAGGACAGCGGTAGCAGTAAGGATAGGGAATCCTAACCGCCCCGGGCATAATAGGAAAGAAGTTTTCTTTTAAGAAAGGGAAACAGGTCACTGCAAGTGTTCCAAAACTTCTCCCATGATATGCACCACTGTAGCAAAGAATATATGGCCTCTTAGTATAAGCCTTAGCCAACTTCATCCCTACCTCTACAGCATTGGTGCCGCCTGTATCAAACTGGACTTTGCTATTATTCCTTAAATTCCCCGGAGCAATTTCTACTAATTTCTTAGCTAAAGCAGCTCTAATCTCGGTAGGCTGTTGGGCAGTATGATGAACTTTTCTCATCTGAGTATAGACTGCCTCAATTACTTCCTTAGGACAATGCCCTAAATTCAATGCGGCAAAACCACCGGTTAAATCAAGATAAACATTCCCATCCACGTCTTTAACAAAGCAACCTTCCGCTTCCTCTATTACAGGTGGAATACCATAGTTGGCAAAACATAAATCTCCCTGGGATTCATATTTCTTGAGATTCTCCAAAACCGCGCTAGTCTTTGGTCCAGGGAATGGAACTTTCATCTCAATTCTCTTATTCACAGTTCTTATCCTCCTAATTCTATTGGTTTATTTTTCTCAATTGACTCCAAAATCGCTAATGCTATCTCTAAAGATTTTCTGCCCTCGGCTCCATTGCAAAGGGATTCTTTATCCTCGGTAATGCATTCTATAAAATGTCTTATCTCCTCCCTTACTCCATCACTACCTTCAAAATGATGCTCCTCTACCTCATCCTCATTACGCCAGAGTAATTTTAAATCAAATGGGTAATCTAATTTGCCAGAAACTTGGGCAAGTCCATTTTCAAAATGGATATCCAGGTATTCCCTACTGATTCTTCTATCTGATGTACAACCTCCACCAATACCAGCAACTGCTCCATTCTTAAATCTTAAAGTAAAAATTGTAGAATCAGGCAATGTAGGATGTTTGAAAACAGCTCTATTTCCTTCAGCATAAACCCTTTCCACATTCCCCATCAGATAAATCAATCCATCTATAGCATGGACTACATTTTCTACTATTATTCCTCTAGTTCCTTTTTCTTGAAATTTCCAACCCGGGTCATCTACCTTCCACAAAGGATAGGTATACATCGCCCAGAGGGGCTTCCTCAACTCAGCAGACCTTTCCTTAAGAAAGGAAAATGCCTTTGCAAATCTATGTTTGAAGGCCACCATTAGTTTGACTTCATTTTTCTGGCAGACTTCTATCATCTTATCACAGTCTTTCAGATTGTGAGCCATGGGTTTTTCACAGAAAATATGAATTCCTCTCTCTGCTGCAAGTTGGGTTGGTTTAAGGTGGTCAGTAGGAGGGGTAAAAATTGCCACTCCATCCATCTTATTTCCCTTAAACATTTCTTCCATGTCTGAGTAATAACGCGCATCCTGTAAAATTTCTTCAGGAATATCCTTCCGCTTATCAGAAACTGCAACTATTTTCACATTGGGAACTTCTCTAAAGTTCTGTGTCTGAATTTGTCCCCACCAGCCAAAACCTACCACACCAACTTTAATTTCTCTCTCCATCTCTCCTCTCCTATTTTCTTCTCATCCTTTTTAATACTTCTTCCCGAGTAGGCATTCTTGAAAGGGTAACTCCGCCTGTTTTCTCAATTACCAGAGAAGCAGTTGCGGAAGCAAAGAAAGCCGCTCTTTTGATGACATCTTCTAAATCTCTAATTTTTAATTTTGAATCTTTAATTTCAGATACATACTCGCACAAAAACGCACTATACCAGACATCTCCGGCGCCAGTGCAGTCAATCGCCTGAGAAGGAAAAGCAGGAATTTTAAAGCCTTCTTTAGAACTTGTTATCAGAACACCCTCAGACCCCAGCGTAACAATACTTACTTCCGCGCCCCAGCGGAAAAATTTAGCAAGGATCTTCTCCTCTGGCAAAGAGCCTTCACCAAAAAGATGCTGACAATCTTCCCTGCCAGCCTTAACTATTTTGAAAAAGGGAATTATCTTTTTCAGAAAGGATAACTTCTCTTTTTTGGTAAAATGATCCGCTCTGGAAGAGGCTCCTCCATAACCACCCAAATCAACCGCCATCTCTTTATTTAAAGAAGATAATTTTCGTAGAAGCTCAAACGGAACTTCGTAATCTATTGGGCAGATTAAAAATACAGAGCAATTCAAATATTTCTCTGGTATATCCTTGAAAGCAATATCATCCGCTTTTTTTAGAAATTCCAATTTCTTCTTTCCCGATTTTTCATAAATCAGGAGATTAGTGGTAGTATTATCACCTATTCTAATTCCTTCAGTATCAACTCCTGCTTCTTTAAATACTTTTAGCAGTCCCTCTGGCATATCTTTCCCTATTCTGGTAACGAGACCCACCTTAAGTCCTAATTTTGCTGCTGCAACTGAAGCATACGCAGCAGGACTTCCCAATACCGGACCTATCTCTTTGCCATCAGCAAATATGATCTTTTCTTTTAACAGATGTCCAATGACAATTAAATCAAAATTAGAATTTTTCACCTTTCCCTTTTTCTTTCAATAAACTCATCCATTGCCTTTCTTGCTTCTTCATCTGAAGGATATTGAGTTGGTCCGCTTTTCATAAGGTAGGAAGATGCACTCTCTAATACTCCACCTATCCCTCTATCAAGAGCTAACTTACAGCATCTTATTCCATCTACCATTACACCAGCAGAGTTAGGACTATCCACAACATGAAGTTTTGCTTCTAATTTTACTGGTGTCCCACCAAAATTCTCTCCCCATATCTCAATTCGGCAAATCTTATCATCATTAAGAACTTCCAGATGAGAAACATTAACAGAAAAAGGTGCTTCATATTTCATTACAGCATCTACCCCTCTTTTCTTGGAAGCGTGTTTGCTCTTCCCTCTCTGCCAATCAGTCAGATTCCAAAAGTCGGTATTCCCTCCATAGTTAAGTTGATATGATTTGGTAATCTTTATCCCTCTCTGCATACAGAGATTGAGCAAATCTCTATCTAAGATTGTTCCTCCAAGCTGACTCTTATAGTCATCTCCTACTATGGGAACTTTATTACTTTCTGCTTTTTTGGCAAACTCTTTATTGTTGGCAATTAATACAGGGATACCATTAACTATTCCGCACCCTGCTTTTAAAGCAGCTTCGGAATAGAACCAGGAAGCTTTTTCTGAGGCAGTGGGAAGGTTAATCACAAGAACATCTACTTTAGCACCTTTTAAAATCTGCGCTATTTTATCCACATCATCAATCTCTTTTTCGGATGAGACCTCTACATACTTTTTCAAATGTTCCGTTACTCCATCCAATACTGGTCCCATCAGGACTTTTATTCCAAGATGGGGAACCTCTGAAAACTTCTCCGTGCAGTTAGGAAGAGCCCAGATTGCTTCCGAAAGGTCTTTTCCAACTTTACGAGCATCAACATCAAAGGCAACTACAGGAATAATATCACTTACTGTGTATCCTCCTAATGCAGGATGCATTAACCCGGGAATTACTTCTCCTTCTTTTACTGTGAGATTCTGGTAATAGAATCTCCCTTGCACCAATGAATTCGTGCAATTACCGACTCCTACTGCCGCTATTCTTATTTCAGACATTGTTCCCTCCCTTTCCATTTTTTTAGACTCTGCTTTCCACACGTAACAGCTATCAAAAGTGCATCTCAGTTGTAGTCGCAGAGCTTGCTCTGCGCTTCGCCCCTACACGCTGTCTTTTTGCCTTCTGCCCCGAAGTATCGGCGGATAGTAAATCCATAAATGGCTAATTCTATCAGCTTCCCCTAAATATATTTCCCCATCTTTTCCAGTAGCCGCTGCTCCAAACTCATAACCATACCAGGGAGTCTCAACAGTAGCTAAAGGAACGCCTAAATCACGAAGTTCACGAGTTAAAGGCTCATATGTAAAGAGATGTGCACAACTACCTGCTTCACCAGCAATGCCAAATACTCTCCCATCTCTACCGACAGTAAGTGCTCTGATTCTTATCTGGTCAATGGGCTTGCCCAGAGCGGTTATAGTTCTCTCACAAGGATTAAAGATGAATAATATTCCATCTATGCTTCCACCATAAATCAAACCACTCTCTTCATCCAGAGCCCAAGAATCTACTCGATTATATAATTCCCTTCCCTTTAAAGATGGAATAAACAAACCAAGTTCTTCCATTTTATCTTTTTCTGGGTCATACTTAAAAAGTTTCCCCCTGGCTTTTGCTCCGTAAACATTTCCTTCCTTATCCATAACTAACTTTTTGGAGAACTCATTAACTTCATCAACAGTTCCTTTAATTATTACCTTTTTATCGGGGATATCATAAATAAAAAATATGCCTTTTTTCTCAGATAGTCCGTATAATAGTTTTCTCCTACCATCCATCACCAAAGAAGCAACCCCATCCCCTTTTACTGGAGTAGCTAAAATATTTACCTCACCAGCAGAATGACACGGGTCAACTATACTGTGAAAAATCCCATCCTCTACAGGGGTGTCGAATACCTTTCTCACACCCTTTCCTTTAATATCAATTTGTTCTATCATTACTTCACACGGTGAATAAGAGAACAAGAATCCATCACCATTTCTATCTCTCTGCACTGTCCCCCCAAATATTCTTCCCTTTTCTTCAGTAACAAGAGAGGTGACCCTTAAATTTTCTCCAATCACTCCTATATCCACCACTGTATCAGCATCCGGGGAAGGGTCATAATAAAACAGATGCACTCTTTTACCAGAAGTCCCTCCATAAACCTTACCGTTATGATAACAAAGAAGAGCGGTAATGGCACATTCTCCTGCTGGAATAGGTTTTGTAAAAGCAACAGGGCCTAAACGGCGAACCTCAATATGTCCTTCACTGACAAAGGCTGATTTCTCATATTCAGCCCTTAGTTTCAAAAATTCCTTTATTTTCTCTCCTTTAAATCTTTCTTCCCCTCTTGGAGGAACTGGCCACTTTTTCTTTTTCAAATCATCCATTTAATTGCTTTCATCCCCAGTATCTGATATTTCCTTCAGACGGATACGATTTATCTTTCTTTATTCCTTCAGGTTGATATTTAAATAGTTTTGTGGGACTATTACCCACTTCAGAAAAGTAAAGGTTGCCATAAAAATCACGAGTTCCCCTTGAAATATGATCCGCTGGCTTCCCTTCATAAGTTATTTCGCCTACAAGCTCTCTCTTTAAAGTTTCTGTATTCAAGTGAACAAGATAAGGGGAAATTCTACCATTAACAGAAAGGTTTGAAACAAAATACAAATAACCATCATCTCCAAAAACAAGCCCACCTGTATGACTGTTTATTATGTGAAACCATTCTTCACTTTCCTCCCCAGCATCGTATTTGCCATCTGCCCTGTTGTAAGCTTCCCCTAAATCATAAATCTTATTTCTTCTAAAATTATAACAGAATAACCTTTCTCCAAATGTCCATGTTACTCCGTATACACTCTCTCCATCAGGAGAAGGTGTCACATCATAAAGAACATTATGAAAACCATTTCTGAAACTTGTATGAGGAATTTGAATCCCCGTATCAATTAGTTCTTCTTTATCCCCATCACACTTTATTAAATTTCCATAATCATCTGTAGTATAGGCATTCTCGTCATTATCAAGAAATATGCATTGAGGATTGATGCTTCCAATACGACCTAAATCACGCACCTCGTGCTTATTCAAATCATAGATAAAGAAGTGGTCTCTCGGATATGAAATTCCATAAATTTTCCTCCTCTTGCAACTTATAGCCATGCATCTACTTCCTTCATGCGGAAGAAGAAAATCAGTGAAGAGAACTTCCTTCTTTTTAGGGTCATAACCAAATATTCCCGAACCTTTGAAATGTTTTATCGGATGACTCCAGCAATTCCAGGGTCTCCAGATAAAGTCTCCTTTTGGAGCACCAGTGCAATGTGTCGCTCCATAAAGCATTCCTTCATCATCAGAAAGTAAACAGTAATGAACCTTCGCATGGGCAGCCCCACCATTATCCGGAGGAACACCCAGGGCAGTAGCTACTTCTAATAGATATTCTACTTTCTCAGTTTCAGGATTATAGGAAACAAGGTAGGCACTCAAGCCCCCGGTCATTTCCCCACAGACACCAATATATATTTTCCCATCAACTCCCGTAATCAACGACCAGCAGGTATCGTGAACAGGCAATTCTCCAAATACTATTGCTTCAAATTTAGTATTTTCCATATTTTTTCACCATCTCCATAACATACTTATAATTCTCGAAACTTACCGATGGGGGAACAGAATGGTCAGAGTGATAAAGATAGCCACCATTTTCTTTAGCAATTAAAACCTTGCTCTTTACCTCTTCTTCTATTTCCTCTTTTGAGCCAGACATTTTCTGTACATCAATATTGCCAACAAACACAATGTCCTTTCCATAAATCTCTTTCAACTTACGCACATCATTCCCGGCTTTTGCTTCTATGGGCTGAATAGAGGTGATTCCAGTTTTTATTAATAAAGGCAATGCTTCATCCAATTTACCATCGGTATGAAACATTATGGGTAATCCTTCAGATTTAAAGAAATCACATAACCTCTTATGGTAAGGAAACAGTAACTCTTTATAAGTTTTTGGCGAAAACAACATTCCATTTTTGTAAGCAATATCATCAGCAAAGTGGAAACCATCAACCTCTATCCCTTCACTTTTAATTTCCTCATACGATACTATAATCAAATCAGTTATTGTATCAAAGATATCAACAATAAATTCAGGCTCTTCCATTAATTTAATGTAAACTTCCTCTGCATTAATGAAGTTCCTGGTGTTTTCAAAAGGTCCAGAGGCTACAAAAAACATGAATTTATTCCTGGCTCTGGCTTTTTTGTATTTATCTAGAGTGGTCTGCCAAGGATCTTTAAGTAATCCAACGTTTTTCTCACTGAAAAGTTCATATTCCCCCCAGTGGCAAACTTCTATTCTTTCTTTAGAAGGTTTTAGTAAAGGTTTATATCTCAACCAGTCTTCTTTAGTTTTGATTAGATAATCAATTACTAATGGTGCTCCTGTTTGATTTCTGATAACTTTATTAGTAACGCCGCAGTGGTCAGAATAAATGATATATTTTTCATCCTTTTGAATAATTTTTTCTGGCAATTGAAAGGAAGTATCTAATAATACACATTCGTCAATGTCGTAACCAAAGTTATCATTTACATGGACATCCTTAAGCAGACCTTCTTTATGCCAGCGGTTTACTGTCTCAGGCCATGGAGCATCAAAAATACCTACTCTATCTGGAATTCGAAAATTAAAAGTTCTTTTAACCCTTTCTCGAGAATTCATTTAAAGAATAACTCCTTCGCATTTTTGTATAATATTCTCTCTTTCTTTTCCGATGGTATTTCAGCATCTAAAACCATTCCTAAACTGGAACCAGGGTCAAGAAGAGTCATATCACTTCCAAATAGCACTCTTTGCACTCCTACTGCTTCTACCGCATCCTCAATCTTGTTTCTTAAAGGATAACCTGAGCATATCTCCAAATAGAGATTCTTCACTTCTTTAGCCTTTTCTACCGCCTCTCTCCATTCTATCCCTCCCATATGTCCCATAATAAATTTAAGGGTGGGGAATTCCTTTGCTAATTCTATTAATTGGGAAACACTTTGAAACCAGCAATGAAAGAGAATCACACCTTTTTCCGGGTAATCTTCGGCCAAAAGTTGTAAGAATCTTCTATGACCTTCACAATTTAGAGGCTGATTGATGTACCCATTGCTATAGAGTTTTAATCCCACAAAATTTTCTCTACTAAGGTATTTGTTCATCTCCTTTAAGCTAAGTTGGATATAATTAGGATTAAGAAATATATATCCAAAGAGATTTTTATATCCTTCTATCACCTTAGATAATTCTCTGTTTCCTTCCACAAAATTATAAATAATTGCTAAAGAAGAAGAAAGAATAGCCCTTTCAATGTTATTTTTCCTCATTATCTCTAAGGTATCTTTTATGGAATTTTTATTAGTAGGAATAAACCACTTCCCATAATGAGCATGAACATCAATTATCTTCATAGGTTTTTCTTTAGTAAACTTGTTATGTTTTTACTTAGGATCTTCTCTTTCTGTTTTTTAGAGATGTCTGCGTTCTTCAAGCAAATAAGAGGAGTAGCAAGGTAGTTTAAAGGCGAATTTGAACCAAAAATTATTTTTTCTTCTCCTACTTCAGTAATGAATATTTCAAAACTATCTGGAGTATTAAAAAGTGAGGTTTCAACATAAATATTAGAATTTTCCTTCATTACTACTAGCACTTCTGGGTAATAGAAATTATCAAAGGAAGTTAATATTACCGGAATTTTAAGACCTTTGGTTGTTTTAGAAATCTCAGTAATCATGCCTAAGTGATGAAAACCAAAAGGTTTAACAACTATAGTAATCATCAGAGGGATTTTGAACTTCTCTGTTTCCTCCAACAATCTATAAAAGGGGGCATAACTTATTGGCCAACCCTGTAAGTTAGGGAAAAGTTTGAGAACCTTGAATCCTTGTTCTAAAATCTTCTTCACTATCTCTCCCTTTCCAAAGTATTTTCTTAAATCTATGGTAGCGGCTGGAATTATCTGAGAATACTTTTTGGCCATCCTTAAAGTTTCCTCATTCCCTTCTTCATGATCATAAAAGATACCCTTAAGGGATAAAGATATGGATTTATCTACTTTGTGCTTTTCCATAATCTCCAGCAATTTTTTGAGAGATACATCTACCTTTCTTTTTGGCCAAAAACCAAAAAAAGTATTGGCATCAATTATCTTCATGGGTTTTTTCCTTAAGAAAGAATCTTCTTTATTCCTTCCACTGTCTTTTTTATTTCTTGAAATGACATGGAATGATGAATATCTATTATTAAAAGCGTCTTCATCGCTTCTTCAAGCACCGGACATAAACCTTCTCTATACTCTATTTTCTCAGGATACCATTTACAATCAAAGGGGCAGCTATACTTATAAGTAGCTTTATCTTTGAAGACTGGCTCCAAATAATTTGGCCTTGGGATATAACCTCCATCGGCAAAGCCTATATTTAGATTATTCTTTCGGCAACATCTCAAAATTCCTTTTTTGAAAATTTTGCCTTTTCTTCATTATACCTCATTGGATAAAGCCAATAATTTGGCTCGGCTCCTTCAGGCACATAAGCCAATGAGATTGCTGGAATGTCTTTCAGAGTTTTCTCAATAAGATTGACAAATCTTTTTCTTTCTCTATTAAATTTATCAATCTTTTTAAGTTGGGCAATTGCTACTGCTGATTGAAGTTCTCTATCAAATTCTTTATTTTTATATTTGGTCGATAAAATCAATGGCAGAATCCCAGCATTAGAATAACACCAGCCTTCTGAACAGCCGTTATCATTTCCTTAGCTTCTTTAGAAGATAAAGCCATCGGCTTTTCACAGAGGATATGTTTACCTGCCTTAGCTGCAGTTGTGACCATCTCTCTATGTAACCACACAGGTGTAGTAATACTCACCGCATCAATATCATCTCGCTCTAGCGCTTTTTTATAATCTGTATAATAGGCTTTTGCCTTCTATCTCTTGGCTGCTTTCCTAGCATGAGTCTCCGTTCTAGAATAAACTGCTACAATTTCTACTTTTTTACTCCTGTTATACCATGGGAAATGTCCCATCCAAGCATGCCTCCCACAACCCAAAATACCAATTTTTACTTTCTGCATACTAGTTTCCTCCCAATTTTAAACTTTCCAGAAAATACCTAAAGTTTTCATAAGGAACATCAGGTGGAACAGAATGGTCTACTGCAGGGAAGTATCCACCTGAAAATAACAACTCCTTCACTTTTTGAACCTCTTTATCTATTTCACTCTTACCCTTAATCAAAGCGCGTTTATCAACATTGCCGGCAAGGACTATGTCTTTTCCATACTTTTTCTTCAAGCTCTTTGCATCCATCCCAGCAGCAACCTCCAGAGGAGAAAATCCATTTATCCCTACCTCCATCCACAAAGGAATTAGTTCATCCAGATATCCATCGCTGTCTACAAAAATTATTTCTATTCCATTTTCTCTTAAAAATTCACAAATTTTAACATAGTGAGGCTGAATAAATTCTTTGAACATCTCAGGAGATATAAATGAACGCCCCTTATAGGCTATATCCTCGCCAAAGGAAGCAAAATCCAAAACCACCTCTCGAACAGGTTTTTTTATCAGTTCTAAAAAAAAATACTCTAAATACTCCAGCATTTCATGAACAAAGTTAGGGTCATCATAAAGAAGCATACATAAGTTTTCCGTTCCTACCCATCTTTGTAGAGTATGGCCATAGAAACTACCGGAAGCAATCCCTAAAGGATAATCTCTCTTCTCCCGTATCTTTTTCAAATCCTCCCAATTGGCAGGATAGCGAGATGGAGAATGAGGATCTAACCTTCTCTTGAACTCTTCAAAATCTTCTTTGGATTTGATCGGAAAATCTAACCACTGGGGCATCTTTGAATTCTCATACTTTTTAAATACTCTCTTAGTAATGCCCAATTCATCGCGGATAATTTTGGTATCTTTGTCCTCAGAAATTATTTCTTCTTCAAAAGGAGGGACTAAACTATAGGGGTTGCCAGAAATAAGCTCTATGTGGTCAAATCCAAAGAAACTTAAAAGGTTAACATCTTCCGGCATTCCTTCTTCCTTCCACCTATCTAAGGTTTCTTCCATAAACCAGTCATAATTGAGATTATAAGGTAAAAACAATTCACCTTTTAATTCCGACTTGGCTATCTTTAGAAATTTTTCCCGACTATCCATTTCTATCTTTCTCCTAAAATCACTACATTCTCTGGATTAAGATAGTCCACAATAAGATTGACCAATCTTATTCTGAATTGCTGGTAGGTAAAATGCCACTCTCTATCCCAGTGAGTATGAGATATTATATGAAATTGCTCTTTCATTCCCTCATCTCTTTTTCTAATAATTTATTTAAGTCATCTTCCATCTTTTTAGCAAATTCTTTCGGAGTATATTTGCCAAGAGCGAAAAGGTCATAATTCATTATCATTATTTTATTGACAAGCTCCATAGGGACATTTGGGTTCCCATAGAAGTTATAATATGAGACAGGATTAGGTCTATTTAGAATCTCAAAGATCGTTTCTTTAACCTCCTCTTTTTCTGGATATTCCTTTAAGAAATACTCCATCTCTAAGCCCTTCTGCCTCACTGGAATAGAGTCTCCTACCCTTATCCAATCTTTTATTGCCTCCGGCCCTACAATAAATTTTAGAAGCTCTACTGCTGCATCAGGATGTTTTGTCTTATTAGAGACCCCTATCCTTAAATACCTCATAAAAGGTCCTTTATTTATGCCTTCGACTTTAGGGATAGGAACAAAACCCCAATCAACTTTTTCTTTATCAGCAAATCTTAATCTTTGACGGTCTGCTGTTATTCCTTCAAACATTGCCACTCTTCCCATAAGGAAACCAGGGATATCTCCTCCTCCTTCCACTTTTGCCTTTAAAGGAGAAGGGGCAACCTTGTACTTCCTGTAGAGCTCTTGATAAAAGGTAAGAGCTTTTATATTGTTTGGAGAATTAAATATGGATTTTGTTCTATCCTTATTCCATATCTCTCCGCCAAAGGAATAAATAAGAGTAACCCGGATAGGTAGAACTGTTCCAAACTGATAAGCAACTCCTCTGGAATCTCTCTTTGTAAGTTTTATTGCCGCTTCCAAAAAACCATTCCAGGTCCAGTTCTCATCTGGATAGGGAATACCTTCCGCATCAAATAACTTTTTATTATAAAATAGACAATGTACTCCTAAATTCCCTGGCATGCTATAAATGCCTTCTCTATATCTCATAAAGTTTATTAAATAAGAAGGAATCTGGCCAAAATATTCCTTGTCTTTCTCTATATAAGGGGTTAAATCAAGAAGAATGCCTCTTCGGGCAAAGTCCAGTTCAGAGCCAACTGGAACAAAAAATATATCTGGAAGGATACCTCCAACAGCTAAGCTTAATATCTTGGCTGTATAATTACTACCGCCGGAAATAGGATTATATCTTACAGACATCTCTGGATGTAATTCCTCAAATCTTTTAGTCTGTTCAATCCTTATTCTGTTGAATTCTGGATATTCATAACCTGACCAGACAAGGCTAATTTTCTTGGCCTCTTTTGCCTCTTTTTTACTACATCCATTAAACAAAAAAGATAAAAATAACAAAACTATTCCAACAAAATAACCTATTTTCTGTCGAGACATTATTACCTTTACATGCTCCATCCTATCATAATCAAGGCCAATACCTTAATCGCTTTTAAATACTCACCGATACTTACATATTCATCAATGCTATGTGCTTTCCTTAAATTGCCTGAGCCGAAAATTACTGTTGGAATACCTCCAATATTATTCAGAATTCTTGCATCTGCTCCGGACGGTAACCCAGAAATTTCTGGGTTATCTATGAATTTAGATGCTACCTTCTTTATTATCTTTACAATAGAATGGTCTTTTCGTGTCTCATAGGGAGATGTATTTAATAACCAGTTAATCTCTGGTGGATGTTTCTTAAGCCAGGGGTCAGCCTTTGAAATATTTAATATATTATCCTCTACCTCTCTCTGGACATCTTCTTTTTTCTCGCCGGGAAGATAGTCAATTTCAACCTTTAATTCGCAAGCGTCAGGGATAATTGAAGCTCCTATTCCACCTTTAATCTCACCAAACATAATAGTTGGTGATGGGAGCAATGGATGGTGTTTGAAGGCTAACCATTCTTTTTCCAATTTATCTAAACCAGCCATTATCATGGCAGCTACTCCAGCCTTCATATCACAAACACCACGGCCGAATATCTTCCCTTTTTCTATTATACCACTCCAAGGATTATGTTTCCACGTAGTTATATCTCCAGGAGAAACAGTATCTACATGGCCATTCAGGATAAGGGAACGGCCTTTTTCTTTTCCTTTGAGGATACCCACTACATTGGGCTGATCTGTATAATCATGCCCAGGATTAAAGTCACTGTATTTCTTTAATTTTTTATTATCTGGTTCAAAAATATCCACCTGGCACCCCATGGTTTTCAATTCTTTAGCCAGCCATCTTTGAATATTGCCTTCTTTGCCTTTAACACCTTGCTCTATTATCTGGCTATCAAATGATATCATCTTCTGAAGGAATCTTCTTGCTTCACTTTCGCTTCTTTTGATAATATCCAAAACTTCTTTTTGTTCCTTTTCAATACTTCCCATATCTTTTTACCAAATCAAGTACATACTCATAATTTTCTAAACTTACAGATGGCGGAACAGAATGGTCAGAATGAAATATATAACCACCATTTTCTTTAGCAATTAAAACTTTGCTTCTTACCTCCGTTACCAAATCAAAGTCTCCTATGATGATGTCCAACGAATCTTCCAGGCCTTTGGATTAAAATTATCTCCTGCAGCCTTTGTTGGATTCGATAACAAAACCTTTCAGAAAGGCCTGCCTCTTTACGAAACCATAAAAAAGATGTTACCATACTCCGACTCCGTTAATGTAGATGAAACTGGATGGAAAGGTGACTGGCTCTGGACTTTTATAACCGCGCAAGCTGCCTACTATCATATCGATGAACATCGATCCGGTGATGTAGTTAAAGAACATCTTGGAGAAAATTATAAAGGCATCCTTGGCTCTGATTTTTACTCTGCCTATAATTCTATTAAGTCCTTTGCCAAACAAAAATGTAATGCCCACCTTCTCAGAGATATTGAGGATCTTGAGGAAAGCTTCCCTGAAAACGTTATTGTTCTTTCTTTTTGTCATGACCTTAAAAAGCTTATTCAAGATGCTATACTCCTGCATAGCCAATTTTCTAAACTTAAGGGTTTAGAAGAATGGGACATACGTAAAAAGGATATATTCTCTCGATTTAAAGACCTATGGCAAAACCCTATCCCACATCCCAGGACTGAAACCCTGCGTAAAAGATTATTCAAGCACAAGGATGAAATCTTCACTTTTTTAATCCACCCTGAAAAAACTTTCCCTACGAATAATGTAAGCGAGCAGAGTTTACAGAACTGGGTTTTATTCAGAAAAATTACCTTTGGCAATCGCTCGGACCAGGGTAAAAAGAACGTATCCTTCATGGCTACTATCTTACAAACAGCTAAACGTAAGGGGCTTAACCCAATAGAAATTCTACAAAGCTTATTAACCAAAGGCTTTTGTCCTGAGCTCATCCAGAGATTTGGCCTGCCACAACCACGAGCTCCGTGATTGGCTCTATTTACCCAAGCTAAAATACCTGCTTCCACTTGCTTTTTACAACCTACTGCCATCGGTATCTCCGTCTTCACTTCCGCAAACTAAACTATTACCTCCTTACACACGCTTCATGATAATTCTAGTAAATATTCAGTGAATAGCGTTCATTTTTTTTGCCATTTTATTTCAGCCCCACGATATATATTAACATCAAACTTTTGCAGGTCCTCATAAAATTTTATCTTATGTAATTTTTGTATACGCTTTAGGATCTTCCAATGAAGCTCCATTAATCCCTCTAATGGTATCTACCAAAAATACTAAAAGCCTCCTTTCTCTTCACATAATTTGCGAATAAGTGGTGTAAGAGATAGAGGGTCATTATCACCAATTACAAAGCCTTCTTCTATCCGGTTGGAACCATCTGGATGTCCAAATAAACTGATATCTGAATTGACACACATGCCTGAGCGCAAAGGATAATCAGAATTTTCATCAGGATAAGGGGATTCTGCTTCTGCCAATCCAATGCCGTGCATGGGAGGATATACATCATATTCTGATAACTTGTGTTTTCTAAATACTCCCTTAACAGCAAGAACCATATCTTTTGCAATTACACCATTTTTGAGATATTTAAGCTGAACATTGACAGCCTCAAATAATGCGCTCAAAAACCGTTTCTGTCCATCTGAAGCACTCCCAGCAACAAAAGGAAATTCTACTGTGGAAACATATCCCTGATACTGAACAGCCATTGATGCCATGATCATATCGCCGTTTTCTATTACCTTTTCTGTGGCTCTACCTATGATGGTCTGGGTGCGAAGGCCACTGCCCAAAACCATAAATGTGATATCTTCAGCACCTGACATCCTGGCTGCGCCTTCAGCAGCACCTGCTGCCATGAGTTCTGTGTTGCCAGGGACCGCGCTTTCAATAAGTTTTTTGTATCCTATACAGGCTATGCGACCTGCTTCCTTCAAACACGCTATCTCTGCCTCACTTTTGATAAGACGCAGATCATTGATAATTGAAGCGCTGTCTATTATTTCTAATTTATTAATCGCATTTTTAATACGTTCTAAAATTGGTGCAGGCATATCCCATAAACCAACAATACCTAACTTTTTACCACCGCCTAGCGTTTCTTCAAGAATTTCCTTTAATGAAGAAAATGTGGCAAGGGGGTAGTCTATTTCATCAGGCACAGAAACACAGGCAAATTCCTTGATGTTACGGACATCATCCCAAACACACATCTCTCGGGCGTATTTTTCCCCTTCAGGAGCACCCGCCAGAATCGGCTTCCCTTTTCTGGGAATAAAACAGGCTCCTCGTTCGAAAATAGGCCAAAAATTAGAGACATACCGCAGGTTTTCTTTACGGTATTCATCTCCATACACCATCATACCCTCAAGCCCCAGATTTTCAAACGCGTGTTGAATATGTGCAATACGTTCAAAGAATTCTTTTTTCGGACTATTAATCATAATCCCATCCCTTCTCTAAATTTTTTCGCTTTCTGTGAGGATAGACATCTTTCCAGTTTATTAAATTTTATAGCTCATCTAACAATTTTAGTTCTTATTACGTTGCCTTAATCCTTCCTCAAGCATTAAAAAATAATTTTCAACCGGGACATAATTTGCTATTGTATTTCCCGATCCTAAAAGATAACCACCTGTAGAATCGCATTTCTTAATAATTCCCTGAATATATCTTTGCAGTTTTTTTCCTGTCAATGAGGATAACTTATTCATATCTACCCCTCCTACCACAGCAATTCTTTCCCCATACTTTTTTTTAAAGTCAGTTACAGGCATGATGGTATCTTCAAATGAATGCTTTCCATCTATGCTTACATCCTCGATTAAATCATCCATAATTGACTCACAATATCCACAATTATGAATAATAAAGAAAAGACCATTATCATGGGCAAGTTGAGCAAATTTTTTATGCCAGGGAAGAACATATTTCCTTAAAACTTCAGGAGAAACAAGAGTAGCGGTCTTAAATCCCATATCATCTCCTTGTATAAAGCCTGCCAATTTATCCAAACCAATCACCATTTTATAGGAATCTAAAAGTATTTTCCCTATCTTTTCAAAGATCGCTTCTACCAGTTTTGGGTCATCGTAAAGAAGATAACACAAAGTCTCATATCCTACCAATATATTCATAGCATAATCTAAAACCCCTCCCCCTAATGGACAATCTATAATTCCCATGCCTTCAGGGAGATTCTGAGAGACAAACTTATAGAACCAGAAGAAGGATTCTTTTACCTCTGGCCAGGGATATCTTTCAAAATCTTCCCAGGAAGAAATTATACCTTTGTTGACTGTCCAATCTCGTTGAACCCGAGAAAGTGAAGCAGTATCCTCTCCCTTACGCATTGATTTGGGAAATTCCATAAATTTCCATACCATCACATAATCATAGCCCATCTTGTAGTAAAAATGAATGACATTTTCCCAGTACAGCTTTTCAGACTCTATATTGCTACCAGGTTCAACCCACTTTCTACCAAAATATCTTTCCGTAACAAATTTCATTACTTCTTCATCTACTCCCAGTTCTACAAAGGGTAGATAGCCAATATTCTCTCGCCGAACCACCTTCTTAAATTTTTCTATATTTGGGGAAGGTTTTTGCCAATATTTTTTTAAAAGATTAATCTCTGTATTCATCCTTAGCATCTTTCACTTGCATATCAAACATAATTTCTCTCCTAAATCATAAGGAATGATTTTGTGAAATATCAGGCAACCTATCCTGATTGGTATCTATTTCAAACCCAGTGTTTTTCAAGTGGTTATTTTTTTCTCTCAACTTCATTTTTTAATTTTCCATACACCTCTATTTCTCTTACACGAACACCAAAATTGGCAAAATTATAGATCACGGTTAAGCGAACCTTTCAATCACATCATTATTGCTATTTCTGCGCTCAACTAATATCCTCAGTTTTTGTTTAAGTTTAAACCCTTCTGTGCCGACTCTTATTTGCTGTGGCGATGGATTTCTTACATTTCTGTCACTTAAAGATTTTTTGCTCATATTAACCTATTTTAATATAATTTTGTCAATCCCCATACAATCGGCAACTGAAGCTAACTCATCTACAATATGGCCGTGCACAAGAATCAGGTGGTGAGCAACCCCATTTTTCAGGACATTGGTCACGTATTCCTTAATCGGTGTTGCTACCTGAACCATGGCGTGGATCTCATCACACGGAAGACAGGAAAAAGGAATTGATTCACCTTCTGATATAAACATACGCCAACCATTGGCAGTATTAAGGAAATGCCCCATTGTGACAGGCCCAGGCTTTATAATCATTTGATAGTTTATCCCCTTCCCTTTAAATCCCCACTCTTCAGGTGACCGGGTAAGTGTTACTAACTTTCTATCAGCGGCAAGTTCTGGACTTGCAATGCCATGTCCTAAGAGAAACAATGCATTGTTCTTGATATCAAACTGGCCCCATTCAGCCTGGAGAGGCACATTGCCAGTAAGCTCATACATTATCTGCATCATAATCAATCCACCAATATCACCTTCGCATGTAACCATAAAACGGTCATCCTCTATCAGCATGGATGCCCCCATTCGTGCCGGTGCCCCTGTCATTTTTTCAATATAGTGCTGACCCAAAAAACAGAGTGCATCAAGATGGTATCTTTGAGCAAGTCTTTTCATTGCCAGTCCCAATCGGCAGGATCTTCTGGCATCATCCATAGTCACATGTTTGACAGCAAAACGATTCATCAGCTCTTCTGCTGTTTTTTCAACTTCCTCGTCTGGAATATCCTTCCAAATTATAATCAGGTGGTCAATCTGAATTGTTATAACTTCAGGGCCCAGAAACCCTTTGATTTTTGTTCTATCATATTCAAGATCATACATACCTCTGAACACATGTCCTATAATGCCAATAGCATAGGATTTAAGATATCTGGTAATCTGATGTACGCGAATCAGTCCTCTGATTTTGAGATACGCAGATTCATTGTCGAGCTCATCTACAACTACCTCATAATTTCTGTTAATTTTTCTAAATGTTCCTGTAAGCTGTGATATCCCAATAAAGGCGCTGTTTCGCATGGTTGCCTCATAATCATCATCAGGTGAGACATTAGACCCTGTTTGAGTATTGAAAAGTATTATTGACGCATTACTGACGTATTCAATAGCATGCAGGGTGATAAAATCAGGCAGGTAAGTGCCTTCAACAACGATGATCACCTCTACATTTGCATCTGAGAAAGCATTCCCTGCTTTCTCTGCCTTATCCAATGTGTCGACCATACAAGGATATACAACTTCAAAATCTTTGCAAAGACGTTTATAAACCTTTTGAAGATCATCTTCGACTTTTTTCTTAAGAGACGGATACATACGCCAATACTCGAAGTACCCACAGCCAAGAAGGCCTACTTTTATTGGATGTTTAGCTTTTTTTACATTCAATATATCGCCGAATGTCTGAGAATTGGCTGCATCAAATGATGTGATATTATTTTCATTCACAATTATAAGTCCTTTATTAAATTAAAAACGGTCTTTGGAATAAAATATGAGCACTTCAATGCTTCTGCATATTTTACACCGATCTTACTGCCATGATAACGGGCGCGGGCTTCCAGCTGGTCTGTCATTTTGTCAAGAAACTCTTCTGATGTTTTAAATTTTTTCCAGGATTCAATCTTTGCCTCAAAGGTATCGGTTATATCAACAATATGTGTTGGTTCTGGCAAATCATGTAGAACCTCAAAATGATATAACGCCCTTGCAACCCATGGACTACCCAAATCTACACTACAATTCCATCCAGCCTGCCACCACGCATCACATGCGAGACGGGCCATGGCACGATGCTGAAAGTACTCTGCCCAGTAATGCCCAAAAATGATATCTGGTTTGGTTCGACGAATTGCCTCAATAGAATGACGATAGGTCTCACGATTTTCTTGAACAGCAAAATCCGGCAGATCCAGACACTGAAAGTCCTCAACTCCAAGCACCTTATGCGCCTCAACTGCTTCTTCCTTAAATTTTTCTACGACATTCTCTCGCTGTCCCATTTCAGCAAAAGCCTCATCTCCACTACCAAAACAGACAACAGATACCTTACAGCCAAAATTTACAAATTTACGAATGATTCCTCCTACAGCAATTACGGAATCATCCAGATGCCCAGAAAGCACTAATATTTTCCTCATAACTATCACCCCTATTAATTGGTAGTCATAACCGCGCAAATGTTACCAATAGAATTGCTTATATTATGCCTAAGATAACATACCTCAAATATTTTTCGTCAAACGGGCAGAAATGCTCACCTTTATTCCTATCCGTATTCCAGATATCCTCTCCTGAAATTAGTATTGTGAACATTACTTTAACAAATTTTCAAACATACTGTATTCCAGTGTGTTATTTAAAATTTGCTTGTCCATGGGAGATAATGCCAAACTGTAATTGTTAAATTGAATTCATCAAATCTAATTTTATTTTATTAATTTTTGTTTACTTTCTTTCTCGCATCCTTTAATTCTTCCTGGATGAATTTTAGGCTCATAACTGCATCCTCAGGAGTAATTACCTTTGAAACCTTTTTACCAGAACATAGATTTAAAAAATATTCTATTTCTTTTATAAAACCACCTAAACTGGCTATATTCCCAGTACTTCCTTCTGCTGTAATCTCATTTGCAAGTCTGGGTGACTCTATTTCACCACCTTTTTTATAAATATTAAAAATATTGTGGCGGCTATTGTATTCAACAGTTCCTTTATCAAAATTGGCTGTAAACGCCATGGTAAATGGATAATTTTCAGACATATCCCAGCCAGCTTCAAGATAGGCTATGGTCCCACTTTTATAATAAAAAGTAGAAAAGACATGATCCCAGCTCCAGATAGGTCTTGAAGCAAGGCGAGTTAGAGTGATTGACTTGAGCCTTCCCAGCTCTTTTCGTTTAACCAACTCTTTTAAATAGACATATTCTGGCCAGAAACGTATGACATGGGCAATCATAAATTTTTCCTTTGCCTTCTTGAACTGTTCTTCCAAAGACACCTCCCTCCCTAAAAACGCCCACGTGCTTATGCCTTTTCTAATCATCATCCTCCTTGAAATTCTCCACCGAGATCCACTACACTGTATCGATTAGCAGAGCGAGCAATCCTTTTGGAAAAATCTGTCCGCATTTTAGAAAGATAAACAGAAATCTCCTCTGTAGTTATCTCCAATCCAAATTGCGATTTTAACAGAGCTGCTACTTTTCCAGCGGTAACCGGTTGATTAGCTTCAACTACTGCTAGAACCTTTTCCTTAATAGTTTGTTTTAAAATTGACATCGTCAAAATTTTAGCAATTAATGCCCTCAATTTTATCAGTAGTTGTACTGTCCTGGTTCATTAAAGGTTTTAACTCGACGACGCTCATCTTTTCTCCTGAGTTGAGTTTTCTTAACTTAGGATAGTATTCTTCCTCCATCATTTTTTGATATTCTCTTGCCACAGAGGGACTCCAATTTTGATACTCTCTTGAGACAGAGGCAGGAGGAACCCAATAAGGAATTTGCACATTAGCCAGGAGGCAATGGTCAATAAGTTTTTTCTGAAATGATAATGGGAAATCATAACTGCAAATGTTCCCAATAGAATTGCTTATATTATACCCTGAGATAACATACCTCAAATATCTTTCGTCAAACGGGTAGAAATGTTCACCTCTAAGTATATAATCTGCATAGGCATCAATAAATGGACAGTACAAATATCTGTTAGTTCCAGTAGAGTGTATATACAGAATCTTATCCCCTAATAACTTTCTTGTATTGCGTACTGTTTTATAAGCTTTTTCTATATTGTTGCCGACTAATAACTCATCAAAATAGACCCCATCAAATTCATATTTCTCAAGAACCCTTTTTATTTCTCCCTGAAATTCACCTCCCTCAGCCAGAGAATAAAAAGGACTCATATAAGGAATTACTTTCATTTTAAATTTGTGAGCAGTGTTTACTACCCGAAGCAATTTTTTCTCATCTACAGGAATATGATGATAGCTACTCCAGTTGGTATTAAGATACCTTTCTTCTTTCTTGCCGATATCAAAATCTATTCCTCTTTTAGCAAACTTACCTTTCCAGATAGCATAAAACAATGCTAATATCTTCCCATACTTACTCCATTCCTTGATCTTCTCATTACTTGGATATGGCGAATGATAACTGATATCGTGGACAATATTGCTCTCAAATGCTTGTTTATGATTAAAAGGTTTTGGAGGAAATACGGAAATTATTATCTCTCTTTGAAAATTAAAAGGATAGGTAATATTCCAACTATCTCCTGAGAAATTGGAAATAATTTTATCTGGCCAGGAAATTAGATTAGGATATAATCCTATCCCCCCTGCCTGGTCTATGAGTAGAAAATTACCTCCCTCAGCAGCGTTGTACTCAGGTCTGAAATTTCCTGAACAGGTAAGACTCTTTATTAGGTTATTGGAATAAAAAACAAGTAGCGAATCTCCATTTATTCGTATCTTCAGAAATGCAGCGGTAGGAGAAGATTGATGAAGGATTACCCTTTCATCATTTTTTTCTTCTAATATTAAATCCTTAAAGGAGAGAGAAACCGTAACTTTGGCCAAAAGCCGTTGTTTCCCTAAATTCTGATAACATAATATTTCTCCTTTATTAGTATCCTTATTAAATACAAATTTTGCTCCAGTAGTTACGACCGATATTTTATGCTTTCCATCTCTAACATTTTTCACTTGCATATTGAACATAATTTCTCTCTATAAAAAATAATCTTGTAAAACCATTGTATATTTGCAAACTAAATGTCGAAGCCTATCATAATCATTAAATATAAAACCCTTTGGCAATTTGCGATCACCTTTCACTTTCGATCTTTCTTGAACCATGGCTTTTTACGAACAGGCAACTCTTTTTTTCTACAATCCCAATGTTATTCTGTACAAGGGGCTTTACCAGAAAAATACGATGCATCCATTGGTTCTACATGCCCATAGCAAACAAAGTGTTGGCCTTGCCAAAATGCCGAAGATGAACATATCTGGTGTTTACATCTTTTGCATTATCTACATAATAGCATTGACGTGGCACAATTGTATGGATACTATCTACCAGTAGAAAATATTCGCTTGGGCTCGCGAGAGAAGATAAACGGATATGATAAGTAAAGTAACCAGGGACTAACATTCTTAAGCCGTAAGTATACGACCAGTTTGAAGGTGCTTGTTTACTGACAGCCGGCATTTTGCTTGGGCAGTAAAAAACCTTCAGCCCTGTT
>JAUWGW010000019.1 GCA_030606215.1 bacterium
CCTGCATAGGCACGAAGCAAACGGCCCAGCGGGCGGTGCCTATGAATTATTTTTTTTCTGTAAATTCTTTTTCTTGCAGTTATGGATCGTATTGGGTAAAATTATTGGGATGGTTCGTTGAGATTCCGAATCCGGAGCCAATTTGAACGCTGAGGAAGGAGAAATTTGGTCATTAACAACTGAATTTCTCCTTTTTCTTTTGGGCAAATTCGAATTTTGCCCAGCGGTCGCCCGCACCCGGCCGCTGGGCGTTTCTGTATAATCTTTTTCGTCACAACTACCCTTATAATAAAGACTTACCTCAATAAAATCTTTTGAGTAAATAATATTTTTGATGAATTTTTTCACCCAAAGATTCCTTTCAATTCCTTTTTTTCCGGGAAGGATTTTTCTAAAGTGCTGGAGGGTTTGCTTGATGCTGTCCCCTAAATACATATTATGTGCTATGTGGAGAAAGCGAAATTTTTAATTTTCCAAATTTTATTTCTCCATTCTTGTTATAGGTAAGTTTGTATCTATCGTATTTTTTTATAGTTGCTTTTGCTTCTTTCAAAAAGTCTGAAATTTCAATATCCGACTTAATTACAAACCCTACATACATCGTTTTCATAAAGGCTAGTTTTTCTTCTGTTCCTTTTATTTTAGAATCTATATCACCAGAATGCCGCCACAGTGAATACATTGGCATAGTTTTTCTTTTAGCTTTAATCTCCTTTTTCTCCGATTCTATTCCCTTTTTTTCATTATGCATCGTTTCAACATTATCGTATAATTCTGCAACTTTTTTCTCCGTTCTGTATAACACTACATCTAAATCCTCAAGATAGTTCTGAAGCTCGTCTTTGTTTTCAATTTTACCTAGATATAAATAGAATTCTTGCTGGGGATGTCCAAATCCTTTAAATTCTGTATCCTCAATTACATCCGATAAAAACCAATTATCGCCCTTGGGCTCGAACCCCCCCTAATTCCAAATTTCGCAATATTGTTTTTTCAGGCATGGAGATTTTCTGGATAGTTTTATCTTCAGCTTCAGTGATTTTTATTGCTTCTTTTATGGCTCTGTCCAGTTCAGCGGCAATGTTGCCAGAGTTATATTTTACAGTATCATAACTTTGAATGTTAAATGCTAACTTCAACTTTTCCTTCTGTAAAGGTATTATGTGTTTTTTTAGTGCTGTCATTAATCCATATTCATAATATACGTTAGGATTGGGAATGTTTCTTTTATCAACTATCAAATCATCTAAAATAACTATACAAAATTTCGCTTCGATTATTTTCCCACATATTTTAGTACAAAATATATCCTGCCCGTATGCTCTCTCCCTGATGGCAATAATCGGCTCGGTTCCAACTTTTGTAAGCTTTTCAGACATCAATTCTAAAATAGGTTCTAGCTCGACATCATCAGGACAAGCAATAAAACATGATTTTGAAGCACCGAATATTTTTCCACATTTATGAACTTTACGTATGAAGCATTGTTGATTTACCTTGAATGCAGGGTAATCTATATGTTGAGGGAAGTGAGGCCAATAACGATAAGACTCTTGCCAAGCCATTTTTTTCTCCTGTATTGTTTCCTGCCAACTAATTCATCTATAGTAATGTCCAGTGCATTAGCTATTTTAATAACCGTTTCAATTTTGGGATTTTCAATTCCATTTCTCTCTATCTTAATAAGGGTATTATAAGAAATACCTGCTTCTTGAGCAAGCTTTTCCTGGGACCAACCTTTTTGTTTTCTGATTTTGGGTAAGTTTTTTAGATGCATATTTCGCTTGACTCCTTGGTAGTACCGTGATACGCTATACCCGGATACTATACAACAATACCCCATATTGTAGGGCTATTTTAACTCTACTTTAAGACAAAATCAAGGAAATAAAATGGAACCATATTTCAGGTATTATTGCCGCCATTTTGTGGCAGGTATGGTTATCTTTGCAGTTATGGCGATTATTTGTGCAATTGTGGAGGGGATAAAATGGATTGTGCTGTTTATACGAGGGTAAGTACGGACAATCAGGCAGAAGTAGAGTTTAATTCGTGTGAAGCGCAGGAAGCGAAAATAAAATCCTTCATTCAGAGCCAAGAGAATATGGAGATTTTTAAAGTCTATTCTGATGTCGGGTTTACTGGTGCTAATATTAACCGACCAGCTTTAAGCGAAATGCTCCAAGATATAAAGCAAGGCAAAATCAATCTTGTTATATCTTATAAGATTGATCGATTGACTCGCTCGCCTAAGGATTTCTATCAGCTTATAGAGTTATTTGATAAATATGGTGTTGATTTTATATCGGTTACGGAAAGATTTGATACATCAACCCCACCCCTCCCCGGGTGAGGCTCGAACTTCCGGCACAAAACTAAACAACACAGATTCAATATAGCTTCCCTACCTTTGAAATAGAACCCCAAAAAATAGGGGTATGGAATTTCATCCTGGCGCGCCCGGGAGGATTCGAACCTCTGGCCTTCGGCTCCGGAGGCCGCCGCTCTATCCACTGAGCTACGGGCGCTAAAATACAGTGGTCAGCATTCAGAAAAAACATACTGTCTACTCACCACTGATAACTTCCCATTATAATACTACATCTATTTTTTCCATAGGTTGCCCGCAACAAACCAGTTCACCGCCACCTACTTTTGTTACGGTAACTTCGTTGCCGCAGACATTGCATCTATATTTTTCCCCAATTTTTTCTACCGCCATGTCCCACCTCCTTAATACCCCACAAAATTTTCTATCTTGATATTGTCTCCTTCCACGCTCAATTTATTTTTCAAAATATTTATTAAACTTTCTACCATCCTTGGAGGTCCGCAGATATAGAAAACTCTCTCGTTAAAATCCTGAATTTCTTCCTTTATCATCTTCTCATCTATATACCCGGTTCTGCCCTGCCAGACTTGTTTATCTATATCAGGGGAGGTCAAAGTATAAACCACACGCATGTTCTTGTTGACAGACTCCGCTTCGTCTAAATCCTGCTTGAATATTATATCTTCCTCTTTATCGTTGCCATAAAGTAATACCATGTCTGCCGGCAATCCCCTGTCTGTTGCAAACTTACATATGCTCCGTATAGGAGTTATTCCTATGCCCCCTGAAAGAAAGACTATCTTTTTATATTCACCTTCAAATGTAAAAGAGCCATAAGGCATCTTTAATTTTGCCCAATCACCAATCTTTAAACTATCCAGGGCTTTTGAAAAATCGCTGTCAGTTATTCTCTTGGTAAATTCCATATATCCTTTCTCCGTAGGAGAGTTTGAGAAAGAAAAATGTTTTGTCCTTTCTGTTCCTCCAATCTTTATGGTAACAAAAAAGAATTGTCCCGGTTTAAAATCTACACCCTCTTTTATTCCAAACCTAAAACTTTTTACATCGCGGGTTCTCTGTATCACATCTGATACCGTTGTCTCAAATACAATCATTTAGAACACTTCTCTTTCACAAGCAGATATGGCAACGTCTATCTCTTTTTGAAGTTCAGGAGGCAGCCCCATTATAGACGTGTCCATGAATCCCCTTATAATGGCTGCTTGCGCTTCGCCTTCATTCAGTCCTCGAGCCATAAGGTATTCTATTTCATCCTTAGCAATTTTACCCACCGCAGCCTCATGAGACAAATCCACCCCTTTAATAGTTCCCTCCAGCTCGGGTATAGCGTGTATCAGACCTTTCTCGCTCACCATAAGACCCCTGCACTCAAGATGGGCCTTTATTCCCTGTGCTTCTCCTTTTAAATGACCTCTGGCAATAATATCTCCTCCTGCGCTAACTGCACGGGCTACGACTTCTGCCCTTGAACCCTCTGCCTTCAATATCACCCTTGAGCCTACATCCAGATGCGCACCAGGAAGGGCAAACAGAATAGAATTATATCGAGCCATAGCCCTCTGCCCAACGAGCTCTGCCTTAGGATACATCTGTATAGTCTTTACCGGTTTAAGACAGATATAATTTGATAAGAATGTGCCGTTTTCTTCAACCAATGCGGCGGTCCTGGGTCTGACAGAGACATCTTCTGCCCAGTTGTGTATCATAGTAAAGGTTAGCTTTGCGCCTTTTTTGACATAAAACTCTGATATGCCAATATGAAGGCCTCTGCGAACATCACTTGCTGTTGCACAGCCTGTTATAACCTGCAGGTCTGCCCCTTCTTCTGCAATTATTATATTATGGACATTCTGAATTATGTTATCTTCATTTATAAAAAGGCAGGCCTGTAAGGGATAAACCGCCTTCACACCAGGCAGCGCCCTTAAAAAATAACCGTGATGAGGCTGAGCCTCAGCCTGCTCAGTAAATTCATCAGCATCAACAGATAATACCTTCCAGAAATAGTTGTCCAACCACTTATACTTCTTAAGTGCTTCAGTAGTGCTCATTACCTCAAGACCAGGATAAAGGCTCTTTGAATATACTACGCTGTGGTCCATCTGAATATAGGTGCCGGAACGATTCTTATGAGATGGGTCAACTCCGGCAGATAGCATATTCTTCCTCTGGTCAGCGCTGACCTTTTCAAGGTCTTTTAAGTAAGACTTGCGTTTTGTCTCAGATTTGTATGACCCAATATCTATTTGCGGGATTTTCTTTTTGGTCTTTTCCGTTCGCACGCTATACACCTTTCATAACCGTGTTCTTTCACTGTTTCCAGTATTCTTCTGGGATCGCCAAGGCAGTGAATTCTACCGCCTGCCAAAACACAACCTTCATCTGCCTTTACATAGTCAAAAATATAACCGGTATGCGTAATAATCAAAGCGGCACTATCCTTGTCCTTACTGAGTATCCGATTCATAATCTTGCCTACCAGCACTACATTTTCTAAATCAACCCCTGATTCTGGTTCATCAAAAAGGCTAAGCTGCGGTGAGTGTGCCAGTAGTTGAAACAACTCAGAGCGTTTTAATTCTCCTCCGGAGAATCCTAAGCTTACATCTCTATCCAGGAATTCTTTCAGGTTAAGCTCCCCGGCTTCTTTGTCAGTATCAAAACCGCTCTTGCTTATTACATCTACCATCTGCCTGAGCTTAACCCCTCTTATTGTGGGTGGTCTCTGGAACATAATCCCTATGCCTGAACGGGCGCGTTCATCTACAGATAAATCATTTATCCGTTTGCCTTTAAATATAATATTTCCCCGTGTAATCTTATAATCAGAAAAGCCCATTATGGTCATAAGCAGGGAGGTCTTGCCCGAACCATTAGGCCCAAGAAGTGCCATCCTCTCACCCTTCTTAATTTCAAGGTTTATGTCAGTCAGGACTTCCTTGCCAGATACGGAAACAGTTAAATTTTCTATCTTTAACATAGGCTACGGACGCTTTAAGAGAGGTATAAGCTCTTCAAGACTTCCTATTACGCTGTCACCTTCCTTCCCTCCGGCCCTATCAATATAGAAAGCCTTTACTCCTGCTCTTCTCGGTTCAAGATAGTCCATTTCCCACGAATCCCCGACATGCAGAAGCTCATCTATCTCTATATTCAATCTCAGGCACACCTCCCTGTAAACACGGCTTGTCTTAAGCCCCCTGAAATCAGATATTGTTGAAAAGGTTGTGTGAAAATAACCATCAAGTTTTTTCAACTTAACTTCAAGAAATTCTCTCGGCATAAGTGTGATAACAATCATGGGAAAACTTCCCTTCAGCGCTTCAAGAATAGCCCTGGCATCTGGATAAAGCCTAATTTTTTCTTCATATTTCTGGAGGATTTCACCATAACTTTTCCGAAGTCCAAAAGTCCTGAGCCAGTAGTTCATATCATACCACCTCAAATCTTTCTCTCCGACCTTCTCATATTCCCCAAGAACAAACCTGTGAGCTTCTTCAAAACTTATTCCTTCTTTTTCAGCGTGGAGGCGCGGTATTTCTTCAAGCCATATGAGGTCGTTGAATTCTGCATCAACAAGGGTCCCATCTACATCAAAAGAAACTACTTTTGTTTTCCCAACAAGCTCTTCCATCAGTAATCCCCCCTCTCTGGCTGTCTCATTTTACCTCAACAAAACTAAAAGTCAACGCCTTTCAAAAACTAACTTTAGGTTTGACAATGTGAAGGCTATGTGCTATTCTTTTGCGGAAAAGAGAGGATTCACAGGTGTATGTAATAATTATTGGTTGTGGTCGTGTGGGCTCTGTACTTGCTACACTTCTTTCTGAGCAGGGCAATAACATTGTTATAATTGATACGAATGAAGAGCGCCTATTGAGGCTCGGACCTGAATTTACCGGACAGACAATAGTAAGAGATGGAACAGATATAGCAATTTTAGAAGAAGCAAAAATCCAGGAAGCAGATGCCCTTGTTGCCGCTACAGGTGATGACAATTCAAATTTAATGAGCGCGCAAATTGCAAAAAACATATTTCAGGTAGAAAGAGTCCTTGTCAGAATTAAGGACCCGAATAAGCTTGATGTCTACAAGGAGTATGATCTTGAAGCCGTTTCTGCTACAACGCTTGCTGCATATAAACTCGCTGAAATGCTCAAGACAAGCAGAGAAATTGAGATATTGGGAAGTATCGGACAGGATAAAGCAAAAATCGTTAAATTCAAATTGCCAACACAAAAGACCTGCAGTACGCTCTCTCGCATGATTAGTTCTCATGTTTTCCAGCCGGCCGTAGTTTTTGTCAGCGGGAAACTGGAATTGGGTTTACCGGAAGATAAACTTTCACCCGGAGCAGTTGTAGTCGGAAGCGTTCTTACAGAGGATATTAAACGCCTCAACCGGTTATTCTCCGAAGGAAAGAGCTAATGCAGATAGTAATCATCGGCGCGGGGGAAGTTGGTCACTCCTTAGCTGAGGCTCTGCTCAAAAATAAACATCAGGTAACAATAATAGAAAAGGAGCCAGCGAGATGTAATGGTATAGTCAAGCTATTGAATACAGTTGTTATTCACGGGGATGGAACTAATATTTCAACACTCGCTGACGCTGAAGTGGATAAGGCTGATATTCTTGTAGCTCTCACAGGGCGCGACCAGGATAATTTGATAGCTTGCCAGTTAGCCTCTAAGAAATTCGATGTGCCGCGGACAATAGCCAGGGTTACTCGCAAGCAGAATAAAGACCTTTTTGAGAAACTCGGCGGCGTGAGTATGACTGTCAGCACTACTGATATAATCTCTACAATCGTTGAAGAGGAAGTGTCAATGAAAGACACGAAAAAGAAGTGACATTAGATGTTTTCTCTCAGGAGAAAATTAAGAGCGAAAAACCTGGCAATTATCAGCCATACAGGATTCCTCATGGTAGCCCTCGGTTTCCTGCTGCTCATTCCTCTACTGAGTCTTTTCTTCTCTCCGGAAAGTCCAGAACTTCTGCGAGCTTTTCTCCTCCCCTCAGGCGGAAGTATACTTGCTGGCATTATCCTCTGGAGAGGATTCCGTCCTAAGGAAACTGTTTTTCTCACAACCCCGGATGCGGCTATTATTGTAACATTAATCTGGGTTGTGGCAGTTCTGCTGGGTGCAATACCTTTTATTCTGAGTAACACTCTTTCCGTCGTGGATGGGATTTTTGAGGCAATGAGCGGCTGGACCACTACGGGCCTCACAATGGTTAATCCTGATAACATTCCCAAGGTTCTCCTCATGTGGCGAAGCCTTATGCAATTTGTTGGAGGTGCAGGATTGGCTGTCGTCATGCTTTCAGCAATTATCGGCTCGCTTGGTCCCGGAGTCTATGAGGCAGAAGCCCGGACAGACCATCTCCTGCCGCATGTAATGCATACCGCACGAATGATTATCAAGATATATCTGGCTTATTTCGTTCTCGGAGTTGGTCTCTACGTATTAGCAGGGCTTGGCCTTTTTGACGCTCTATGCCACACGATGTCCGGGCTTTCAACAGGGGGATTCTCCACCCATAGTGAGAGTATCGCTTATTGGAATAGACCTTCTGTTGAAATTGTAACTATGTTTCTGATGATTCTTGGAACTATCAATTTTGCTACTCACCATGCCGTCTTCTCAAGCCGCGGAAAAAAGGGATTCAAAGACGCTGAAATTGTCCTGATGTTGTGGCTGATAATATGCGCAACTTTTCTGATATTCATGCATACTGCCGGAGTTGATTCTGGAAGAAGCTTGAGAGAAAGCATTTTCCAGGCAGTATCAGCAGCTTCTGGAACGGGATATGCCACTGTATCTCTCAGAGGTTGGGGAGAACTACCTTTATTCATTCTCGTAATTCTGATGTTAATTGAGGGTGGGACAGGTTCTACAGCCGGGGGGATAAAACTTTATCGTATCTGTATAATCATGAAATCTATCTGGTGGTGGATAAAAAAGCAATTCTATCCATCTTCTGCTGTAATTCAACGGACCATATGGCGCCGCGGCGAAAAGCTTGAAATACAGGACAGACACATACAGGCTGTTGCAGGTTTCGTCGGGATATATCTTCTCACTTACAGCATCGGTGTTCTAATTTTCTTATCTGACGGCTTCACGCTTAAAGAATCCACATTTGAGTTTGCGAGCGCAATCGGGACTGTCGGTTTATCCCTCGGCATAACAGGACCTGAGATGCCTCTGGCAAGCAAGATAGCCCAGATACTTGGTATGTGGCTGGGCAGGCTTGAGTTTATTGCCATCTTTCACGCTTTTATAAGGCTTGGGCGCAGTATTTTCAAATGACAGTGTTGCTGTCATTCTGAGGAGTAAAGCGCCTGTCCTCGAGCGAAACGAAGGAACGAAGAATCTCTATAGATTCTTCACTTCGTTCAGAATGACACACGGTTCACCGAATATTTACCCTAAATCAATAGGAGGGAAAAGATATGAGCGAAAAGGATGAAAAAACTGAAATGCTCTTTATACAGTTCATTTCAGGTCTTTACACTTCCACAATGCAGCATCTTGGCAAACTGATGAATCCAGTAACCGGCGAGATAGAAAAAAATCTTGACGCCGCGCAGGCAACTATTGAACTGGTTAGAATGTTCAAGGAGAAAACAAAAGGCAGCCTCAACCGGAGAGAATCCGACACAATAAATAATGCTCTCGCTAACATGCAGATGAACTATGTCGACGAGTTAAAGCGAACAGAGGAAGGAGACAAGGAAAAAAAAGAGGAAGAAAAGAAGGAAAATGGCCCTCAACAATGATGAAGTAATGCCCCCGCAAAGACTCCCTCTCCTCGGGAAGGTGGCAATCGCCCTCTTTATCATACTGGCAGGACGGTTGTGGTACCTTCAGATTATTCAAGAGTCAAAATATATGACTCTGTCTCAGAAAAACAGCATCAAACTTGTCCGTCTTCAAGCTCCAAGAGGAGAGGTTATGGACAGGAATGGAGAGGTTCTCATAGGAAACCGACCCTGTTTTAATATCCTAACTTTCCGTTCAAAGGAGAGAGAAGACGCAGGCTGGGATAAACTCTTCTCTGCTCTGGGGGAGAAGAAGAAAGCTGCCAACCTCCCTCTGGGAAAATTTTCTCCCGTAAAAAAAGACGCAACGCGGGAAGAAATCTCCCGGATTGAGGAGAGGAAAGCAGACTTGCCCGAAGTGAGTATTGAGGTTCAACCAAAAAGGCACTATCCGCATGGGAAGACTGCATCTCATATCCTTGGGTATGTTGGTGAAATTACTGACGTGGAATTGCAGCATCTGAGTCAAGAAGGGTATCGTGCGGGAGATACAATCGGGAAATCCGGCGTGGAGAAAAGCTTTGAAGAACACCTCAGAGGGAAAGATGGGGGTAAACAGGTTATTGTAAATGCCTGCGGGTATCAGGTAGATGTCCTCGGGTGCAAGGAACCTTTAGCTGGAAATGATCTCCGGTTAACTATTGATTACCGGATACAGGAAATTGTAGAAGATGTGATAGGAAGGAAACGAGGTTCAATTATAGTTATGGATCCGAGAAATGGCGAGATTCTTGGTCTTGTAAGCCAACCTGGTTTTGACCCAAATATTTTCACCCGCAGAATTTCAACGACAGAGTGGAGGAAATTGAATGCTGGGGGAAGTGCAATTTTCACAAATAGAGCTATTCAAGGAGAGTATCCACCAGGCTCAACATTCAAATTGATAGTGGCAATTGCCGCTCTTGAGGAAGGGCTAATTGGGACTGATGAGGTGTTTGTGTGTAAGGGCTCGTATCAGGTTGGCAATCGAACATTTAGATGCTGGAAGAAAGGCGGGCATGGGCAATTGAATATTATTGAAGGAATTGTTCATTCCTGCGACGTATTTTTCTACCAGCTTGGAGAGCGTGTGGGTGTTGAGAGAATAGCTCTTTATGCACGTAAACTGGGACTTGGCAGCTCAACTGGTATAGACCTTCCCGGAGAAAGAAGCGGGCTTACTCCGACTCCTCAATGGAAAAGAAAAAAAAATGGAGTTAGCTGGTATCCCGGCGATACAGTTAATATGTCAATTGGCCAGGGATTTGTTCTCACAACTCCGATACAGATGGCAAATGCTTATTCCACCTTTGCCAATGGAGGGACACTGTATAGACCACATGTGCTGAAAGGAGCTACTCCAGAAATAATAAGGGAGCTGAACTTAAAACCTTTGACGAAAAAGGTTTTGCGTGAAGCATTCACTTCAGTCGTTTCGCGAGGGACAGGGCATAAAGCAAAAGTCGCTGGAGTGGAAGTAGCCGGTAAGACAGGAACCTCGGAAAATCCGCATGGGGCAGACCACGCGTGGTTTATTGGATTTGCTCCAGCTCATTCTCCATCAGTATGTGTTTGCGTAATGCTTGAGAATGCAGGTCATGGGAGTTCGCAAGCCGCCCCGCTATGCGGAAAGATTATAAAGAGGATAATGCAGCTAAAATGAAATTTGTGAGTCTTTGTACATTGATGACTGTTGTGTTCAGTCTTTGTGAAAGTGCGATTGGAGAAATAGACTATCAGCATCTCAGGATTCAAATGGTGGAAAGGCAGATTCGCGCACGCGGGGTAAAGGATAAAAAAGTTTTATCTGCAATGATGAAGGTTCCAAGGCACAAATTTGTCCTCGAAAAATATCTCAAAAAGGCATATGGAGATTATCCACTACCAATAGGAGAGGGACAGACAATTTCACAACCATACATTGTTGCAGTTATGACAGAGCTTCTGGAGCTTAAAGAGGGAGATAAAGTACTTGAGATAGGCACAGGTTCAGGGTATCAAGCCGCAATACTTGGAGAAATTACAAAAGAAGTTTACACTATTGAAATTATTCCCGAACTTGCCAAAAGAGCAAAAAAGACCCTTCTCAGCCAGAGCTACGATTATATAAAGATAAAAGCCGGTGACGGATATTTTGGTTGGGAGGAATATGCTCCATTTGATGCGATAATTGTTACTGCCGCTCCGGCTCACATACCCCCTCCCCTAAAAAAGCAGCTAAAAGATGGGGGTAGAATAGTAATACCGGTAGGAATGCCTGGTGCCTACCAAACTCTATGGCGGGTAAGAAAATCTGGCGAAAAACTTGAAATGAATAATATAATGGGAGTCTCTTTCGTCCCGTTTACAAGAGCCAGATAAACCACCCTTTACCTGTGATTCAGACACTGCGGAGCAAGTGCTTTTATACATGGTCACTACTGTCTTAATTGCAATAAGAGCAATGAGGTAGAAAAAAGCCCCACTGATTATGACCCAGTTATATCCTCTGGAAAGGTTAACCATCCCTGCAACGATAGATGCAATCACTGAAGCGCATCCATTTATCCCCCACACCCATGGGAGAATTGCAGGTTCTATTCTTTTGACAAGTTTCAAACCCACAGGGAATGGAAATCCCATGAGCATACTTATAGGAAAAAGAACGCCTAATGAAAGTATAAATCGGAGAGGGAGATTCTCTCCCATGAAGAGATAAAAGAATTTTCGCAGGAAGAAACCGTAGATAAGTCCTGAGATTACTATCGCTAATAAAATCGCTTCAATTTTTGAAGTGTATTTTAATCTGCCGGAGATGAGACTACCAATTGAAGAGAATACAAGTAGTGCCGCAAGAACGACGGAAAAAGCATAAGTAGGACGACCAAGAAAGAGAATAAAGTAGTGCATAAAGGATATTTCAAGAAAAAGGAACCCAATGCCGAGGGAGAAAAAGTAAGTGAAGAACACCCATTTTGTTCGTGGAGGAGGCATAAACACCCCCTCCCCCCTGTCCCCTCCCTCAAGGCCTGCCTGCCGCCCGCCTGCCGGCGAGGCAGGGCGAGGCAGGAGAGGGTGATAGTTACAGAGTTTTCGTGTTGAGCGCCGGAGAAGCGGTGCTATAATTAACAGAAATGAACTCAGCAGCGCAATTGAAAAAAGTAAAATGACAACCAAATATCCACATCCTCCGTACGGAAGCCATCTCCTGCCGAGATTTGCGAAGATTCCCGGAACCTGTTTCCATTTGAAAAAATGGAAGAAAAACGGACGGTTATCGCGAACTGCTGATATGTCGTACTCGTAATCCCTTAAGAATCTTTCCCTGCCATCTTTTTTGAGAATTCCCCGAAAAGTCTTGTAATGGCAAGGTTCAGGAAAACAATTATAAATATTTACCTCTTCTTCATGAATATCTGGAAGCCAGACAACATCAAACTTCTTATCCTTACAGAATTTTCTCGCAATTTGAAGTTCGCAGGCTCTGAATGGAGTTCGCTTCACCAAAAATGTAGCTGTCATCCATCCTCTTATGAAAACAAGCTGTTCCCCGGGGTTCAAAACTCCCCTCTCCTCAAGAGCTGTTACAATCGTTGCACCAAGCCGTATAGATTCACTTGGTGGTGTCTGCAGCCAGCGGGTTAAGAGAAGTATTCCATCCGGCGAGAGAATATTCAGATAATCTTTTATTGCTTCCACAGTGTAAAGATGCCCTTCTCTAAGGCTGAAAGCGCCGCTCATCACAGCGCCAAAAGATTCGCTCAGAGAAACCGTAACAAGGTCAAACTTTCTCTTTGTCCTTCGGACATATGTTCTTGCATTTTCCCCAACTATTTGAACATTTCTATTCAAATACGGCTCGTTTACCTCCCTCCTAATCATCCTGACAATGAGCGGATTACTTTCTACAACAGTTACAGATGGTACTCCGTGATAAATCGCACTCAATACATCAAGTCCTCCGTGAGGCTCTATTATCAGAGCTCCTTCCTTTCTCCCTCCCCACTCGTGGGGGAGGGAAGGGTGGGGGGAAGAGAGAGGAGATAGGTGGGGGTATATCTTGTAAGCTAAGGTGCCAGGTAAGTATTCTATAAATCCCAGTTCCTCATAAGTTTTGAAAACTGTTACACCTGTAAGATTCTCACCGTCAATAGTCAACCCAAGCTGCGGGGGGAGGCTCCCTTCAAATGTATGACTCAACCCTGGAGCATATTTCACTACCGGGCTTTCAATAATGTCAACTCGTGAAATTGCGTTCTCCTTAGTGTTAATAACTCTCGCTTTTTCAGATTTAAGAGCCAGTGGCAAGCTTTTATAAGGAGACAGGCTAATCTCAAGTGAAGGACTTCCTAAGATCGTGACAGCGGTAACCAGAATAGCCGTCAAAACGGCAATATAGAGGTATCTTCTGCCCGGGATTGAAAAGAGAAAAGTTGAGATAAGTCCGATATAAGCTACAACAACAGGAATTTTATCTGCCTTACCAATCAATGGGATTGATAAAACAAGAAAACACCCCACTCCAGAACCAAGCAAATTATAGAAGTAGATGAGGTGTGCTTTTTCTACAAATCGCACTAAGCTCATCCCAATCAATAAACCCGCAAGAAAGAACGGAATGGAAAGTGAAAGATAAAGAAAAGCGAGATATGCAATCTGCAGCGGTTCTATCCCAATACGAAAAGAATCGAATGGAATTCTGTTAACTGCTATGAAAGAGAGAAGAATTGTTATAGAAAATAGAGAAGAAATAATAGTAAACCGGCTTTGTGTATTCCTCTTAAACCACGATGGGAAAATAGCTAAAAATGAACCACTTGCTCCAAACCCGAGCAGTGCAAGGCTTATAATCATGAATGCAAAGTGATACCACTGGGAAATGGAAAAGATGCGGGTAAGCCCTATCTGGAATGCGAGTGTGGCACAGGAAACAAGAAATATGCCGGAGTAAATGGACGCCATTCAGGATAGTTTTTTTACTCTATCAAGTATTAGATGTGCTATTTTCTCTTTGGGCAATTTCGGTAATTCTTCTACATTCCCTTCCCTGTCAACTATTCTCATTTTTGCCTCAATCACCCCAAAACCTGCTGAAGGGTCGCTTACAACTATAAGGTCCAGATTTTTCTTAAGGAGCTTATCCTTAGCTCTGCGTATATTGTCATGAGTATCCAGGGAAAAACCAACAAGAATTTTCTTGCCCTTCTTCTTCCCCAGCTCCTTCAGAATATCAGGATTTTCCTGCAGCTCAAGCACAAATTTCTCTTTCCCCTTCTCAATCTTCATAAGCGCTTTTTTCTTCGGGCGGTAATTGGCCACTGCAGATGACATCACAACTATACTGGCTCGCCTGAAGTTTTCAAGGATTGCCTTTCTCATCTGTAGTGCCGTTTCAACACGGATAACTTTTACATTGCGAGGAGGCGCAAGATGAGTCGGTCCTGTTACCAGTATAACTTTTGCTCCTCTCTCCATCGCAGCTTTTGCTAAGGCAAATCCCATCTTTCCTGTGGATGGATTACTTATGTAACGGACAGGGTCTATTGGTTCCCTTGTTGGCCCTGCGCTGACAATTATAGTCTGCCCTGAGAAATCCTTTTCACGTAGTAAGCTCCTAACTTCATCAACAATTGTTCCTACATCAGCAAGTCTCCCTTTTCCTGCTTTTCCGGATGCAAGTTCGCCAACTTCCGGCTCAATAAATCTGATGTCCCTGTCTTTCAACAACTTCATATTGCATCTAACGATCGGGTTTTCATACATCGCTTCGTTCATCGCAGGTGCCATTACAATTGGTGCTTTTGTTGCAAGTGCAACTGTGGAAAGCAAATCATCCGCCAGCCCGTGAGCAAGCTTCCCGATAATATTGGCAGTTGCAGGCGCAATGAGCAAAAGGTCGGCTTTCTCAGCAAGGGAAATGTGTTTTACATCCGATGCATTAACTTCCTGAAAAAGTGAGCAATAAACCTCGTTCATGGAAAGAGTCCTCAATGTCAGTGGAGAAATAAGTCTTGCAGCAGATTCTGTCATCACAACTTTTACTTCTGCCTCTTCTTTGATGAGGAGTCTTATAATCTCACAAGACTTATATGCCGCTATACTTCCTGTAACTCCAAGTAATATTTTCTTCCCCTTCACTTTTTATCCTGCTCCTTATATTTTATCTTGCCCTTTGCGATTTCCCACAGAGCCAAAGTACTTGGCTTTGAACATTCAACATCAACCAGTCTCGGAGCTCCTTCAGCAAGCTGTCTGGTTCGTCTTGCGGCAACAATTACGAGTTGATAAGCACCGTCAATCTTCTTCCTGAGTTCTTCAATCGGAACATCCACTTTTTTCTCCCCTCCGTTTCCCGGATTCTCTGTATTTTCTTACTATTCCTTCCAGCTCTGCCAGTGCATCTTTCAGGTTTTCATTAATAATGATATGGTCATAGCGCTCAGAAAAAGAGAGTTCCTTAGCTGCCGTTATGAGCCGTTTCTTCACTTCTTCAGGACTGTCACTGTGTCTACCCTGCAGCCTCTTTTCAAGGGCTTCCATAGAAGGCGCGCAAATAAAGATAAGCAGTGCAGAAGGAAACTGCTTTTTGATTCTTAGAGCCCCCTGAACATCAATATCAAGTAATATGTCTTCCCCTTCCTTCAGCTTCTTTTCAATAAATTCTCTGGGAGTTCCATACAGATTACCGTGAACCTCAGCCCATTCAACAAACTTATTCTCCTCTATCCAATCCTTGAAAACTTCCCTTGAAACGAAACAGTAATCCTTCCCCTCTATTTCCGAACTTCTTGGAGAACGAGACGTCATAGACACAGAATACTCAAGGTCAGACATAAGTTTTCTTAAACTTTGCCTGAGAGTTGTTTTTCCTGCTCCTGACGGAGCAGAAATTACTATTAAATTTCCCTTACTCAACATTCTGAACCTGCTCCCGCATCTTTTGAAGTTCAGCCTTAATATCTATCACATTCTTAGAAATACTCAGGTCATTAGCCTTGGCTCCGATAGTATTAACCTCCCGATTCATCTCCTGAATAAGAAAATCCAGTTTCTGTCCAATTTCTTTATTCTCCTGCCCAAGTGTTTCGCCGAACTGTTGAAGAAGCCCCGAGAACCTCGTCGTCTCCTCGTCAATATTCATACGCTGAATAATAAAAGCTACCTCAGAACTAAGGCGCGCCTCATCAAGCCTTAGATTAAATTCTCTTGCCCTCTCATGTAGAAGGCGAGTATACTTACCGGCAACTTTACCCGACCTCATCTGAACACTTTCAAGTTTTCTGCAAGTAACAGATATTGATTTCGCAAGTTCTTTTCCTATTGTCTCCCCTTCTTTCCTCCGCATTGCGATGAGTAAGTCGCAAGCCTCCGCAGTTCCCCTCTTTACAAATTGCCAGATTCTGTCAGATTCAATTTCGGGTTCTTCAATTCTTATGACTTCAGGGAGATTTGCAATGAAATCAATCCCCACCTCACCTTTTAAATGCAACTTTCTTCCCACTTTTCTTAATGTTTTGAGGTACTCCTCAACAAGTTTACTATCTATCTCAACTTTTTTATCCAGGGTTTTTCTTTCCCATCTGAAGAATATATTTAACTTTCCACGCCTTATTCTTCTTCCAATATATCCTCTCATCTTTCCTTCAAGAACCATAAGCTCACGAGGTAATCTTACTGAAATTTCGCAGAATCTGTGGTTGACGGATGAAATCTCTATACGGAAAACGCCATAGGGACAGCTGACCTTAGCCTGCCCATACCCCGTCATACTGTGCATTTCTAATTCTACCTCCAGAAACGTAAATATTCAGCAAACTCCGTTTCCTGTCATTCCCGCACAAGCGGGAATCCATCCCCACTTTCGTGAGGACGGGTTTGGATTTTAGATTTTTCGGAACGTCTTCTTAAAGAAGTCCTTTTAAGTATGAAACGTCCTTTTTCATAACCGCTAATGCCTCTTCCCCGGAATATTTCCACAAACTTTCATCTTCAATACAGATATCTCTATCATAACCTGCCTTTTTCAAAATCTCTATATATTTACTATGGTCTATATCACCTTCATATATCGGTGAGACATATTCATTATACTTATAACCAATTTCTCTCTTCTTACTTCTAATCTCTACAGGATACTTTATATTCTTAACGTGGGTATGCCTTACCAGTGGTGCAAATTCTTCAAATATCTTATAAACTTCATCAATCGGAAAGCCATACCAGTAAAAATTACCCGAATCCAGACAAAGTCCTAATCGTCCGTCTCCTACTTCATTTATCACTCTCCTTAAAAACTCAGGGTTATTTCCATATTTTCCATGGTTCTCTATTCCCAAATATACTTTCTTCTCCTTTTGAATCTCATCAAATACTCTCCTTAACGCTTTGCTGGACATCCCAGCCGCCTCTTCTATGGATACCTCTCTTTCTGTCTTTATAATAGGGTCTATTCTTATCGCCCTCGTGTTAAAATGCTCCGTTACCTCAATGCACTTTATTATCCAGTCTGTTTGCTTTTTCATATCTTCATCAGCAAAATTATTGTGCATCAGGAATGAAGAGACCTTCAAATTATTACTTGACAACTCTTCTTCCAGCCTCTTTATCCCTTCCTCTCCTCTTAGATTTATCTTCCCATCTTCTTTTAAAGAATAGACGCTGTCGTCATCAAAATACTCAAGCTCAATTGCGTCAAGTTCAAGATACTTCATCGCCTCTACGATATTTCCCTTCTTCCCGAGAAACTCACTAACTTCACGTGCGCCAAAATCCCTTACAGAAACATACATTCTTCATCCTCCCCCTTTTTTTCTGCTTCCTGGTTTTACTAATGGAATCCCTTCCCTGCACAGGGGACAGTCTTCCGGATTATATGTCTTCATTTCAAGAGCGAGAAGAGATTTTGCATCCTGATTAAAACTCATTTTCCCGGAGCTCCTGTCAACGATAAACCCGCACCCTATGATAACTCCCCCTGCTTTCTCAACCAACCCTATGATTTCCTTAGTGGATGCACCTGTAGTGACTACATCCTCTACTATGAGCACACTGTCTCCTCTCTCAATTTTGAAGCCGCGGCGGAGAACCATTTCACCTGAGACTACTCTTTCAGCAAATATAGCCCTTGCTCCCAATACCCTGGCTACTTCATGGCATACAATAATACCTCCAAGCGCAGGTGCAATTACAACTTTAATCTCTTTATCTTTAAATGGTTCTGCGACCTGCCTCGCAATTTTTTCTGCAAGTTCCGGATACTGGAAAACCAATGCACACTGGACATAATTTGGACTGTGCAGCCCCGAACTTAGCTCAAAATGCCCTTCAAGGAAAGCCCCAGTTTTCTTCAAGATGGAAAGCATTTCACTGTTCATCTCATCTCACGCAGTATTTTCTCCGCCGCCTCTTGCCTGTTAGGAGCTTCAATAATCGGTCTTCCTATAACAATATAGTCAGCCCCAGCCTCTATAGCCTGTTTTGGAGTAAGAGTTCTCCTCTGGTCGTGAGGAGCAGCCCATGCTGGTCTTACTCCCGGCGTAATAATCAATTTGCTTCCACATATTTTTCTGACAGCGGTTATTTCTCTCGGTGAGCAAATCACTCCATCAAGTCCAGATTCCATTGCAAGTTGAGCCAGATGCAGGACTTCCTCCTCAACTGACCCGGACATTCCAAGTTCCTTCTTGATTATACCATCATTGAGATGCGTCAGCATAGTTACCCCGAATACAAGGGGATTTCCAGACACCTTGCTTGCTTCCTTAGCCGCTTTCATCATCTCTTTCCCGCCGAGGCAATGAACATCATACATATCAACATTAAGCTTAGCAATTACCTCTGATGTCTTCGCAGCAGTGTTTGGTATATCATGCAGTTTTAAGTCAAGGAAGACCCTTGCCCCCGTCTCTTTAACCATTTTCACCGATTCTGCACCACCTATTGTAAAAAGTCTACTACCAACTTTGTAAATATTTATATATCCTCTCAACTCCTGAATAATTTGCTGCGCTTCTTCTAAAGCACTAACATCAAGAGCAAGTATCAATCTTTCCTTAGCTTCCATCTAAATTCCCGACAATCTGAGATACTGACGCAAAACCATTTTGCACCAGGTAATCTTCTATCCCCTGAACAATTTCCTCTATGATATCCGGATTAGAAAAGAGAGCTGTTCCCACAGCAATAGCCTTAGCCCCTGCCAGCATAAACTCAATTGCATCAGAAGCTCTCATAACTCCGCCCATTCCCACTACAGGAATCTTAACGACCCTGCACACATCCCACACCATTTTAAGAGCTAACGGCTTTATCGCAGGTCCTGTCAGACCGCCGGTTGTGTTGCCAAGCACCGGTTTCCTCGTCTCTATATCTATAGCCATCCCCGGGAAAGAGTTGATAAGAGAGATAGCATCCGCACCTTTTTCTTCACAGGTTCCGGCAATTTCAGTAATATCGGTAACCTGAGGTGACAGTTTCACTATCAGCGGGAGCCGGCACTTCTTCCGAATACTTTCAAGGAGCTTTCCCGCTGCGGCAGGGTCCTGCGCTAAAATTCTCTTCCCAATATTAGGGCATGATAGATTCAACTCAATCCCGGAAATACCCTCTGCATCAGTTAAAAACTCAATTAGCTCCACAAACTCCTCTACAGTTTCACCCCCTATACTTACAATGATTGGTGTGCCGAGATTGCGCAATCCCGGAAGCTTTTCTCTTATGAGAGCAGATACACCTATATTATGCAAGCCAATTGCATTTAATAAACCCGCTGGAGTTTCAACAATCCTCGGGGGAGGATTGCCCTGCCGTGGTTTCAGAGTAACACTCTTTAAAACAATTGCTCCAAGCTTTTTCACGTCAACCAGCTCTTCATATTCTTCTCCATAGCCAAAGGTTCCTGAAGCAACCATTAAAGGGTTACGCATCTTAATCCCGGCAAAATTTACAGTTAAATCAGGCTTTCCCATGAAACTATGCTTGCATCAAATACAGGTCCATCCTTACATACACGCCTGTAGATTGTGCTACCATCCTTCTCCTTTGTTTTTATTACACACCCTAAACATGCCCCCACACCGCAGGCCATCTGGTTCTCAATCGACACCTGACAGGGAATACCACAATTACCACATGTATCTGCAACTTCTTTCAATAAAGCGACTGGACCACATGCATAAACAATCGCCGGAGTTTCTCTTTTTAGAAACTCCTCGAAAAGAGAACTGACTAACCCTTTCTTCCCATAACTACCATCATCAGTTGTAACTTCTACTGAAAAACCAAGTTTCTTGAATTCTTCCTCATAAAGGATAAGTTCTCCTGTCCTTGCACCGATTAGGACCTGCTTCCGCGCAGCTTTAAGGAAATGTGCGAGAAAAAGCACGGGCGCAGCTCCTATCCCTCCTGCTACAATCATAACTGATTCCGGAGACGGCTCAACATTGAATCCATGCCCGAGAGGTCCAACAATATCAAGTTTCTCTCCCGGCTTTTTCTCTGAAAGTAATTTTGTCCCGCTCCCAATGACCTTGTAGAGTAGTTTCACTTCGTTTGAATCAATTTCATGAATACTCAACGGTCTTCTCAGAAGAGGCTCAAATGTAGAGGAACAACGGATGTGAACAAACTGCCCGGGACAGGCAGATTGTATCCGTTTCCATATTGCTATACCCATCCGGAAAATGCCCGGTGCAACTTCTTCATTACTCAGAATTTCCTGCTTCACCTCAACTTGCCATTCTCAAGAACGGGTTTTCCTCTAACAATCACTGTTTCAACAATACCTTTAAGTTTTCTGCCGATAAAGGGAGAATTTTTGCTTTTTGAGAAAAATTTCTCCGCATCTACTGTATATTCCGCATCAGGGTCAACAATAGTTATATCAGCATCAGCTCCGGGACTTAATGTTCCCTTATTCAACCCAAGAATACCTGCGGGATTTACGGTCATCCTGGCAACTGCTTCTCTAAGAGTTAAAACTCCTTCATCCACAAGTTCACTCATTACAAGAGAAAAAGAGGTTTCAAGACCGATGATGCCAGACGGCGCCGAAGAAAACTCCATCTCCTTCTCAACAATAGTATGAGGAGCGTGGTCTGTTGCAATAACATCAATTGTCCCATCTTTAAGCCCCTGCTTGATTGCTTCAACATCCAGGGATGTGCGAAGCGGCGGATTAATCCTGGTATTTGTGCTAAAACTTCTTACTTCTTCATCTGTCAGGGTAAAATAATGAGGAGCTGTTTCTGCGCTCACGCTTATTCCTCTCTCCTTTGCGCGCCTCACCAGTTCAACTGAACCTGCTGTGCTCACGTGAGCAATATGAAGTTTAGACTGTGTCATCTCAGCAAGCATTATGTCGCGGGCTACCGCTACTTCTTCGGCAACTTGCGGAATACCCTGAAGCCCGAGTAGTGTTGAGACAAATCCTTCATTCATAACTCCTCCGGAAGATAAACTCTTATCCTCACAGTGAGATATAACAGTCAGATTGAACATCCTCGCATATTCCAATGCGCGGCGCATCAAATCTCCATCTTTAACAGGCTCCCCGTCATCACTGATTGCTGCAACACCTGCAGAAAATAATTCGCCTATATCTGAAAGTTCCTCCCCCGCTAACCCCCTGGTTATAGCACCTACAGGATATACCTGAATATAACCTCTCTCCTCCGCCTGTGAGAGGATAAATTCAACTATGCCAGCATTATCTATAGGTGGGGTTGTATTCGGCATACAGGCTATCCCTGTGAAACCACCATGCACTGCCGCAGATGTGCCCGTCTCTATAGTTTCCTCATCCTCCCTGCCGGGTTCCCGCAGATGAACATGCATGTCAATCAATCCTGGCAGAACCAATTTGCCTCTGGCATCAATAATTTTTATCTTTTCCCCTATTTTCTTTGAAACAGCAGAAATTTTGTCTCCTTCTATCAGGATATCCCTGACTTCATCAAGATTATTTGCAGGGTCAACTACCCTTCCATTTTTAATCAGGATTTTCACTTTTCACCCCTGAAAGAAGGTACATAACCGCCATCCGTATTGCTACTCCGCTTGTTACCTGCTCAAGAATCACCGATTGCGGACCATCAGCGACATCCGGGTCAAGTTCTATTCCCCTGTTTACGGGTCCCGGATGCATTATCAAAGCATCAGGCTTGGCAATTTTTAGACGGTCCCTATTAATTCCAAATATTTTTCTGTATTCACGAAGAGAAGGAATCAAATTCTTCCCCTGTCTCTCCCGCTGAATCCGCAGAACCATCACTACATCTACTCCCTTAATAGCTTCCTCTACGCGATACTTAACCTTAACCCCCATTTTCTCAATATATGGCGGGATGTAAGTCGGAGGTCCTGCTATTACTACCTCAGCGCCAACTTTGGTCAACCCCCATATATTTGACCTTGCAACCCTACTGTGTGAAATATCTCCTATAATTGCAACTTTTAATCCCTTGAGCCTGCCCTTTTTCTCCCTGATTGTAAACATATCTAACAGAGCCTGTGTCGGATGCTCATGACAACCGTCCCCTGCATTTATCACTCCTGGTTCAATTTCTCCTGCAAGCCGATGCGGTGCGCCAGCCATACTGTGGCGCATGATGACTAAATCCACCTTCATTGCCTCAATATTTCTGACTGTATCCCGTAGACTCTCCCCCTTGAGCATACTGCTTGTGCTTGCTGATATATTCACCATATCGGCGCTTAGCCTCTTAGCAGCTAATTCAAAAGAAACACGGGTTCTGGTGCTCGGTTCAAGGAAGAGAAGGACTGCAGTTTTCCCCCTCAGAGTAGGCACTTTCTTGATAGCTCTCGTCGATATTTCCTTGAAAGAATCCGCAGTATCCAGAATAAAAATTATTTCATCCTTTGTTAATTGCTCAAGTCCTAAAAGGTCTCGCTTATCCCACTTCATTTTTCCACTTTCTCGACAACTATTACCTGCTCTTTACCATCAACCTCATTAATTTGCACATCAACAACCTCATCCTCAGAAGTCGGCACATTCTCTCCAACATAATCCGCATGAATCGGCAGTTCACGATGCCCTCTGTCAATTAGGACAGCTATCTGCACCAAACCAGGTCTTCCAAAATCTATAAGCTGGTCAATTGCCGCGCGCATTGTCCTTGCGGTATATAGCACATCATCCACAAGGATTACTCTTTTCCCCGTCAAGTCAAATGGTATCTCCGTTTTATGAACTACAGGTTGAGATGCAACTGCTGTCAGGTCATCTCTGTAAAGGGTAATATCCAGTATTCCAAACGGCACCTTACTGCCTGTGATTTCTTCTATTTTCCTGACAACCCTCTCTGCAAGATATGCTCCCCTTGTTCTGATACCGATAATAACAAGTTCATCTGTAGTTTTACATCCTTCAATTATCTCACGGGAAACCCTATCAAGGGTCTTCTCAATCGCAACCGCATCCATTATCTTTCTTTTCTCACGAAATCCCATCTATCGCTCCCAAATATCTCTCCAAAAAATTAGCAATCTTTTTATACAATGGCGGGAATTCCAGAACGAAATTCTGAATCTTTTCATAAAGGATATCCAAATACTCGTGTGCCAAAATATTCCTTAAGCCGGCAAATTTTGAAAGTCTTCTTGAATCTTTCTCAGTTAGACCGGCAAAAATCCCAAAGTCACGAAGAGCTCCCTCATAAGTTTTTGGCATCATCTTTTTCTCCGATGCCAAAATAATTTTGGCCGCATCTATAGCCGCGTTAATAATATTTTCTGTCCACCTCTCGATATTTCTCCTCTTAGTTTTATCGCTTTGATATTCCTTAAAAGTCAATTGCCTGAATTCTTCGAGTTCCTTCAATTCATCATCCAAAAATTGCAGCCTTTCAAAAAGCCTGATTTTCTGTTCTGGTAATAGCGATTCCGCTCTTTGGTAAATTCCGAAATAATCTTTCGCAAATTCCAGGAAATCCTCTGCTTCCAGGCTTTCTCTCAAATAAATCTCCAAATACAGTTTTTGGTCTTTAATTACCAGAGGAATCCCTGTCTTTATCACATTGGAGACTAAAGAAGCCGGGGCATTATTCAGGCAAACTAAATCAACTTCTTTTTCAACAATATCAGTGACTTCCGCCCAGATTTCATCTGTATTCTCATAACTTATATCTTTCTCCCTCTCAGCTCCTTTTTCTTCCGGTTTCAGATAGACAGCAACATCAAAATCAGATTCAGAAACTTCCCGCCCTTTGGCGTAAGAACCAAAAACGAAAGCCATCAGCACGTCATCTCTTTTCGCAAAATAATCTTTCAATAACTTAATTTTTTCTTCGCAGTTCATCAGTCTTGTACACTCCCCTCCCGTACATATTACATCACAGGTGGAAAACCCGTCAAGCGAATAGTGTGAGGCATGTGGGAATGGGAAGAGACATCGTACCCCCCCCTAGGTTAGTTTGTTTTGGTGAAAGAATATGAATTAAGATTAAGGAGGTTTTAAGAGAAGGATATTTTTTAAAGTGTAGAGATTGACAACACCACATTCTTATTGTAAAATTTGGATAATGAACATTTATCTGGAACTGACGCAAAAATTCAACGGTGGTCGTTTGCGGGTGATACTTGGAGGAGGGCAGGCGGTTGTTCTGCATCGTCTGGCAATCATGAGTAAGGATGCAGACTGGATTCTACGGGAAGATCAGGAAACCATGAACCATGTGCTTTCAGTTCTTGAGGGATATGGCGCCCGCTACCGGTTCGGTGCTCCATTAGACATCCGGTGGCTGGCAGGTGGTTGGAGTGCACACCTAGAGTTCGCGTGGGAGAGATTGCGCGTGCGAACGGATTTCGTCACGCGGCCACCCAGATTGAGCACAGAAAGACTTCAAAGAATGTGGCAAGGACAGGAGGGACGGGATGTTCCTTTCGTAAATTTGAGTGACTTGGCTGAGTTAAAGAAAACTAACCGCGAGAAGGACTACACCGTAATAGGAGAACTTGCCAGGAATATGCAGGACATTGATGATCAGATTATGTACTCGCGCAGCGCTCGCGATTTGATGAAAATTGCTGCAGAATATCCGGAACAAGTTAAGAATCTTGCGCAAAAACGTTCTGTTCTTCCGGCAGTTTCAAAGGGATTAGATGAACTGGAGGCCGCGTTGGACTTGGAGCGTCGCCAACTGATCCATGCCAATGAGAGAAGACTTGCCAGATACATGAACGCTGCCGGAGCTTGGGCTAAGGCCTGGCAGAGCATCGCGCACGAAATTGAAGGCCTCCAACTGAGTAAAGCACATGTGATACTGGTTGGAAAGGCCCAGGATGTACTTCCATTCGAAGTGCAGGAAGGATAGCTGTGATTTGGTTCAGGGATGAGTTCTTGAGCGAAGAGGATCTGGACCTGAAGTTCTTGACAGGCGAGGAGCTTGAAACAGTCTGGAACGCGTGGTTGGAACAGGCGCAGTTTACCAATGAAGAAGACAGGCATACTTATTCACACGGAGTGTTCCTATCCGAGCCGCCTTGGAGCGAGGCTACCCCTTTGTTTTAACGTCTCTATCTGCCTCACCATATCTTCCGGCATAGGGGCAGTGAATTCCAAATACTTCCCGGTAGCAGGGTGAATGAAGCCGAGAAGTTCTGCATGAAGCGCCTGGCGTTTTATGGAAATATGCGGTGCTTTTCTTCCATAAGTTTTATCTCCTGCCACAGGATGTCCGATAGATGCTAAATGAACTCTTATCTGATGTGTCCGCCCTGTCTTTAGCGAAACACTGAGAAGGGTAAAAGCGCTCTGCGCCGCGAGTCCCGAAGTATGTCGTGGCGCGGTGACCTCATCTCCAACCTGGAATCTTTCACAAACCTTATAATTTGTAATTGCTTCCTTCCCCCCGATATACCTTACAGACATTTTCTCCTTATGCCTTCCCATGGGCGCTGCAATTTCCCCTTCCTCAGGCTCAACCTTTCCGAGCACAAGCGCTTTATATCTTCTCCTGAGCTCTCTCTTCCGAAGCTGTTTCGTAATATGAAGATGACACCTGTCACTCTTTGCAATAAAAAGCGCTCCGGATGTATCTTTATCCAGACGGTGAACAATTCCCGGACGCAGTGGTCCATTGATTGTTGAAAGCTTCTGCGTATGCGCGAGAAGAGCATGAACCAGCGTTCCTCCCTGAGTCAAGTTTACCGGGTGAACAATTATACCCGCACTCTTATTAACTACAATGAGCTCTTCATCTTCATATAGAATATTAAGAGGGATTTTCTCAGGAATAATTTTCTGCGGTTCATCTTCAGGAACTTCAATAACTACGGAATCTCCAGGATTAAGTCTATGTCCCGGTTTCAGAAAATCTCCATTTACAGAGACTTCCCCCTCCGCTATTAACTTTTGAATCCTTGAGCGGGAGAACTCAGAAAAATGCTGATGCAGGAATACATCAAGTCTCTCATGCAAATCTTCCTCTCCAACTACAAGAGTTTGTTTCATCTTCCCCTTAATCCTGAATCCTGTCTTTTTTATGGCATAGTTTCCATAGTATCAGTACTACTCCGATAGTTACAGCTGAATCAGCCAGATTGAATACAGGCCAGACCTTAAAATCAAGAAAATCAATGACATAGCCAGACCTTAACCGGTCTACAAGATTACCCGATGCTCCCCCTAAAAGCAGACCAACTCCAACCTGCAGAATACATTCTAAACCGGCGGCCTGCCGATAAAAAATTAAAATCATTGCAATCGTCAGGATGGATAGAATCATCAGGATAGCAGCCTGATGCTGGAACATACCAAAAGCGCATCCAGTATTGTGAATGAGACTTATATGGAATACACCTTTGATAATCGGAATGGATTCCCCGGGAACAAGCTTCAAATGTACCAGATATTTGGAGAGCTGGTCAACCAGTAGGATGCCAAATGCAATCGGAAGCAACTTTATTCACCTTCAATCTGCTCCTTACATTTCTTGCACAACCTTGCATACGGAACTATCTCAAGCCGCCTTTTACCAACATTCTTCTTACATTTCTTGCAGATACTGTATGTCCCATCCTCCATTCGCAGGAGAGCTTCATCAATCTCAAAAAGAATTTTCTGTTCCGCTGAATTTTTTCAATTCACTTTTTTTCATAAGCTCCTCTCACCACCTTCAGACAAGTTTCACATATTTCCGGATGTTCACTATCCATCCCGATAGATGTGCTGTATTTCCAGCAGCGGCTGCATTTCTCACCATCTGCTTTAGAGACCCCCACATGCAGCTCTTCAGAATTACTTTCTTTACATTCTACCTGTGAGACAATAAAGATTGCGGGGAGCTCATCTTCATACTGCCCTAAGAGGCTCAACAGTTCACCCTGAGCCGCCTCAAGAATAACCTTAGCCTCAAGACTATTCCCGATTAATTTCTTCTGGCGCGCCTCCTCAAGATGTCTGTTAACTTCATCCCTGACACTTAGAAGTTTACCCCAGCGTTTTTCAAGTTCCTCATCAATGTGATTGCTTTTTACATCCGGCAATGAACTAAGGTGAACACTTACAGGTTCTTTAATCGGAATGTGTCCCCATATTTCCTCGCAGGTATGCGGTAGAACCGGAGCCATTAGCCTTACCAGCGTGCAGAGAACTTCATGAAGCACTGTCTGCGTGCTTCTTCTTTCAAAACATTTAGCAGGTAAAGTATAAAGTCTGTCCTTTACAACATCAAAATAGAAAGCGCTTAAATCAACTGTGCAGAAATTGTGCATACCATGATAAAGACGATGAAATTCAAAAGTATCATACGCAAATCCTGCTATTTTAACAAAATTCCGGAGTCTGCTCAAGACCCACTTTTCCATCTCAGGCAAATCTTCATATCTTATGGAATCTTTCGCAGAATCAAAATCATGGATGTTGCCAAGAATATACCGCGCTGTGTTGCGAAATCGTCTGTACGCTTCACCAACCCTTTCCAGAACTTCATCCGAAAACTTGATATCGCTCTGATAATCCTCAGCAGATACCCAGAGTCTGAGCACATCCGCTCCATATTTATTCACAGCATCTCTTGCCGGGATGAGATTTCCGAGCGATTTGGACATTTTTTTTCCTTCGCCGTCCACCATAAACCCGTGTGTCAACACTCTCCTATAAGGCGTTTTGCCTTCAACAGCCACTGAAGCTAAAAGTGAGGTCTGAAACCACCCGCGATACTGGTCTGTTCCTTCCAGGTAAAGGTCAGCGGGATAATTCAATTCTTCCCTATTCTTTGTAACCGCCTGAAAACTTATGCCGGAATCAAACCAGACATCAAAAATATCCTTCTCCTTCCTGAACTTTTCTCCGCCACAATGTTCGCATTTTGAGCTTGTCCCAAGAAGCTCTTTTTCATCCTTCTCATACCAGACATCGCTTCCATCCGTAGATATAAGCTTCTTTATGTATTCAGCATTTATCTTAACGTGCCCGCAGCTCTCACAATAAAATGCGGGAATCGGGACTCCCCAGAACCGCTGTCTTGATATACACCAGTCAGGACGTTCCCTGACCATATTGCTTATTCGGACTTCCCCCCATTCAGGGACCCATTGAACTTCCCGAACTTCTGAAATTGCTTTCTCCCGGAGTTTATCAACTGAAATGAACCACTGTTCTGTCGCTCTCACTATGAGAGGTTTTTTACACCGCCAGCAGTGAGGATACGAATGCGTAATTTCTTCTGCAAAATAGAGACACTTGTTTCTCTTCATCTTTTCAATTATGGCTGAATTTGCCTCAAATACATTCTTCCCGGCAAACTCCCCGGCTTCTTCTGTAAAATTACCTTTCTCATCAACGGGTGAGAGCACAGGTAATTTCAATCTTTCCCCGAGCTCAAAATCTTCCCTTCCATGTCCGGGTGCTGTGTGAACACAACCTGTCCCCTCATTTCTTGATACATGCTCACCAGAAACAATTGGAGATTCTCTGTCCATAAATGGATGTTTGCAAACCAAACCGGCTATTTCTTTTCCCTCTTTTCTGCCTATAATTTCATATTGCTGTATTCCAAGTAGTTCCATTATTTCTGCGGCAAGGTCTTCAACCATTATGAGAGTTTCCTCCGCCGTTTTCACAATTGCGTATTGATAGTCAGGATGGACTGCAATTGCAGCATTTGCAATAAGTGTCCACGGTGTTGTTGTCCAGACAAGGACAGAACCTGCAAAATCCTGCGATTTGAGAGGAAACTTTATATATATTGAAGGGGAACGATGTTCACCGTATTCAATCTCTGCTTCAGCTAACGCTGTCTCACATGACGGACACCAGTGAATAGGTCTTAACCCCCTGTAAATAAGTCCATCTTTCCACATCTTTCCAAACACTTCTATCTCCGCCGCTTCATACCGGGAGTCCATCGTCAGATATGAATTATCCCAGTCACCGAAAACTCCAAGTCTCTTGAACTCCTCCTTCTGAAGATTTACGAATTTCTGTGCATGCTCCCTGCATCTCTTTCTTATTTCCGGAGCTGACAGCTCATTGCGCGGTATCCTGAGAGATTTCATAACCTGAAGTTCAATTGGAAGTCCATGACAATCCCATCCTGGTAAGAAAGGAGCATCAGAACCGGACATTGTTTTGAACCTCACGACAATGTCCTTTAAAATCTTATTCAGCGCAGTCCCTATATGGATACTCTCATTGGCATACGGCGGCCCATCATGCAGTATATATTTTGGTTTTCCTGCGCTTTTCTCTCTTATTTTCTCATAAATTTGATTTTTCTCCCAGAACTTCTCAATCTCCACCTCCCGTTTCGAAAGGTCTGCCTTCATCGGGAAAGAAGTTTTGGGCAAATTTAATGTCTTCTTATAGTCCATACTTACTCTGAAACTACCTCGGATAATATCTGCTTCAACTCTGATTCCGATTTTACTCCAACAAATTCACTTACTACCTTACCCTGCTTAAAAATCTTAACTAAAGGGATAGCAGTAATCTCGTACGTTATAGCTAAATCCCGATTTTCATCTACATTAACCCTGGCAATAGAAACTTTTCCCTGGTACTCCTCAACAATACGTTCAAGAATTGGTTCAAGCATCCTGCATGGTGCACACCATTCCGCCCAGAAATCTACAATGACAGGCTGGTTTGAAGAAACCTTAATAACTTTTTCCTCAAACTCACCAGGATGAACTTCAAAATTCTCCCCCATATTTATCCTCCCTTTCTTAATTCCCCTGACCGACGAGCGGCTCCAAGGATAGCCTCAATAAGAGCCTCTTTAAAATTATTTTTTTCAAGGAAATTCAATGCGGCCTCCGTTGTCCCACCGGGAGAAGTTACTTTCCTTCGCAAATCCGCAGGCTCAGCACCCTTTTCCACAAGCATTTTTGCCGAACCGAGGATAGTTCCTCTTGCGAGGCGCTGAACTATCTCCTGTGGCAGGTTCATTCTCTTTCCCGCTTCCTCCATCGCCTCCGCCATAAAGAATACATACGCAGGACCACTCCCACTGAGCGCAGTTACTGCATCCATCAACTGCTCATCCACACTAACAACAATCCCTACTGCTGAGAATACGCTAAACGCTTTCTCCATATGAAGTTCTGCTGCAAAACTCCCTTTAGCAGCTGCTGTCACCCCCTGATTAACCAGAGCAGGTGCATTTGGCATTGCCCTTATAACAGGTATTTCCCCTGTGAACTTCTCTATATCCGCTATTGTAATTCCCGCCGCAATAGATATCAACAGTTTAGAAGAATTGAGCGAGGGGGTTATCTCCTTCAGAACAGAGTTAACAATCCCGGGCTTAACAGCGAGAACTATTATGTCCGCCCACTCAGCAAGTTCAGAGTTGCTTTTCATCCCCTCTATTCCAAAGTCCCTCTCCACAATTTTCAGTTTTTCCATATCTATATCCGACATCCTGATAAACTCTTTCCCTGCAACTCCTCCCTGCAGAATCCCGCCTGCCAGAGCTCGCCCCATATTCCCCGCACCAACAAATCCTATTTTCATACTGCTAAGAAAATACCCTCCTCTTAACTCCCTGTCAAGTCCTTTCTTCTATGGTGATGTTACAATAAACGTGAATTGGAAGGTTGTCTTTCGACCTAAAAATTGTGGCTCTGAAGGCGGGGATTTTCGATACTTTCAGGAGGGAGTTTACCCACGCGTCTATTTATACTAACAAACGATGACGATTTCTGATGACCGGTTATTTTTTTCTCCTCCTCAAGAAGGGAAGTAAACCCAATAGTCCAGAAGAGAAAAGTAAAAAGGTAGCGGGTTCTGGAACAGCACTAGCAACACGGAAACCGCGAGGGGCACTGGCGAGCAGTTCCGGATTATCGATTAATTCACCTCCCGAATCAAGATCAATGAGGGGGCTTTTCCAGCTGCCCCCGCGAAGAACACGCTGGGTGCTACTACCCCATTCCTCGATCCATTCATACAAGTTTCCTCCCTGGTCAAAAGTTCCCCAGGGAGAGGGGGAGGAGACATAGGCACCAACATCAGTGATGTGGCCTACTGCACTATAGAAATTTGCGGAATTATTTCCTCCTGGTGGAGATTCTGCAGTGGGTGCGGTATCAGAACCTGTGGGATAGTCATAATAGCCACCATCACCATCATTCTTATCAGGGTCATAGTAAGCGGCCTTATACCACTCATCCCTTGTGGGGATCCAATAGAGGGCATCAGGCTTGTGTGCATCCGGGTCATTGTCGTAAGTATCATCGTACCCCCGGGAATCAAGAGAGTCCCCGGGATCAAAGTTGTAGGCCCCAGCCTCTGTTTCCGTGCTTCCCGGAGTAAGATGATCGTTGTGCAGCCAGTTACAGAACCTTGCCGCATCATACCAGTTGACATGATCTATGGGTTTATTCTCCCAGCCGCTGGTCACAAAGTAACTACCTCCAGAGTAGGTGATGTTCGTCATATACGAGTTGTGCAAATCATGCTCATCAGATCCACCCGGATCGACAGCATTCAGGAAATCACAGTACTCGGTATGGGTAGTCTCATACTTACCGATGTAGTAGTCATAGGTTACTCGTCCATAGCTAGTGTAATCGGGATAGTTGAGATCCCCTTTTTGTGCGGTAATCATAAGTTTAGCGGACCACCCGGAAGCAGGGTTAATCATATCTGTAAGGCAAAAGACCCCCACGAGCACCAGAAGTAAACTCACTTTCTTAAAACCAGATAAACCTAAGTTCATTTTAGCTCCCTTAAGGTTTTTTACTTTTATTAAGATAGCACACTTTTCGGGTTTTGTCAAAAGAAAAAGTTTAACGGTAATATAATAAAAAGTGTGTAATTTCAGATTTGCTTGAGAAAAACAAAGGGTGTATCCTTTCAGTCTAAGGAAAAAAAGATTCGGCAATGGGGCCGGATCTAAAACAGAAAGGAGATACACCCTATGTTAGAGTTAACA
>JAUWGW010000014.1 GCA_030606215.1 bacterium
ATGAACTGTGAAAATTGCATCCAACCGTTGCTAATGAAAGAGAGAATGAGCCGGGAAGGAAATGGAAATATGGTTTTTTCTCAATTGGATCAATATTCTTCGCAATTGCCTTTCCATAAACCAGAGAATAAAGTGTTCCGCCTCTATTTTCCCTGACCTGACATACACCCCTTCCGCCTTTGGGAATTACACATCTATGACTGCACAACTTACATCTAACTCCCCCCCCGTCAATCTTATCGTACAGATACGCTTCTTTCATTTCCTATATTTCTCATCCTGCCGTGCTATTTTCTCAGCAATTCTGGGCCTTGCCTCTTTGAAAAACTCTTCTGCAAAATCTCTCGTCCATGTTCTCTCCTCAAAATTCCGCGAGAAAACCTGGCGGAGGAAACGGCTCTCAAAATCTTCTAACCTCTTCCCGTATATGTGATATGAATCAGACTCATCCACACAACGCCCTAACCTGACTTCTTCACCAATCCGTTTACTTATTTCTCGTGCCACCATTTCCTGGAAAAGAACAAGCGCAAAACAATTCATAAATGCGGCATCATAGGCATCGCGGCTTCTGAACCTGACATTCATATTGAGGCATTTCTTCTCTTCTTCATCCGGCAGTATCCGAAACCACAGGCTCTGTAAACATGGCGGATCCTCAATACCAAGGTCCTCCCATGCTTTCCATGTTATTGCCTGGTACCTCCTGCTGAAAGGCTTTTTTGCAAGACCTTCTATAATCTTACTTATCTGGTCAATTCCTGCACCTGCCTGCGGCAGGCGATAATTGAACAGCCTCTCATGATATGTGTATTCCCAGCGCTTATCCTGCGGGTTTGAAGAATCTCTTACCCAGTGGTCTTTTACACCTTCCAGAACTTCCTGCCTGTATTCTTCAAGGTCCTCCAGCCCACCGGGGAAAGCTTTATGGATAAAAGGCTCTGAGGCTGGCTCCTCAACAATCATCCTCATGGTGCAATCTTTACTTGGAGGGTCAATAAAATTGCCTCCCCTTTCGCATTGGTCATATTCAGTCCTCACTTCTCTCCCATAATAGTAAAGAGCAAGCATAGAATTCTCCCACGCTTCAGCAAGTGATTTCCCCCTGACAGTAATGACAGGAATATTACCACAACCTCCGGAAAACTCAACAAGGATTTTCTCCCCCCTCTCCTTTATCAAATCTTCAAGCTTCCCCATCATTACCTCCCGTGATTTCAAGATATCTTCTGGAAAAGGTGTTCGCCTTTATTTACTTTCTGGCCCGGCTTTATTTTTCCCCAGACCAGTTCTTCTTTAAGCTGACCGGGCGCCATAAACCCCGCACCTGCAATTTCCCCTCCCATCCCGAGCTGCGCCCACATTTTTGAAGAAGTCTGCGGCATGAAAGGAGAAATGAAAACAGCTAAAAGCCTCAGACTTTCCACCACCTGGTAGAGAACAGTCCCGAGACGCACTTTATCTTCCTTTGCCAGATTCCAGGGAGCATTTTCTTCAATATATTTATTTGCACGATTAACCAGTCTCCAGATAGCTGTTAGAGCCTCCCCGAGATGTAGACTTTTCATATGCTTCTCTGTTTCGTCAATTACAACATTTCCGGCTCTCACCAAATCCTTATCCACATTATGAAGCTCACTCCCAGCGGGGACTTTTCCACCGAAGTATTTTTCAATCATTGTTAATGCCCTGCTCAGTAAATTTCCAAGGTCATTTGCAAGGTCATTATTGAGCCGTCTCACGAGAGCCTCCTCTGAGAAGTTCCCATCCTCACCATATGGAATCTCCCTTATCAGGAAATACCTTAGTGCATCTACTCCAAATTTTTCAACCAGTTCCAGAGGGTCAACTTTCACTCCTCTACTCTTGCTAAGTTTCTCACCGCCAACATTTACAAACCCGTGGACAAAAATCTCTTTCGGGAGCTCCAATCCCGCCGCGAGAAGAATTGACGGCCAGATTACAGCATGCTGCCACAGAATATCTTTACCAATCAGATGAATGTCAGCAGGCCAGTATTTTTCAGTCTCCTCTCCCGGATAGCCGATAGCAGAGACATAGTTTAAAAGCGCATCAACCCACACATAGATAACGTGCTTATTATCATCCGGTAAGGGCACTCCCCAGGTGAACGTCGACCTTGAAATACAAAGGTCTTTCACACCGCTCCTGATTCTATTAATGATTTCGTTTCTCCTCGTCTCAGGCTGGATAAAGTTTTTATTTTCCTCAAAATATTTCATAAGGAGATTCTGATATTTACTCATGCGAAAAAAATAACTCTCCTCTTCTATTTTTTCCACACTACGACCATGAATAGGACATTTTCCTTCTACGAGCTCCCTCTCCATATAGAAAGCTTCACAATCAATACAATATAATCCCTCATACTTCCCTCTGTAAATTTCTCCTTTATCAAGAATCCTTTTGAAAACAGTCTGGCATACCTTTTTATGTCTCTCTTCAGTTGTCCTTATGAAATCATCATTTGACACATTCAACTTTTCACACAACTTTTTAAACTTTGCGCTCATTTCATTAACAAAGACCTGTGGCTCCTTGCCAGCCGACCTTGCATATTTTTCTATTTTCTGTCCGTGTTCATCTGTTCCGGTCAGAAAAAAAACATCTTCCCCCTGCATGCGATGCCATCTGGCAAGGCAATCGCCAAAAATTTTCTCATAGGCATGCCCGATATGCGGAGGCCCCGAAGGATAGTCAATAGCCGTTGTCAGATAAAACTTTTTCAATTTAACTTGCTCACACTAATCTCGCTTTGGAAATGCTCCACCTCTTCAATCCCAAACGCGCCCGCAACAGGCTTAACACAGTTAGCCGCACCACATGCCATACCAAGCCGAATTGCCTCTTCTATATCTCTACCGCTCAAATAGGAAAACAAAAAACCTGCAAGTAAAGCATCTCCGGAACCTACTGAGTTCACGACAGGTATCTGCGGAGGGGCAGCTTTCCACATGTCATCCTTATTAACAAGTATCATTCCATCTTTCCCCAGGCTGACAATAACCATATTTATTCCCTTATCTACAAGTCCCCTCGCTGCTTGGGCAGTTTCTCCAAGTGAAGTTAACTTCCTGCCGGAAACTTCTTCAAGTTCTGCCCGATTTGGTTTCACCAGGAACGGTTTTGCCTCCAGCCCGAGTTTCAAAGCAATATTCTTCGCATCCAGTACACTCCTCACCTTTCTACTGTTAGCCTCATGAATCAGCTCACGGTATATATCTTCCGGCACTCCGGGTGGAAGACTGCCTGAGAGAATAACAAATTCACTTCCATCTAACTCCTCCAGGAAGAGTTTAATAAATTTAGCCATTTCTTCCCGAGTAACAAATGGACCAGGCTCAAGGAAATGCGTCTGTGTGCCTGAAGTAGTGTCAATAATTGTCGTGTTCTCACGGGTATCACCTGATATTTTCACAAAGTAATTTTGAATTCTCTCCTTCTTCAAGCTTCTCTCAAGATATTCCCCGTGTACACCTCCACTGAACCCCGTTACCGCTACATCATTTGCTCCGAGCAATTTTAGAACCCTTGCAACATTTACACCTTTACCGCCTGCAATATAATTTACTTCTTTGACTTTAACTAACCCTCCGACTCTTAAATCATCAACAGCAACTGCCCTGTCCAGCGTGGGATTTAATGTGACAGTCAGAATCATTTCTTCCGCCTTGATTCACGGCGCCCTCCCCACCAGGTTCTGACAAGGGTCCCTGCTGTCAGTTCCACCTCCTGTCCATCCTCTAATTCAACTGTAACTGTCTGCTTAAGAACATTTAAACCGGTTACTTTACCCAGACCTTTCTCAGTTGCCACTTCTGTTCCTTCTTTGGGCAAACTCCTGCGCATTTCCCTGTACAGCTCATGCTCAAAGGCAAGACAGCACATGAGACGGCCACACAGCCCTGAAATCTTGTCCGGGTTAAGTGGAAGCCCCTGATGCTGCGCCATGCGTATACCAACCGGCTCAAAACTTTTGAGAAAAGTTGCACAACAAAGAGCCCTGCCGCAGCATCCTATCCCACCCAGCATTTTCGCCTCATCGCGCACACCAATCTGGCGCATTTCAATCCTCGTTTTGAAAACACGGGCAAGATCCTTAATAAGTTCACGGAAGTCAACTCTTTCCTCTGCAGTAAAATAAAAAGTTATCCTGCTCCTGCCAAAAGGAACCTCAACAAGAACCAGCTTCATCGGTAAATTTCTCTCTGTTATCTTACGAACACAGGTCTGAAAAGCCTCACGCTCCTTCTTTTTATTCTCCTCCTGCCGCTTCATATCTTCACGAGCAGCTATCCGCACAATACGCCTCAGAGATTTTGGGACCTCCGCTTCCAGTATCATCTCAGGCTCTGAAAGCACCTCACCAAACTCAAGCTCTCTATCCAATTCAACAATACACTGCTCCCCGGACAAAAGATGCAAATTGTCCGCCTCAGCCCGAAATATCTTCTCCGGCTTCCCGGTTCTAACCTGCACTACCCGTCTCATACATCACCCTTCAAGTTTAATAACATAACTTCCAGCGTCAGACGCGGATTTGCGCTGGTGTTAATCCATTCCTGCGCCTGCAGAACAGCTTTCAATGCCTCCTGCACCTTTATGTCAGAAGTAGATTTTGCTTCATCTCTGAGTTCCTGAGCACAATCTTCATTGATAAGTGCCGGGTTCCCGACCACAATCATAAATAAATCCCGGTACCAGCTCAAAACTACCTCAAGAAACCGGAGTAACTTCTCTCTTCGTCCGTTTGATCTGGCAGTTATTCTTTCAGCTATAGAGAAAATGTCCTCAACACTCACATCGCGTTTTTTTAACCAGGATATTATTTTATCTCTTTCCTCAAGCCCCAGCTTAAGTAATGAGAGAGCTTTTCCCGGACTCCCTTCGCTTAAACCTGCAACAAATTTAGCTTCTCTTCCTGAGATATCAAGTTTTGACCGTAAAATTTCTATGACTTTTTCCCGACTCAACCGCTTGAAACGTATCGTCTGACACCGGGATAGAATAGTGGGCAGGAGCAAATGTGGATATGAGGTTGCGAGAATCAGAATAGATTCTTCAGGAGGCTCCTCAAGCACTTTTAAAAGTGCATTACTGCTCTGCTCATTCATTCTATCTGCGCCAGTTATTAAAAAAACTTTATAGTTCCCTTCAACGGGTCTAAGATAAATCTCCCTGCGCAGACTGCGAATCGCCTCTATTGTAATTATTCGGGCAGGACCACCAGGTTCAATTTTCCTGAAATCAGGAAAATTGAGATGGGCAATCTTCCGACATGCCGGACATCTGCCACAACCATCCTCCCCTCCATTTTCACAATTCAAAACCTGTGCAAGAGAAATTGCACATGAAGTTTTTCCAACTCCTTCTATCCCCGAGAAAAGATAAGCGTGAGCAACCCTTCCATCTCTCACAGACTTCTGAAGTATCCTGACTGCCTGTGGCTGCTCTATAATATCTCTGAAAGCCAAATTTACTTTTCCTTCATCGGTTTCCTTTTTTGCAAGAATCTATCTACACACTTTTTAACAGCTCTCTCAGTCTTCTTTATATCCCTGTCCACGTCCACTATCCTGACTCTCCCAGGTTCAGCTCTGGCAAGCGCAAGATATCCTTCCCTGATACGCTGATGGAAACTCAATTTTAATTTCTCAATTCTATCAGGTTTCTCACCGCTCAGACGCTTCTTTGCCCTCTTTAACCCGATTGGAGTCTCCACATCAAGCACAATCGTAAGGTCAGGCACTACTTCCCCCACAGCAAATTTGTTCAAGACCTTGATAAACTTTTCATCAATCCCGCGTCCGTACCCCTGGTAAGTAACTGTTGAATCAATGTAGCGGTCGCAAACAACAACCTTACCGGCATTCAATGCCGGTCTAATCAATTCCCCAACAATCTGAGAGCGGCTCGCCATGAAGAGAAACAGCTCTGTTCTATCTACCATCTCTTCGTTTTCGCCGGAAAGAAGAATATTCCTCACCTGCTGACCAATCCTGGTCCCCCCAGGTTCATGGACATGGACAACCTCAAATCCTTTCTTCTCAAGATATGCGCATATCCGCTCACAGTGAGTGGACTTTCCACTCCCTTCTACACCCTCAAAAGTAACAAGAATTCCCTTTGACATTCAATTCTCCTTTCTTGCAGTATCATTGGCAGGGCCTGTAAGCCGAATTCTGTCTTGGGCGACCATCTATCTAAGCGGCCTACCCGGAAGTCAGATGAGGCGGGCAGCCTCATGCCCTCAACGGACTCCTCCCCTATTTGGCCTTGCTCCGGATGGGGTTTACCGTGCCCCTGGTGTCACCACCAGAGCGGTGCGCTCTTACCGCACCTTTTCACCCTTAGTCGCCTGAGGCGACCGGTATATTTTCTGTGGCACTTTCCTTGCCCCGATTCTCATCGGGGCATCCCAATTTTCATCGGGACATCCTGCCCTGTGGAGTTCGGACTTTCCTCCCACTAAGTGGGCGATCGCCTGACCCTGTCAATGACACCAAATCTACGATGCGTCTTCTATTGCTTGATTAGCAAGCGTATCTGCACTCTTATTTCTTTCTCTCTTGATAAACTGAATATCTACTTTCTCAAATCCCTTACTGAGATGGTCAACCTGTTTCCTGAGCCGTTTTAACTCCTCAGCTTTTACTACATATTCACCACTAACCTGTTTGGCAACAAGTTCACTATCAGTAAAAATAACCACCTCTTTCTCCTTCATAATAAGAGCTTCCTGGAGAGCATAAATCAATGCAGTATATTCTGCAACATTATTCGTTGTGATGCCAATATATTCAGATATCCTCTTAATTGCTCTATCTTCTCCATCACAAATTACAACCCCAATCCCGGATTTTCCCGGATTCCCCCTCGTTGCCCCATCAACATAAATTCTTGGAGAATTCATTCTCCCTCCCAGTAAAGTAATCTCGAACACCTCTCACAGGTTACTATCCTGTCACCTTTCATTAGCTCGCTCACCACCTGAGGTGGAAGTTCCATAAAACAGCCCTGGCATGTATTATTCCTGACAGACACGAAAGCCAGTCCATCTTTTGCTTTTCTTATCCTCTCATATCTGGAAAGTAAATCTGCATCTACCCCTGAGGCTTTTGAACAGCGTTCATCCATATATTTTGAGAGTTCCCTGTCCAACTGCTCAACTCTGCTTCTATTCTCTCCCTCCATACTTGCCAGTTCTTCACCATATTTTGCAAAGTCGGCTTTCTTATTATCTATTAAACTGGCGAGTTCCTCCCCCCGCTCCATGAAAATTAGGATACTCTCCTCTATTTCTGATTTATCATTCTCCACATCCTGAATCTCTTTCAGAAGCGCGCTATATGCCTCATTTGTCTTAACCTGGTTTTTCTGGTCTCTGTATTTGTTCAAAGCCTCAACCTTCTCATCAAGTTCCATCTCATTGTGTCTTCTCTCTTTTCGCAAACTCTCCAGCTCTTCTTCTATTTCTTCCAGTTCTTTTTCAACTTTTGATATTTTCTGGCGTAATTCAATAATCTCCGCAGGTGTAGTATTCTTCTCTCTTTCAAGTTTCCGAATAATATTGTCCAGTCCCTGCAATTCTGACAAAAATTTTATATCACCCTGCAACTGCTGTGCCATCTATTTGCCTATTTCTATTGGTGGGCGATACTGGATTTGAACCAGTGACTTCTTGCCTGTGAAGCAAGCACTCTCCCACTGAGTTAATCGCCCCCCTTAGCCGTTAGCATTTAGTAAGTATTCGCCCAACCACTAAATACTAGCTATAAAGGGTAGCCGCACCCTTCAGGGTGCGTGCCTCTTCGCAGGCTAAAGCCTGCGGCTACTCCTTGTGGCTTAATATTCACTAATACTATTCACTGCCTTTATTGGTGGGCCCAGGAGGACTCGAACCTCCGACCGACGGATTATGAGTCCGCTGCTCTACCAACTGAGCTATGGGCCCCTATCGCTTGCATTATACCCAATCCCAGCCAACTTGCAACCCCTTTTTTCTTCCCTGCTGACACAAGAAAATTCGTCAAGAAAGCCTCATAATTAAATCAGGGGTTGTTGCCTTTATATATTCTTCATAAAGCACGTTTTTATCATATCCTTGAATTAAATGGTCCCAGGGAAAAGTTTCCTCTTTCCCACGCACACGCTCGAGGTAAAATTCCGGGTCTATGCCAACTTCGCGAAAAGCTTTTCGCCAGTCGCCGATTCTATAGGTATTTTCAATAACTTCCCCTACTTTTCTATCCCCTCTTGCAAGTATTCCCTGCCACAAACTCCACTTTACGCTCTCATGTATCAGGTTGACACCCCCAATCCTCCCTAACTCTCTCCTTATCATCCGCAAACGGGATGAAAGCACACTTGCTTCTTCCATCGGAGTCCACTGAAACGGTGTTGCCGGCTTCGGGACAAAAGGATTAACACTAACAGTGATTCTCGGCGCAGCAACTTTTTTAACTTTCCTCACAAGTTCTAACAATGCCTGAACATCAGTGTCAGTTTCAGTTGGCAGTCCTATAAGAAAATAAAGTTTGATGTGTTTAACTCCATTTGCAGCTGCTACTTTCACCTGCTCAAGGACTTCTTCCTCACTCACATCTTTCCCTATCACACGGCGCAATCTCTCCGACCCCGTTTCCGGAGCAATGGCGATTGTTTCCTGTCCGCTTTTCTTTAACGCTTTAATTACCTCATTCTGCCATCTTCCCGGTCTAAACGAGGATAAGGAAACAATTCCCCCCATATTGAGTATTTCAGATAACACTTTATCCAGATATGGATATGAAGTTATCTCAAGACTTACAAGCCCTATTTTCTTCCTCATCTTCAATCCTTTCTGAACCAGATGAAGCACCCTCTCAGGAGTTCGGAAACGGAAGGGCTTGCATACAGAACCTGCCAGGCAAAAGCGACACTGTCTGGGGCAACCTCTGGTTAATTCAATCAGGAACATATCACCAAATTCAGTATTGGGAGTTAGAATGCATGAGGCTGTATCAAAGTCATCAAGATTTTTCACCCATCTCCTTTTGACAGGTTGTTTTTCTTCGGTAGAGGGCACATATACCCCCTGAACTTGCGTCAATTCCCTAAGCAGTTCTCTGCGCCGCAGTTTGCCCCTCAAAGTCCTGTAAATATTCATAAATTCAGTTATGACCTCTTCCCCCTCCCCAATAAGAAAGGCGTCTATAAACATTGCTAAAGGTTCAGGATTGGATGAAGGCGCAAATCCACCAGCAAGAATCAAGGGGTGAGAATCATCTCTATCAGAAGAGTGAAGCGGGATACCAACCGGGTCTAACATCTTCAAGACATTGAGATAGTCTAATTCAAAGGAAATTGAAAAGGCAAGGATTTCAAAATCGCTCAGTAAATTTCCTCGCTCAAGAGAAAGCGGAGGTTGAGAGAGAAAAATTCGCTGACAGGACACATCTGGAATTCTGTTGAGCCGGTCATACATTGTCTGAAAACCCAGGTTGGACATACCAACAAAATAACTGTTAGGATAGATAAGACCGACTGAAATTTCACCATGTTTAAAACAGGTCCCCACTTCATCATCAAGCAGCCTTTTTCTCTCAGACATTAGTTGAATACTAGAGGGACAGGGGCAACTCCACCGCAGCGACTTAGGGAAATGCTTTTTGCCCAAAGAAAATAAAAAATCATCGTGTGATTGTACGTCAACATCTGTTTCACTAAAATGCCCCTTGACTCGGGCAAGCAAAAAGGGGGCTCCCCGGAGCAAGGGGAGTTGCCCCTGCCCCAAAGGTAGCAAAGTTTCACTCTATTTACTCCTCGCGCAGTATTCCTCTTTCCTCATCCAGATGTATCCCTTGAAGATTCATCTTCAAACCGGCAGGGTCGGTAGAATTTATCAAGGCTTCTTCCTGGGTAATTGAACCATTCTGGACAAGTTTTACAAGTGACTGATTCAATGTCTGCATTTCTCCGAGTTCATCATTCTGCATCACCAGGGGTATTTTATCCATCTCGTTCTCTCTTATTAATTTCTTGATTGACGGGCACATAATCATAACTTCTACAGCAGGAACAAGTCCCTTCACATCCTTTCTGGAAATGAGACGCTGGCAGGTCATTGCCGCAAGATTCAGAGCAATATGCATGCGTATCTGATTGTGCTTGGAGGGAGGGAAGAAATCAAGTATACGGTCAAGGGAGTGAACAACGTCAAGAGTATGCAGCGTGCTCATAACAAGATGCCCTGTCTCCGAAGCGGAAAGAGCTGCAGTCAAAGTCTCGGGGTCCCTCATTTCGCCTATCAGGATAACATCAGGATTCGCACGCACAACATATTTCATTGCATCGTGAAATGTATCAGTGTCTATTCCAACTTCTCTCTGGCTTATTATGCTCATTGCATCCTCATGGAGAAACTCAATCGGATCCTCTATTGTCACAATAGAACACCGTCTGTGCCTGTTTATGTAATCTATCATTACAGCCTGTGTTGTGGATTTTCCACATCCAGTCGGCCCCGCGACCAGCACAAGGCCCTTCTTGAATAATGCTATTTTCTTAAGAATGGGAGGGAGGTTTAACTCCTCAAATGAAGATATATCTGTCCTCACCCATCTAACAACCATGGCGATAGTGCTGCGCTGCCAGTAGATATTTAGTCGGAATCTCCCGGTTCCTTTTATTGTATATGCTACATCTATTTCGTTCTGCCGGAGAAACTTCTCCCACCGCTCCTTACCAAGAACAATTCTGGCAAATTTTTCCGTCTCGTCCTCTGAAAGCTCTACATTAGACAGCGGCGTCAGCTCCTCGCCGATCCGAAGGATAGGAGGACTGTCAACTTTTAAGTAAATGTCCGAGCCTTCCCTTTCAACCATTGTTTTCAGTAGTTCATCAAAATTCACGTATCACCTCTTTTTTCTTTTTCGCAGGAATGTTGGTATATCCATCTCATCTTCAAAATGCCCTAAATACACTCTCTGCCCGCTGCCAAAATTGGATACAGGTTTTTCCAGAATCTGTAATGGTTTCTCCTGAGTAATTGATGTCAATCCTGTCACAATAAGAGTCACTTTCACCTTCTTTTTCAACTGTCTATCAACTGCTACTCCAAGAACCATATTTTGCTCCGCGCGCCGTGAAATCACCTGAACCGCTTTGTCCACTTCCTCCTGTTTGAGGTCTTCTCCACCAACAATGCTTACCAGAACATTCTTCCCTTTAGAAATATCAATATTTTGAAGGAGCGGGGAGTTCAATGCTGATTCTGCCGCACATTTCCCCCGTTCTCCCCCCTCAGCAATTCCAACTCCAAAAACCGCCTCGCCAGATTTTTTCAAAACCTGCCTTACATCTGCAAAGTCAAGATCAATCAGCCCTGGAAGTCCTATAAAATCACAGATCGTCTTTACAGCCTCAAGAAGCATACGGTCAGCCTTATCAAAAGCATCAAGCAGGAAAGAATCAGTTTTCAAATTGGCAAATAATTTCTCATTCGGAATTGAAATTAGAGTATCTACTGTTTTTCTGAGTTCCCTCACTCCCATCTCTGCCTGGTTTACCTTTTTTATCCCTTCAAAAGTAAAAGGTTTTGTTACCACTGCTACTGTTACTGCGCCAATTTCAGATGCCAGCTCAGCGACAAAAGGACTGGCACCAGTTCCTGTTCCACCTCCAAGACCAGCTATAATAAATACAAGCTCAGCTTCTGCAATCATTCCCATTATTCTTTCTCTTTCCTTGTAGATTGCTTTTCTGCCGATGTCAGGATTCCCGCCGGCACCCAGCGCTTTTGTCAATTGAGCTCCAATACGAAATTTTCGCGGGAGACGAAGTTTTTTCAAAGCCCTGGCATCCGTATTGATAGCCAAAAGGTCTATATTCTCCTCCCAGTCAAGCATTTTATCTATGACCGTACAACCTGCCCCGCCTACCCCAACCACCTTAATTCTCACTGAATAATCAAGCTCTTCTTCTAATTCAATCATTTAAAAGAACTCCCCAAACCATTCTCTCATTCTTCCTGCAATCTTTGCAAACAAGTTTCTGCCTGTAAACCTGACCTTTCCTCCCTGAGGCTGTTCCAATCCACATTGCACAAGCCCCACTGCTGTCGCATAAATTGGGCTTGTCCCAACTGTTTCAAGACCACTGACTCCTCTTTCCGGTTTTCCAATACGGACCGGCATATTAAAAATAGATTCAGCCATTTGTTGAATTCCGGGCAAGAGAGATGTTCCCCCTGTCAGAACTACCCCACCCCCTAAGAACGGAGAAAGTCCTGTCTTTTCCACTTCCTGATATGCGAGAGTAAGAGTTTCTTCTATCCTCATCTCTATAATCTCGCATAGGAGACCGCGGGATATTCCATTACGCATACCCTTCATATGTATTACACCCTCTTCAGGGACAAGGCTCTTCAAAGCACAACCATGACTCTTCTTCAGTTCCTCGGCACATGATGTTGAAACATGAAGTCCAATAGCAAGGTCATTTGTAATATGGTCTCCACCAAGAGCAAGAATCTGGGTATGCCTCACTCCTCCTCTGCTCATAACAATTATATCTGTTGTCCCTCCCCCTATATCAATTAAAATAACTCCAATGTCCTTCTCATCTTCAGTCAGAAGTGCACGGGCAGAGGCAAGTGGTTGAAGAATGATATCCTCAACTTCAAAACCGGCGCGATTTACACAATTTATAATATTCTGAGCTGAGGCAACAGCTCCTGTTACAATATGAACCTGCACTTCAAGACGATTCCCGGGCATTCCAACAGGGTTTTTTATCTCCGCACGTTCATCCACTATAAATTCCTGGGGCAATACATGAATTACTTCACGGTCCATCGGAAGAGCAACTGCCTTTGCAGCATCAACTGCCCGATCAACATCTCTTTTCCGAACTTCATTGCCGGAAACAACCACAACTCCACGACTGTCCATACCCTTTATGTGTCCACCGGCTATGCCGGCATACACTTTTGTTATCTCTACACCCGCTTTCCTCTCTGCTTCCTCAACTGCTCTTCCAATGGAATCAACAGTGCTCTCAAGATTTACAACCATTCCTTTGCGAAGCCCTTTTGAAGATGCGATTCCAACACCCCTTATATTGATTTCATCCTGCCCAACATTCTCTCCAAGAAGGGCGCAAATTTTGGTTGTCCCGATATCAAGCCCTACAACAAAATCACCTGTTTTCATCTTTTCGGCTTCACAATTATTTTCTCTCCAAACCGAAAATCAATGTAATGAGCTTCCTTGCCTCTATGTTGGAGGTCCGCGAGTATCACGGTCGCCTTATTAATTTTTTCACTAAAACTACCTTTCCCAAGTCTGATCTGCATTCCTCTTTTCCCAACATAAAGGACAACATTCTTTAAATTACCAACATTTATCTCAGAAAGGGGAGCAAAACTATCCAGATTTGATGAGGAAATGTAATCCAAAATCTCAAGAGCCAATTTTAAGTTTTTCTCTTCTAACTTTTCGCCGGGCTTTATCCCCCGAACATGCACACCGCTTATAAGCGGCAGATCCGATTGAGATAATTTCTCTATTCTACCGATTACAATTCCATCTCTACCTACTCCATAAAGTCCGTCACAATTGATTAAGGCAACGGGTTTTCTTAGCTTGAGTTTTATGGAGACTCTCCCCGTGCAGAAATTTCTGGAAACAACAGCTTCCTCAATACACGGTTCCTTCAAGAGCTTTGCCCTGACTTCTTTCAAATCCATAGTGAGGAGATTGCTATCTCTTGATATATTTGCTTTACTGCAAAGCGCCATGCGGTTTATATGCCCAATCCCCTCAAACCTTATGTCTTTAATAGGATATTCCTGTGATTTAAAGAAACTAACCACTGAATATACTAACAAATATGTTAGTGCGAAGATAGTCAGAACTCCAGAGATTTTTGCCGCTATTCTCCGAGTATTCTTGAATTCGTGTTTTTCCCTGACTTTCTTCCTGCGTACTATTCTTGTATTCTTGCTCCTATGCTTGCTAAATTTGCGCTTCATTTTAAGAAACCTTCATAAAATTCTCTATCCTGTCTTATTCATACTCCGATGAAAAACCCAACAGTCTGTCATTCTGAGCGAAGCGAAGAATCTCCAGATTCTTCGTCGCCAGTGCTCCTCAGAATGACACATAGCGTGAATAATCCGGGCTAGTCCGCCATTTCAAGCAACTTCTTGCAGAGTTCGCCAAATGTAATGCCCGCTGCCTTCGCAGCTTCAGGGAAAAGACTTGTCCCCGTCAACCCGGGGATAGTATTTACCTCAAGAACATGAACTGTGCCTTCGTCACCAGCAATCATGTCCATTCTTGCAAACCCACGGCATCCTAACATGCTGTAGGTAAAAATTCCTATCTCCTCAGCTTCCTTTTTCCTCTCAGGTGTCAGGCGTGCCGGTATGATGTGTTTACTCATCCCTGGCTCATATTTCGAAGCGTAGTCATAAAACTCCCGTTTTGGAACAATTTCAATGATAGGGAGAACCTGCGGCTTGTGATTACCCATGATACTTACTGTTATCTCTCTCCCAGGGACATATTTTTCTACAAGGATAGAACTATCGTGCTCAAGTACCGTGGTGAGAGCTTTTTTGAGATTCTCTTCATCCCTGACAATAGACACCCCAATTGCAGAACCTCCTGAACATGGTTTGACCACAACAGGAAAACCTAAATCCTGAATTCTTTCTTTTCTGTAATTTTCTCCTGTTACCAGATAGAATGGAGGAGTGGATATGCCACCAGCACTAAAGAGTTGTTTCACTATATACTTATTGAAGCAGGTTGCGCTGGCAATAACCCCTGAACCTGTGTATGGAATAGACAGTTTCTCAAGAAAACTCTGAACTCCTCCATCTTCCCCGTAACAGCCGTGAAGAGCAATGAAGGCAATATCAATTTTCCCCTTCTCAAGAGCTTGCTTCAGCGTACTACCTTCTTCATCAACTACATCCATCCCAACTGTATCTAATCCCTCCTTCTTCAGAGCTTTAAGCACATTTTTACCTGAAAGAAGGGAAATCTCACGCTCATTAGATACCCCTCCCATAAGCACTGCTATTCTTTTACCCTCAATTCCCAATAATCCCTACCTCCCTATGAACTGAGATTTATCCTTTCAAATTTTATTGTTCCCCCAGTTCCTTGAGAATGCCTTCAATTTTGTCTTTAAGTTCTGGCAATTTATTTTTTATCGTATCCCATACGATATCCCAGTTCACCCCAAAATAATAATGGATGATTTTATCTCTTAATCCTGCAATTTTTTTCCACTCAACATCTTTATGTTTTTCCCTAAAATCCGAAGATAGATTTTTTACTGCCTCTCCGATAATTTCGAGGCTTCTTGTGCATGCTCTTTTTAATGTTTCATCTTTCATGAATTCATCAAAATTTATATCTTTGGTCTTACTCACCAAAAAATTTATCTCGTCAAGAATATGTAAAAGGAATACTTTATTCTGTTTCATACCATTCAACCTCCTTTTCAACATAAGGTTTAATATACGGACTTAAACTGCCATTAGTAATTAACTCTACTTTTTTTCCAAATAAATCCTCAAGTAAAAATACCAAATCCATGAAATTATCAAACGATGGAGTTTTAAACTCTGCAAGGAAATCTATATCGCTATCCTTTTTCTGTTCACCTCTTACATACGAACCAAACAACCCTATTCTTTTAACCTTATGCTTTTTTAAAATGTCACTATGACTCTTTAACATATCCATTATCTCTTTGCCTGACAAAACCTCTTTTCCCTTCAACCCCATCTTACACCTCCCCGGCTATTTCAATAACAAAATTGTACCTTACTTGGATAGTTTTTTAAGAAGCCCTCCATTATCCTATTCCTCAAACATCTGCAGGTTAAGTAACCGGGCACTGTGAATAACCCGCATTATGAGCACCTTCAAACCTTGAACGCAAAAGATAGTTCGATAATCGCCATATATAAGATGGCGATATTCCCTCCCTAATTCCTTAGCCTCGGGAATAATCGGACACCGATTAGGCAAATTCTCCAGCGAACCAAGCTGCCGTTCGAGTTCTTTAATCCATTTAATTGTTGCACCAACTGATTCTATGTCACGCTCAGCTACTTTTGTGATCTCAACGTGATATTTTCGCATTTCGCTTAAGCTCCTTCAGGAAATCCCTTGCTGAACGCGTATGCTTCTTTTTTATATCAGTCTCTGCTTCAGCCAATAAAACCCCAAGGTTCAATATCTTTAGTTTCTTTTCGAAAACAGCTGCATCGAGTAACACCACATCGGGCTTTCCATTAACAGTTACAATAACAGGGCGCCCAGTGTGATGCACCTGCTCAAAGACTTCACGAGTTCTTTTCTTCAGCTCAGAAACTGACTTAATATCTTCGGTAATGCTTAGAGACACTTTATTTCACCTCCCTTTCAATACTAAATACATTACCTTTTTTAATACCACATCTTGGTTACAAAGTCAAGCTTTATACAAAACCACCTAATATCAATCCCCAATAACCTTTACTTCTCTTTTAAGTTTTATGCCGAAGCGAGCGAAAATTTCCTGCTCAACCATTTCCATAAGAGTGATAACTTCTTCTGCCTTGGCTTCTCCCCTATTTATAATAAAATTGGCATGTTTGGTTGAAATTTCTGCATCACCAACTCTTGTCCCTGCCAGCCCGGTTGATTCAATCAATTCACCTGCAGACTTTCCGTGTGGGTTTTTGAATATACATCCTGCACTTGGAAAATTTAAGGGTTGTGTAAGTTTGCGATACTTGAGAATCTCAACGGTTTTCTTCCTTATATTCTCTCTCTTCCCTTTCCTCAACCCTATCTTAACTCCAACAATAATTGTTTCAGGAGGTAGAGAACAATAGTTAAGAATACTCACCTCCTCAATAACATCTCCGATCTCCCCATCCTTTCCACCGGCATTTGTAGCTACAGCTCCACCAATAGTTCCCGGAATACCTGCAGTAAATTCAAACCCTTCCAACTCAGAATTCGCCGTTTCCTCAAGAATCTTCTGTAAAGGGACACCCGCTCCTGCAATAACGGAATTGCCTTCAACAGATAAAGATGCCAGATTTTTCAGATTTACAACTACTCCCCTGAAACCAGTATCTCTGACAAGCACATTTGTTCCATTCCCTAAAATAATCCACGGCAGCTTCTCTTCCCTCAGAAAGGCCATTAAATTAGCCAGATCTTCAAAATCAACCGGTTCAATCCAGAAATCAGCCGCCCCGCCAATTCCAAAAGAGGTATGCTTGCTCAATGCTTCTCCAACTTTAACCTTCCCCCTTACAACTTTCCTGAGCTTAGTTCGCATTATTCACATACACCGGCTATAGGGGCAGGGGCAACTCCACCGCAGCGACTTAGGGAAATGCTTTTTGCCCCAAAGAAAATAAAAATTATTATGTGATTACACACCAACATTCACTTCGCAAAAATGCTTCTTGCATAGAGCAAGCAAAAAGGGGGCTCCCCGGAGCAAGGGGAGTTGTCCCTGCCCCTGAATGAGCAAAACGAAGCATAGATTTTGCCATCCTGCCATGCTGTGTGGTGGGAAAAATAACGCGGAAGCGAAAAAATGTAAATGCCCACTCATTTTGACCTCAAACTTTCTATTATAGGTTGAGACAGTTTATTGATATCACCTGCTCCAAGTATAATGACTATATCTTCAGCTTTCACAATTTTTCTTATTTCACCTACAATATTCCACATATCAGGAATGTAATGAACACAAGGATGCCCTGTTTCCCTCACCGCTCCAACTATTATCTCTGACGATACATTTTTAATTGGAACCTCCCCGGCCGGATAGATACCTGTCATTATGAGAACATCAGCATTATCAAATGCTCCGCCGAAACTTTTTGCAAGCATCTCCGTTCTGGTATAACGATGCGGCTGGAAAATAGCAACAATTCTTCTTCCGGATTTCCTGCAAGCTTCAAGCGTCAGCCTTATTTCAGTTGGATGGTGAGCATAATCTTCTATTACAAGCACGCTATTTGCTTCCCCTCTAATCTGGAATCTACGTTCTGTTCCACGATACTGTGAAAGCACATCTCTCACAACATCAAACTTGATACCAGAAGTTAGCGCAAGAGAACATGCCGCCAGCCCGTTATATATGTTATATACTCCCGGGAGATTCAGTTCAATCCTGCCAAGTTCTTTCCCTTTAAAGATAACCGAGAAACTTGATTTTCCAAACTCCGTTACCACATTATCGCCTCTTACTTCGCAATTTTCATCAAAACCGTAAACGAAAGCTTTCTGCCACTTTTCTCCACTCTCTTTAAGAATCTTCAAATTGTTCGGGTGGTCAGAAAAGAAAACAATTCCGCCATTTGAAAAAACCGTATCTGAGAACTCAGCAAAAGCATCCATCAGACAATCAATATCCCCGTAGTAATCAAGATGGTCATCCTCAATATTTGTAACTATAGCAAATTGAGGGGAAAGCATTAGAAACGAACCATCACTTTCATCAGCTTCTGCAACGAGATATTCCCCATTTCCTAAGCATGCATTCCCACCGATATCATTCAGCTCGCCTCCAATGAGGATAGTCGGGTCAAAACCTGCTTTTTTGAGAATCAGGGAAACGAGAGAAGTTGTTGTTGTCTTTCCATGCGTTCCTGTTATCGCAATGCCAATTTTTTCTTTCATCATTTCTGCCAGCATTTGCGAACGCGGAATGCAGGGAATATGGTTTTCCCTGGCAAATTTTAGTTCAGGATTTTTAAAAGGGATGGCTGAAGAAAAGACAACTAAATCCACTCCGCCTAAATTTTCTTTCCTGTGCCCTATACAGATTCTTGCTCCTGATTCAGCAAGTTTTAGCGTCTCTCCGCTCTCAACCATATCTGACCCGCTGACAGAATAACCAAGCTGAAGGAGTATATGAGCCATCCCGCTCATACCGGCCCCCCCAATCCCCACAAAGTGAACCTTTTTTACTCCTTTAAGCATATTATCCTTTCAACCACTTTTGCTGAAGCAGAAGGTCTACCCAATTTCCTGCTCGCAGAAGCCATCTTTTCTCTTTTTTCCCCATCTTGCATCAAATCAACCAGCACGTTCTTGAATCTGCTCTCAAGCTCTTTATCCAGAACCAATACCCCGGCTCCCCTCTCAGATACCCAGCGTGCATTATATTCCTGGTGGTTGTCAGTTGCCCACGGATATGGCACATAGATTGCCGGCAAACCAATCGCAGTGAGCTCAGCAACTGTGCTGCCTCCTGCTCTGCATACAACCACATCTGCAATCCCATATATATTCTCCATATGTTCAACAAATGGAAATACATAAGCCTCTATCCCACTGGATTCATATGCGTCAACTATTACAGGGTAATCCTCTCTGCCTGTAATATGAACAACCTGCCAGGCGGCAAGCAAGTCCGAACTTCCTTTAATTTCCCCGAGTGCGCCAAGAGCGGCTGAGTTTATCCTGCGGGCACCATGGCTGCCTCCAAACATGACTAAATTAAGTTTCTTTTCTTCAAGTCCCAGACTTTTTATTCCGCGCAATCTATCCGCCGTTAAAATGCTTCTCCTGATAGGGCTGCCGGTTACACATACATTCCGCGAACTGAGAAAATTTTTCGTCTCAGGGAAACTCACCTCAACTTCATCCACAAATCTGGAAAGCAGCCTGTTTGCTAAACCGGGGTTATAATTCTGCTCATGGACAATGGTTGTTTTTCTACACACTACTCCAGCAAACATTAAAGGGCAACTGGCATAACCTCCAAGCCCGACGATAACATCGGGTTTGAAACTCCTTATGATTAAGAGAGACTCAAAAAATCCAACAGTTAGCCGTAAACCTGCAATGAGCAGTCTCCATAGAGATTTGCCTCTCCACTTTCCTGCCGCGATTCTTCTAAAAGAGAAACCATAACATGTTATAGTGGCTGGCTCCGACCAACCCTTATTTATAACAAAGAGAATTTCCGAATCTGGCCTTTGCTTCTTTAATTCCTCAGCAATAGCCACCCCGGGGAATAAATGCCCTCCGGTTCCGCCCCCTGTTAGAATAACTCTCATTAAACTTACTGCTTAATCCTTAATCTTCGTTTCCTTGAGATATTTATAAGAAGTCCTGCACCGGTCAGGTTGACCAGGAGGGATGAACCACCAAAACTTACAAATGGCAGAGGCAGCCCTTTTGTAGGCAAGCAGCTAGTAACGACCCCCATATGGATTATTCCCTGCAAACCAATCATAACAGTAATCCCCACACCTACGAGATAGGTGAAAAGGTCCGGAGCACTCTTAGAAATTTTCATCCCATGACATACAAATGCTACAAATAGCAGCAGAACGGCAGACGCTCCTATGAAACCAATCTCTTCGCCTATTATAGAGAAAATGAAATCTGTATATGATTCAGGCAAGTAATAAAGTTTCTGCGTACTCTGCCCCCATCCTCTCCCCGTAAGCCCGCCCGAACCGAGAGCTATGAGGGACTGAGTAATCTGATAACCCGTATCTGCCGGGTCTTTCCAGGGATTCAGAAAGACAAGCATTCTCTGCCATCGGTAACTCACTTTGAAAATCATCAGAAAAATTACAGGTGCAGCTAACGACACTAACCCTAAAAGATGTTTCATCTTCACCCCGGCAATAAACATTATTACCAGGCTTACTGCGCCGATAAGCAGGGCTGTCCCAAGGTCAGGCTGGAGTAAAATCATTATCACGGTTATCCCAATCACAATGACAAGAGGCAAGAGCCCATGATGAAAATTAGTAAGCTCCCTCTGTTTTCTCGAGAGAAAATGTGCGCCATAAATTATAAGGACAAGTTTTGCCATTTCAGCAGGTTGAAAACTCCATCCCCCAAACCTCAGCCATCTTCTCGCCCCACCCACTTTTGCACCTATATGAGGCACAAACACAAGAATAAGAAGTATCCAGACTAAAATCAAAAGTGGTTTTGCAATTGTCCTCAGCAACTCCATTGGTATGAAGCTCGCAATCGTCATTGCCGCTATACCAAGGCACGCCCACATCAACTGGCGTTTAAAGAAATAATACTGGTCACCGAATTTGTCCTCGGCAAATATTGCACTTGTGCTGTATATCATTATGATACCAACTGCAATAAGAATAAATGTAATTGTAAGAATAGGTCTCACACCAGATTCTCGACTTCAGCTTTAAAAATCCTGCCCCGCTCCTCAAAATCCCTGAACATATCAAAACTGCTGCACGCAGGAGAAAGAAGAACAACATCGCTGCAAGCCGCAACTGAATAAGCTTGCTGAACGCCGTCTCGTAGAGAATCTGCTTCTATGCAGGAGACTACTCCCTGGAAAGCATCTCTCATCTTCCTTTTTGCCTCCCCGAGCAGTATTACAGATTTGACCCTATCCTTCAGAGCTTTTCTGAGAACAGTGTAATCGCCTCTCTTGTCACGACCACCGCAAATCAGGATAACAGGACTGGTGAAGCTATTCAAAGCCTCAAGACTGGCAGAAACATTTGTCGCCTTTGAATCATTGAAAAACTGTACTCCATTTATTGTCTTAACATACTCAAGACGGTGTTCAAGACCGGGAAATTCTGAGATTGTATCTCTTATGATTTCTGTTTTTGCAGAATATATCAAACCAACAGCTGCAGCCGCAAAACAATTCTCAAGGTTATGAGCCCCTCTCATTTTAATATCCTGAGCTGAGCATATTCTCTCTTCCCTTCCTTCCCAGCGGACTACTATCTCCCCCGAATTCAAAAATACTCCCTGCCCCAAAACTCCCCCTGCCCTGCTGAACCTCACAATGTGAGCTTGCGTACTGTCAGCAAATTTTGAGACCTTCTCATCATCGGCATTCAGAATAGTCCAGTCACTGCTTTCCTGATTGAGGAATAAGCGGGCTTTGGCATTGACGTAATCCTGGAAACTTCTGTAGCGATCAAGATGGTCAGGCGTAATGTTAAGAATAATAGAAATATATGGGTGAAATCTTTCAATTTGCTCCAGCTGGAAACTGCTAATCTCAGCCAGAACAATTGTCTTCTCGTCTAACTTTCCAATGATTTCCGTAAGAGGAATTCCAATATTGCCGGCAACTTCTATTTTTTTTCCGAGATTCTTAAGTAAGTTCGCAATAAGGGTCACTGTTGTTGTCTTCCCATTTGTGCCGGTTACAGCTATGATTGGCGAAGGACAGTACCAGGAAAATAACTCAATTTCACTTATTATAGGGAGCGTCCTTTCTTGAGCTAATTGAATAGCAGGGGCATCCTGTGGAACTCCAGGGCTTACAACCACCATTTCTGCATCCCTTACAGCAATCCTCCCATCATTTCCCAGTTCCAGTTTAACTCCTCTATTTTCAAGTTTTTCTATCTCTTCTCTTAATTCTTCTTCTGACTTTATATCCGTTACAGTAACTTCAGCACCTTTATCATAAAGTAATTTAGCCGCAGAAATGCCACTTTTCCCAAGCCCAATTACGGTAACCCTTTTTTTAAATAAAATAGGGACAGCGACCATTTTTTATCGCAGTTTCAGTGTACTGAGGCTGATGAGAGCAAGTATTGCTGAAATAATCCAGAACCTGATGATAACCTTTGGCTCAGCCCATCCACGAAATTCAAAGTGATGATGCAATGGAGCAATCGCAAATACTCTCCTCTTGCATAACCGAAACGAGACCACTTGAATTACTACAGAGAGTGCTTCCACAACAAAAATTCCACCTGCAATAACCAGCAGGAGCTCTTGTTTCGTCACCACAGCCACAGCTCCTATTGCTCCTCCAAGCGCAAGTGAACCCGTATCTCCCATAAAAATCTGTGCTGGATATGCATTGAACCATAAAAATCCAAGACAGGCTCCAGCAAGGGATGAGCAGAATACAGTAAGTTCACCGCTGCCCTCAACGAAGAGAATACCAAGATATTTGCTTATCTTCCAATTTCCCACAACATATGAAAGAATGGCGTAGACTAAAATAACAAAAAGTGTGTTTCCTACGGCAAGACCATCTAATCCATCTGTGAGGTTGACAGCATTGGAAGAGCCTACAATAACAAGAATGACAAATAGAATGTATAACCAGGAAAGATTCAAAAATAATTCTTTACAAAACGGAATCGTGAGAACAGGTGCATAGTCATGTGTGAGGAAAGGAGAGTAATCAGAGTTTACTACATCTACATTCCAGAGGACAGCTAAATCAGGGGGATGATAGAAAAGATAAACACCCGCGACCAATCCCAGCGCTATCTGTCCGAGGAATTTATTCCTGCCTCTCAACCCATGCGGACTCCTGTGAAGTTTAGTCAAATCATCTGCAAATCCGAGCACAGCGAGCCCTAAAAATACAAAGAGCACAAGGAGCATGAATCTATTTGAAAGGTCTGCCCACAAGATGCATGAAAAAATTACTGCAATAACGACAAGGATGCCTCCCATTGTTGGTGTGCCCTCTTTCCTGCTATGAAGAATATCCAGTTGTGCGGAATCGCTTTTAAGCAGCTTTTCTGTTATTCTGAATCTGTGAAGATTCTTGATAAGGCGGGGACCTATAACGACACATAGAATGAAGGAAGTTACAGCCGCAGAAACCGAACGAAAAGTTATGTAGCGGAGGACATTAAAGCCAAAGAAAACATCTCGTAAGTATGGGTAGAGATAATATAACATAAAATATACCTCACTTCGTTCGGGTAGCCTTCAGCTCTCAGGATTAAGGATTCAGCTTTCTTTACTGAATTCATACACTATTTTTTCAACTATTTCTTCCATCCCCATCGCTCTTGAACCTTTAATAAGCATAATATCATATGGTTTTAACTCAGACAACAGTTTCTTGACCAGTTCCTGTTTTCTCCTGCATGAGAAAACTTTCTTCATACCGCTCTCCTTCGCCGCTTGAGCGCTGATTCTTGCAAAATCTCCCATTGTGAATAAAACATCAATGCCGGAGTGAGCGATAAGTCTGCCCATCTCCTGATGGCACTTCTCCGCCTCTTTCCCAAGTTCAAGCATATCCGCAATTACAAGAACCTTACGCCACTTTTTACCCAACCCCTGTGCACAGTGGCGGGATTTATCCGCCAGAAGTTTAATTGCGGCTTTCATTGAATCCGGGTTGGCATTATATGTATCATTGATAATTTCAATTGTTCTGCATTTTCTGACTTCACCACGGTATGAGAGGGACTGAAAGTTTTTAAGCCCGCAAGATATGTCTTCTCCATCAATATTGAAACACGAGGAGGCAGCTATTCCTGCAAGTGCATTATAGACATTGTAGTAGCCAACAACCGGCAGTTTAACTTCGAATTTGCCGTTTAATCTGAAAGATAAGCCTGAAGGAAGCAAGATTATTGAATCTGCCCTGAAATCTGCCTTTTTCTTCACACCAAACGTAATTATCTCTCCACGACATTTCTCCTTCAGAATCTCAAAATGTTTATCATCTGCATTCAGAATACACATGCGGTTAACCTCATCCAGGAGTTCCGCTTTTGCCATTGCAATTTCCCGCAGACTCCCAAAATTTCCAATGTGAGCCGAACCTGTGTTTGTGATAATTCCAATATCCGGCCTTGCAATCCCTGCAAGATGACGTATTTCACCCTTTCTATTCATGCCAATTTCCAGGATACATACTTCGTGGTCTGAACAAATCCGAAGCAAACTCAGCGGGACGCCTATTGCATTATTGAAACTTGCCTGGCTCTTCAAAGTTTTAAACTTCTGTGAGAGGATAGCAGCTAACATCTCCTTTGTTGTAGTCTTCCCATTACTTCCTGTTACTGCAATTACAGGTAATGTAAACTTACTCCTGTAGTAGCCTGCAATACTCTGAAGAGCAGATAACGTATCTTTAACACGGATGATTACTTTATCCTTCGGGATTTTCTCCGCCAATCCTGATACGATTGCACCTTTTGCTTTCTTCCTGAAAGCACCTGACACAAAAGAATGCCCGTCATACCTCTTTCCCTTTATTGCAAGAAACAACTCCCCCTCTTTAATAGTCCTTGTATCAATTGAAATCCCAGTTACTTTTATTCGCGGGTCTCCGCAAAGAAGACGCCCATTACACGCCTTAAGGATCTCACCGACCGTCATGGATTCCATAAACTATAACCCCTCAAGCACTTCTCTTGCAACCTGAGAATCATCAAATGGAACCACCGTATCTTTCCAAGTCTGGTATGTCTCATGCCCTTTCCCTGCAATAATTACCACATCTCCCTTCCCGGCAAGATTTATAGCTTCCCTGATAGCAGCTGCCCTATCAGGAATAACCCTGAAATTATCTTTTTGTAACTTCCGAAAACCTGACTCAATCTGTGAGATAATTTCTTCAGGGTCTTCACTCCTCGGATTATCTGTCGTGAGAAATGAAAAATCACTCCCCAGCGCTGAGATTTCACCCATAATGGGTCTTTTGGTTTTATCCCTGTCGCCGCCGCAGCCAAAAACTGTTATTATCCGTCCTGGAACAATACACCTAACAGACTGTAAAAGTATTTCCATAGCCTGAGGAGTATGAGCGTAATCAACAATCACATTGAAATCTCCCTTCCAGATTACTTCAAACCTTCCTCTTATGCTCTCCACTTTTTCAAAAGCATTTTTCACATCCCCAAGTTTTACCCCAAGACCGATACCAAAACTAACTGCCGCAAGAGCATTATAGACATTTCCTTTGCCGAGTAACTTCAGACGCATCTTGAGACTTTCCTCAGGTGTCTGGACAAGGAAACTCACTCCTTCCGGACCTTGCGATATGTCACCTGCCATTACATCAGCTTTCTTCTCTATCCCGTATGTTATGGTATTTCCGGACGGAAGTTTCAGGATGACTGAACTGTGAGGGTCATCAATATTCACTATTGCTGTAGTCTCCTTCCCCTTCAATTTCTTAAAAAGTTTACCTTTTGCCTCTAAGTAATGCTCAAGAGTTCCGTGGTAGTCAAGATGCTCCGCACTCAAATTTGTAAAAATTCCCGTCCTGAACTCAACATCGCGAACCCTTTCCTGTTCAAGCGCGTGAGATGAAACTTCCATGAGGACATGCCTGCACCCTGCAGTAAACATTTCCCTTAAGATTTGCTGTGTCTCAAGAGATTCAGGCGTGGTCTTGCCCGCAGGAAGAACTCTATCGCCCCAGCGGTAGTCAATTGTTCCAATCACACCGCAAACCCTGCCAATTTGCTTCAGAATTGCTTCACACAGGAAACTTGTGGATGTCTTTCCATTGGTGCCGGTAATCCCCGTAACATGCATTTCCTTAGATGGATGGTGATAAAAAATAGATGATGTATGAGAAAGCGCAGAACGACTATCCCCGACAACTATCTGAGGAATTTTCTTTTCGCTTTCTATTATTCTTTCACATATTATCGCAGCTGCCCCCCGCCTGACTGCTTCACCGGCAAATCTATGCCCATCCTCACGAACGCCGGTTATACATACAAAGAGAAAACCGGGGTTCACTTTTCTGGAATCATACGCGAGCCCCTCAATTGATGTATTCCGGAACTGAATTAATTCCCTGGTTTCAAGACCCTCAATCAATTCTTTTAGCCGCTTCATCATTTATTTCTAAAGGTAATCGAACATTTAGTTCCAGGATGGATTTTTTTACCGGCATGCGGGCTTTGTCTAACTGCAACTCCAGACCCGGCGAACTTGATTTTTAACTGGTATGGGGCGAGCATTCTGAGAACCTCACGCATAGTCATCCCATAAACATCAGGCATATAAACTTCTGCCTTTCTTATATCTGTCCCTTCCTTAAGTGTTAAATAGCAATCATTTACAAACTCAGCTTCAGCCTTGTAATATGTGTTATCCTTGACTTTGAGCATTTCAGCGTAAGGGTAGGGGTTGCCCATGCCTCGTCGGCAGGCAGGTCCACTCCGGGAGACCACATGGGTCGCCGCACCTACTGTATTTAATTGCGCAGGCGTATTTGCAGCAAATCTTGTCTCAGTACCTTCAGGAGGTATCCCGAGATACTTCAGGGTTTGAACAGCAATTCTTCGGAAAACAGGACCGGCTACTCTGCCACCATAACACTCACTCGGTTTCCCGCAAGGTTCATCAACCACTACTAAAATAGCTATCTCAGGTTTATATGCAGGGACGTATCCAACAAAGGAAGATACAAACTTTGTGTGGGAGTAAGTCCCCTTCTCAATCTTCTGCGCAGTGCCTGTTTTGCCAGCTACTTTATAACCCGGTATCCGCGCTCTTTTACCTGTTCCCTTCTCAACCACACCAACGAGTATTTCAGTTAGAGTTCTGGCAGATTCTTCCGAGATGACACGTCTCCTCCGCCTTGGAGAAAAACTTTCCGAAACATTGCCGTTACCGTCAATGAGTGATTTGACAACCATCGGCTGCATTAGAACGCCGCCATTCGCAACAGCAGAAAATGCTGAGATGAGCTGTATTGAACTGACTCCAATCTCTTGTCCAAAGGAAAGCATACTGATGGAGAGTTTTGACCATCTTCCCGGATGTCTGAGCAACCCTGCAGTTTCTCCGGGCAACCCAGAACCGGTCTTCTCACCAAAACCAAAACGACGGATGTATCTATAAAATCTCATCTCACCGAGTTCGGCAGATATTTTTGATGCACCAATATTGCTGGATTTGACAAGAACCTGACGGAATGTTAACAGACCATATGGATGGACATCATGAATTGTATGACCGGGCAAACGGAATGAACCATTCTCACAGAATATCTCATCCTCAGGTCGGAATAATCCTTCCTCAAGAGCCGCTGCCGCTGGAATTATTTTGAAACACGAGCCGGGTTCAAAAATATCTGTTACGGCTCTATTCCGCCTCTCATCAAATGAAGAAAGACCAAAATTTGCAGGGTTGAAAGTCGGACGGTTTGCCAGAGCAAGTATTTCCCCTGTAGATGTCCTCATTACAATTGCGCTGACTCCTTTAACCCTTATCCTGGAACCATCCTGAGCAGGCTCTGTGGAATATGCTCTGTCCAGTTCTCTTTCAACGAGATACTGTATTACCTCATCTATGGTGAGCATGAGCCCTTTTCCTTCATCAGGAGCTTTATCCGCATACCGTAGAGTTGCTAATTCTCTACCTCTTGCATCTGTCTTTGACCTGAGATAGCCTGGCATCCCTCGCAGGTAGCGGTCAAAAGTGAACTCTATACCCTCCAACCCGCAATTATCCATTCCTGAAAAACCTATGAGATGGCTCGCAAGCATTCCAGCAGGATAAGATCTCTTGCTCTCTTCAATTATTCCCACCCCTGAGATGCTCTTTACCATTTGCGCTTTTCTTTTTTCTGCTTTCCTCTTGAGCCAGACGAAAGGTCTATCACTCGTAAGTTTTTTCTTAACCTTCAGCAGATCTTCATTTAGCACTTCAGCGATTTTCAAGGATGCCTCATCAGGTTTCTCCACTTCAGATGGCCTAACACATATTGAATCAGCGCTGACACTTATCGCCAGTTCTTTACCATTCCTGTCATAAATTGTGCCTCGCCATGGCAACAACTTAACGTGGAGTCTCCCCTGATTTTCTGCCTTCTCACACAGTATATCCCCCTGCAGAATCTGGACGATTACAAGTCTTATCAGGAGAGCAAAAAAGGTTCCCAGAAACAATGAGAAAATGATAAAGGCTCTCCTATTTATTCTCTTTTCCACAATGATCCTCTGGATTCACAAGTTCAATAACCCTCAGCTCTTCCGCAAACTCCAATCTTGATAGATTTTCAATCCTCTCAACAGATTTCAACTTGCTCAACCCCAGCCAGAGAGCCCTATGCTCTTTACTCAATTCTTCTTTGTTCTTCTCATGTTGGCTTACCTTATAACCAAGTCTCAATACCTGGACCCTCTGCCAGACATGAGCATATACAATAAGCGCAAGACACAAAATAGTCAGAATACGCATAATAAGTTTCATTCTATTCTCTCCGCTACACGCATTTTTGCACTGCGGGAGCGCCGATTCAGAAGAACTTCTCCCCGTGATGGTACAAGCGGCTTCTTCGTCAGTATCAGGAGCTTCACCTTCGAAGCACTTCCAGGTTTACATTTTGCATTTTCCCAGGGTGTACCTTTTGAAAGGCGCAGGAATTCTCTCTTCACAATCCTATCCTCAAGAGAATGATATGAGATAACACAGATTCTGCCGCCGATTGAGAGGAGGCAGCTTGCTTTCTCCAGTACAGCATGGAGTGCTTCCAGCTCCCCGTTGACTGCAATTCTCAAAGCCTGAAAGGTCTTCGTTGCCGGATGTATCCGTCCTCTTTTACGGAACACTCCACTGATAATATCTGCAAGTTCTTTTGTCGTCCGGATAGGTTTTTTCGCCCTCAATTCAACAATACGTCTTGCAATCCGACGGGTAGCTCTCTCCTCACCAAAATTTCTGAGAAGTTCTACTAATTTCTTTTCAGGAAGTTGATTCACAAACTCACCGGCGGTTCCCTCCTTAGTTCTATCCATACGCATATCCAGGGGACCATCTCTCATAAAACTGAATCCGCGGGATGGTTCATCAAGTTGATGAAGAGAAATGCCGAGGTCAAAGAGAATTCCGTCAACAAAGCCGATATTAAGTTTCTTAAATATCGCTTCTACATTGGTGAAATTATCACAGACAGGAACGAATCTATCACCAAACTTCTTAAGAGACTCCCCTGCTATTCTGATAGCAGTCTCATCACAATCTATCCCTACAAGTCTTCCTTTCCCAATTCTCTCAAGAATAGCTTCTGCATGCCCCCCAGTACCAACAGTGCAATCAACATAATTTTTGTTAGGTTTACAGTTCAGCATATCCACCACTTCATTTAAAAGAACCGGCTTATGCCTCATATTCCAAAGTCCATCAACTTTTCTGCAGTTTCCTCAAATGTTCTCCCCTCTTTCTCCAGATACTTTGTCCACTTTTCCCTGGACCAGAGTTCCATGTGGTCTGAAACGCCTGTAATAACCACGTCTTTTTTGATTCCAGCATATTCTCTAAGATTCTGGGGCAGAAGGATTCTTCCCTGTTTATCCATACTGCATTCAATAGCACCTGAGAAAAGAAGGCGGGTGAAAGCTCTGGCATGACTTCCCGTCATGAATGGGAGTGTCTTTGTTTTTTCCTCCAGGTTCCTCCACTGCTCAATTGGAAAAAGGAAAACACATTGTTCAAGTCCTCTCGTAGCCATGAATTTTTCTGAGAAGCTTTCAATGAGAACCTGACGAAGTTTAGAAGGTATGATTATTCTGCCTTTGCGGTCCAGACTGTGGTCATATTGTCCGTAAAACATGCGCTCCTCCCTCTCCCTCCACTTTCCTCCACCACCATCCATAATATTACCCCATCCCCTCCAACTTTGTCAAGCCTTTTTCGCCACTCTTCCTGAATCTTCTTGAATCGTTCTTGACACACAGGGCAGTCCCCTCTACAATGGAAATGCAAAACAGGGCGGAGTAAGATTAAGACGGAGAACATTCAAAAATGGCTTTTTTGCTACAAATTTAACCTCAGCTTATCAAGAGTCCTATGAAAAATGGGCTGGTGTTTTGAAAACGGAATTAAGCGAAAGGCAGTGAAAATACATTTGAGCAAAATTAGTTGTCTTCAAGAGGATACGGTGGTAGACTTATGGTGAAAGTGGCTCAAGTGATTCCAGGGAAATTCTACGGGGTGGGAAATATAAGTTTTCCATGCTCTATGAAGGCTCTGGACATTGCATCTATCTTCTCCTGAGAGTGTCCGACAGCTTCAGGTGAAGGATACCATTTGGCAATAAATCCACCATTAAACTTGCCGAGCGATTTGACAAGATTCTCTGCGTAGTTGCGGACATCTTCTACTGTTCCTCTAACCATCACATTTTGAATATCAACAGGACACCAGAAACATAATCTTCCACCGAATAATTTTGACAACCTATCAACTCCCATGTTCTCCTGTTGATCCATTTGTATGACATTTAGTTCTGCGTCAATAAAATCATCCAGAAGGTCAATGATGTATCCACAACTGTGAAGAAATGCAAGAATTCCATGCTCATGGGCAAAGTGATAGACTTTTTTGTATCTGGGTTTGAAGAATTCCCGGAATACTTCAGGGGCAACCATTGGTCTGTCCTGAAGCCCCCAATCATCAGCAGAGAAAATCCCATCCACACCAAGTCGTGCAAAATTCTTAATGCTGTCTATTGCAATATCAGATAGTCTATCTAAAAGTTCACACAACTCCCCTGGATTAATATATGAATCAGTCCAGGCTTCTTGATGTCCTCTCAGGTATTCAAGACGATGGATAAAGCTCAGAGGAATACCTGCGAGAACAAATTTCTCATCCTTATTTGATGAGATATCCTTTCCGGCACTTTCATACCTTTTGGGATTTTTGTACTCCGGGAAATGGTAGTTTTTGAGATTTGCATAATCTGACAGAGGATGAAATCGCACCTGTCCCATAGTCTTATCTCCTGGCAGTTTCTCCCATATGCAGTCCCACTCATCCTCCCATTTCGTTTCGGAGTTGAGAGTTGGATGCCAGCCAGGATCAGGGTCAGCTCCAACGTAAAGGAAATCAGAACCGTATTGTTCCGGAAGGTCAATTGGGATTCTATCAGGTTCTTGAAATAGAACAGCTTTTCTGACTCTTTCACGGGATGTCATAAGGACACACTCCTACTCCAAATATTTACCGAACTTCATCTAAAATTTTCCTGTGAAGTTCAACCAGTGCTCCCAGAGAGAGGTTTTCTATCTCAATATTATTCACAGTTATTATTGTACTAAAAGTTCTTGGGGAAAACATTAAAAAAACAGAGCGAGTAAAATTCGTTTAACTGGAACTCACCCGCCAAAACCGCTTGCGGTTTTGGTCAGGTGCAGTGACCGGTTCTGCGATCCTTAGGATACCCACTTCAGGGTGAGTTTCTTGCCTGAGTGGGCGCACTCCTTGAGATACAGATTGATAAGATTCTGGTAAGGAATCCCTGTCTCACTTGCCAATTCTCTGAAGTAATTTACCACGTCCACACCCAGACGAAGCGTAACCTGTTTCTTCAGATGCTTGGCATAGGGATTCCGGACCGATTGCGAAAAGTCATAGTGCTTTTTCATAGGAATCTCCCATACTGCTTACGTTCTTCCCTGTCCACCTTACGGGCAGAGATAATTCTGATTTCTCTTTCGTCCTGTCGATACGTGTGACAGACGACCAGAATCCGGAGTTTCGCACTGAAGCCAAGAAGAACAAATCTATCTTCCTCATGCGAATGATCGGGGTCGTGCATCAATCGGGCATTCTCATCAGAAAAGGCGGTGGCTGCTTCTTCAAACGAAATACCGTGTTTTCGAAAGTTGTCTCTCGCTTTCTGGTCGTCCCATGAAAATGTTATTTCATCCATAATGCTATTATAATGCCCATATCATTATAAGTCAAGGAGAATCTTGACGGCCCTTTTTAAAGATAAAATCTGATGGAACTCTGAAGATAATAGAAAAAAGAACAGGTTCAGTTTATCAGAATTGTCTCATATATGAAGATACAGAAGATGGTGGTGATGAATATAACTATTCTCCTATAAAGAATACAGAGACCTATACCACTGAAGGCGGGAAAGCAAAGATTACCCTGATTGAGAAAGGACCTATTCTTGCTGCATACAGGATAGAGTCAAGTCTGAACCTCCCAAGATCTCTGACGGCGGATAGGAAACACAGAAGCAGACAGAAAGTCACCTGCCCATTAACGAGTTTCGTAACAGTTTATGAAAAAAGTCCAAGAATAGATATCCATACAGAGTTTGAAAATAAAGTTAAGGACCACAGATTGAGAGTTCTCTTTCAGATTGATATTGAGACTGATTTTTCTTTTGCAGATGGGCATTTTACTGTTGAGAAAAGACCAATTGACCCGCCGTCTTCAGAAGAATTGGTTGAAAAAATTTCAACACATCCTCAGAAGTCGTATGTATTCCTGAATGATGGAAGACGAGGAGTTGCCATTGTCAATAGAGGTCTTCCGGAATATGAGATTATCCGAAGTCAAAAAGGGAACACAATTGCAATTACTCTACTGCGGGCAGTTGGGTGGCTGTCCCGTGATGACTGCCTTGAAAAAGGCGGAAGAAGGTAATGCAGTTATTGCAAGGTTTTTTAATACTACATCTCAAAAAGTCAGAGGCAGGATAAAGTGCCTTCGAAAAATCAGAAAGGCAATTCTTACCGATTTGAAAGAGGAACCAATTTCCAGCAAACCACTAAAAGTAACTAATCGGAATGAAATTAATCTGGAAGTTAAGGGAAACAAAATAGTAACCCTCAAGCTGTATTTGTAGGTGCTCAATTTATTGGGCTTCCTTGTCTTCAATCCCAGAATTAACTTCCCGAAGCCCATAGAGAAGGTGGAAAGAGTTTCCTTGCTGGAGGAGAAGATAGAGAAGCTTTCCTCACGGGGTAATGAGATTGAGATGCCTGTGGGGAAGAATAAGATAGAGACCATCAGGATAAGGTTATAGGAGAGAATAGTTATGTCAGAATTGCAGAAGGCAAAGGTAATTGACCGACCACAGATTGGTTTGACTGAGTACTGGATTGTCAATATCCCGGAATACTGTGGGAAGATACTGGTTCAAAAGGCAGGGACAACCTGTCCGGCTCATAGCCACAGAAAGAAGCATGAAACCTTCTTGGTCTGGCAGGGTAAAGTAAAAATGGTAGTTGATGGAAAAGAGATAGAAATGAACCCAGGGGATATTCTGGTAATGGAGCGGGGAAAAGTTCATCAGTTTACCGCCATAGGGCAAGATGCTATCATCTTTGAGTTCTCCGGTCAGCATTTCGAGGATGATTCTTACTTCATTGACCCTTCCATGGTCAAGAAAGCAGTAGAGGGAGCAATAGAGATTAAAGATTACAAATGGCCATTTGCTTCAGGATGATGCGATTATTCTTCATATTTCCTCATTTTCTTAATTGCATCACAACTTCACAAAAATCAGATGTGATTTTTACGTGTGACAAACGGTGAAAAGACAGTATAATGACCATGAAGCATTTAAGGAATACGTATATTAATTGTTATAGATAGTTTCCATCATAAATGGTATAATTTAGCTATGATTACAGAGGTAGATAAAAAAACAATACGGGAAGTATCGGGAAAATATCACGCCAAGCGTGTACTATTATTTGGCTCCAGTATAGATTCCACTAAAGAAAGCCACGATATAGATATAGCGGTGGAAGGAATATCTCCTGAAGATTTTTTCAAATATTACGGTGATCTTATGCTTAAACTTTCAAAGCCTGTAGATGTTGTCGATTTATCCGGAACCTCAAAATTCCTTAAGTTGATTCAAAAAGAAGGAGTGCTACTTTATGGCTGATTATAAAATGCACATTGAAGCCGAATATGAAACTATAGAAAAGATTCTTTCCTCTTTGCCTGATAAGCCGCTTTCTCAACTATCAGAATTAGAACTTGCAGGAGTAGCTACTTTAATACATAGTTTTTATAATGGAATTGAGAATATGATTAAACAAACCTTCCAAGCAAAATCTCTCCATATTCCCACTGGAGCATCGTGGCATCAGAATCTATTACTTACAGCAGTGAAAGAAAGTATAATCTCTGCACAACTTGCAGACGAACTCAAAGAATATCTTGCTTTCAGACATTTCTTCACACATGCGTATGCCGTAGATCTCCAATACCAGCGAATTGAACCACTTGTAGCAAAAACTCTGAAAATATTTGAAAATTTTAAGACTGAAATAGATGAAATTGATATCTAACGAATTTGTCCTTATTACTTTGCTTTTCTAAAAGAGCAGTCTCTTTTAAAACTTCTTTAATCTTAATCCATATTCTTTCACCAAAACAAACTAACCTAGGGGGGGTACGATGTCTCTTCCCGTTCCCACTACATTTTGAAAAATTGCTTGACTTAACATATGCTCACCGATGATAATACAATCGGCAATGACCTGAAATCGCACTCAAAGTGTCAAAGTTGTGTCATAACCCTCGCCCCTACAACTTTGAAATTCTGCTACGAGAACATAGCTGCTTTGCGGCAAATAACATAGGCGTATGTATGCTACTGTTTAGTTGGGAAGGCTATAAGAATGCTTGCTTATGATATGTTAGATATTTTAGAAAAACTGGCTCTTGACCCAAATGATTTTGTTTATGTAAGAAATGAGAAAATACTGCTTTCGAAAGAGCCTCCGAACAGATTCATTTCCGGGATAAGGCCGAAGGAGATTAGTGGAATAATTTATGGCGCTCTTGATCCCGAAAGCTTGATAGTGCGATATAAAAACAGAGTCCTTAAAAAAGGAAAAGATTATCTTTTTGATCCCATTTGGGGCAGGCTTGGGATTGCTCCTAAAGCAGAAATTCCATCAAATGAATTTGTAACCATTGATTATCGTTATTCACTTCGAAGGATAGATTCTATTATCCAGAAATCCTCAGGAAAAAAAGAAATTCGTAAAGGTAAAAGTCATATTTCGGTTTCCGAACCCCCTGGATTAAAAGACGGCGAAAAGAGATTGGCAAATCTTTTTCTGGATTATTTTTGTGATTGCCGAAATCCGGATGTCTTTCCGATTCAGGAAACAGTTGAACTGGCTAAAACTATGACTACTCTCGGGAGGATTCCAAGAACTTTGTCAAAAATCAGGAGTAGTGAGCCTGTGAGAATTATTTGCTGGGGTGATAGTGTTACTGAAGGTGGGGAGGCTAGCGACATAAAAAAAACGGCGTATGTTCCGCTTTTTGAAAAGTTGCTTAAAGATAAATTTCCTAAGGCGGATATTAGGGTTGATAAAATTGCAATAGGTGGATCAAATTCCAGACAATGGCTTTACCCGGAAAAGTACAGGAGTCACAGGCCAGAAAAGCAGCATTTGCTCTGCTGGGAAAGAATTGTAGAAGCCGGGCCGGATTTAGTAACCGTAGAATTTGTTAATGATGCAGATAAAGGGGATCTTATTTTCGACGAAGTTTATGCAGATATTCTTAATCGGGTTAAAGCCATGAAAGCGGAACTTATCCTTATAGCACCGCATTTTACCTATTTCCCGGAGGAAAAAGATAAATATTTGGATATTCTACGTTCGGAAGAGAAACGCAGGTATGTTTATAATCTTATAGATTTTGCTCAAAAAAATAATCTGGCCATTGCTGACGTTTCATCAAGATGGGCGCATTTATGGAAGGAAGGAATTCCTTATCCTACTCTGCTTCAAAATAATCTGAACCACCCTGAAGACCGTGGTCACAGAATATTTGCTGAGGAATTAATTAAGTGTTTTTCATAAGGCTAATAGTGAAAATAATATGCACTAAACTTTAAGGAGATTTTTCAGGGAAGGCACAAATCACGAGCCGGCTACGGCTCAATTCTTCTTCTTCTTTTCGCTTAATTCCATTTTCAAAACACCAACCCACTTTTCATAAGCTTCTTGATAAGCTGAGGTTAAATTTGTATCAGGTTTAATAACTCTGGTTGCTTTCAATCCGATAAAAGCGTCTTTATAATTTTTATAAATACCTGCACCAATTCCAGCCCCTCTTGCGGCGCCTTGTGAGCCGTCTGTATTGTAAAGTTCAAGGTTTGCCCCGGTAACAGTAGCAAATGCTTCTCCAAATAACGGACTTAAAAACATATTGGCATCTCCCGCCCTGATAGTCCTCATCTCAATTTCCATATCACGCATTATTCCTAAACCATAGTTTAATGCAAAAACGATTCCTTTTTTCAATTTTAAATGACACTGTGCCATTATAGGAAACGTCAAGATTCTCCTTGACTTATAATGATATGGGCATTATGATAGCATTATGGATGAAATAACATTTTCATGGGATGACCAGAAAGCGAGAGACAACTTTCGAAAACACGGTATTTCGTTTGAAGAAGCAGCCACCGCCTTTTCTGATGAGAATGCCCGATTGATGCACGACCC
>JAUWGW010000034.1 GCA_030606215.1 bacterium
AATCTTCCCAGTTACCGCATCGAACAAGCAAAAAAGCACGTCGGTCAAAATAAAAAAAGAAAGGAGAGATAAACATATTTTTTCTCTTAAAAACGGGAAAAATAATTGTCGTTGGAGGGAAAAAATAGTTGACGTCAATCAACGTCTCCCTCTATTACTACTTCTACGTAATCTCCTGGCTCACAATGCAAAGTTTTTCTCAACTCTGCCGGTATTGTAAGCTGTCCTCTTTCATTTATTTTTGTTAAACTCATAATATCATCCCCCTTCATACTTTCATACTATCATATCTTCGCATATTTGTCAAGACAAACCCAAAATTTTCCTCAAGGTTTCTGGTTTTGAATTGCATTTGCAAAAATTGCCCCAACTTTTCTGTTTACTTTACTTTAGGAAAGTGCTATAAACTACTCGGACGGCTGGGAACCACCAACCGTCGGCGGAGCAAGAAGCACCCGGGGAGGTAGCTTATGGAAGATGTTAGAAGGATAAAACAGGAACTCGTCAGGTATGGTAAAAAGATTGTAGAGAAAGGATTAGTTGTCGGCCCCGGAGGAAACATCAGTGCCCGTTCAGGAGAGGTAGTCTATGTTTCTCCGACAGGCTATTCCCTGGAGGAGTTGAGTGAGGAAGATTATGTGGGAGTAAACCTCAAGACAGGGGAGATAGTTGAAGGACATCTGAGACCTACCTGTGAGGTCTCCATGCATCTTGGCTGCTATTTGATAAGGGAAGATATTAGAGCTGTTGTCCATATCCATCCTCCCTTAGCTACCGGAGTGGTAAGTGCGGGGGTGAAGCTCAAACCAATGTTTCCTGACTTTGTGGCATTCATTGGAGAAGTGCCGGTGGTAGACTATGTGATCCCCGCAGGGCAGGAGATAAGAAAAGCAGTAACGGCAGTTATCAAGGAGCATAATGCGGCTCTTTTAGTGAATCATGGAGCAGTAACTGTAGGCGCTAATCTAAAAGAGGCTTTCTATCGGGCTCTTATTATAGAAGATGCGGCTCGCATTCTGCTTGCTTCCCTGACAGCAGGTAAACCTCGTTTTCTAACCGATGAGGAAATTGAGGGAATTAAAAACTTAGAGGCAGAAGATTATCGGAAGGCGCTTCTTAGAGGAGAAATGCTATGAGAATAAGCAAGGAAAGTTTGGAAAAATTGGACAAAGAATATAATGGTTATTTAGATGGGGAGAGGCTGGATAAGTTTTTTGATGAATTTGAGATTAATTTTGCTGCAGGGCACTGGTGTGCCGGAGATTTTTGCGATAGATTTGCACCTCTCGGTTACAACAGTGATAACCCGGATTTCAGCAGCGATATTGTTAACCAGATAGAAAGAGTTGCTAAAGCCAGGATTAAAGGAATTGAGTTTCACGAGGCTCTCTTCATTGATAAGAGTTACAAAAAAGACCCATCTACTATTGAGAGAGTTAAAGAAGCTTTAACTAAATATCAAGTTGTTCCTACGAACATGAATACTAACCTTTTCTCCGACCCGAAATGGAAACTTGGGGGGATTACCAATCCGAATAAAAATATTCGTGAAGATGCACTAAATGTCGCTCTTCAGGGAGTAGAGATAGCCAAAGAAATAGGATGCACAAGTGCAGCGCTCTGGCCAGGGTCAGACGGCTGGGACTATAATTTTGAGGTTAATTACGGGAAGTTACTTGATAGGTTTATTAAAGGTTGTATTGCCATCAACAAGAAAGCTAAAGGGTTAGGGCTAAAGTTCGGAGTTGAGGCGAAACTTCATGAGCCAAGAGAAGGTAACATGATTATTGCTACCACCCATAAGGCAGCCTTAGCAGCTAAGGCAGTTAATGAGGAATGCGAGGGAACTAATATGGGAGTAGCTATTGACTACGGTCATGAACAGATGTATGCGAACGAGCCAGCCGATAACCTTTACACTCTGAAGAGATTTGGAGTGCCTATAGTCAATTTCCATGTCAATAATGCTAAACTCCATAGTAATGATGAGGACAGGATTGCCGGCACTGGCGATATATGGAGGCTGGCTGACTTCTGCTATGCCGCAATAGATACAGATTACCAGGGCTGGTTTGGGGAGGACCAGTTCACCTACCGCACCGACCCTGTCAAATCAATGGCTCTCTCCAGAGAGCTGTTTGGCAATGCGATGAAGAAGGCATTAGCAATCTACGCGGTCAAAGATAAGTTAGAAGAAGCTCAGTCAACAGGTGATGCCACTGCTACAATTGATGTGGTAAAAAAATATCTGATGTAAAAAAGGACTTCACTCCTTCACTACAGGCTTTTCAGTGATAATCCGCCGGTAATCTCTCACAAGAACTTTCTTCTTCTTTAATATTTCCTCTTTCCCAATTTTCTTAAGTCTTTTATAAATCAACTCCCACCCACAATCCATCTCAGGGTTAACCTCGCATTTACCATTCTTTGCTCCACCACAGGGACCATTCAAAAGACCCTTTGAACAAGCCGTAATCGGGCAGATTCCGCCGGTATAATTGAGATAACATTCCCCACACTGCTGACAGTTAAAATCCTGCACAGATAAACCCTGGAATCCATTTAGATAGTAAGTATCACATCCAGCCAGAACCTTCTTTTCCTCAAGGAGCTTTGCTATCACCTGGACACCAACTCCGCAGGAGAAAACAACAACCCCTCCCGACCTTTCAATTTCCAAACTTACCTTTTCTATATAGACTTTACTGAATTCCTCCCGGCATAAATAATCCACACGGGCAATACCAGTTATTTTATTCCGGTTATCTTCTATCAGTCTATCTACCTCTTCTTCCGGGAAATAGACCTCCTTACAACCAAAACATTTAAAAACAAACGGCCGCAGGTCAAAGAAAGAAATTATCTCTTCTCTATCCTTTAGCTTTGTTATAAGCATATCTTTTCGCCTTTTTAATAAAACTTAAAAGGTTGATTTTTGAAGAGCAGATGTAGTCACAGCAACCGCATTCAATACAATTTTCAACATTATATTTAAGGGCTTCCTCCCACATCTCTTTTTTCCCATAATAAGCATAATAGAGAGGATAGAGTTCCATCGGACATACCTCAACACATCTACCACATTTGATACATTCCCTCTCCTCTGAAACTTCCACAGGGTATTTTCTCAAAATAGTGAAACCCGTTGTTCCTTTTATAACAGCGGAATTCAAATCTTCCTGCAAAATACCCATCATCGGTCCACCCATCTTTATCTGATATTCCTCAAGAAACTTTTCTCTATTTCCATCAAAGCATAGATCTATAATATCTTCAATAGGCGTGCCTATCCTGATAAGGAAATTTCCCTTTCTTTTCAAACCTTCACCTGAAATGGTGATAACCCTTTGAATTAGAGGTAACCCCTCATATATAGCCTGGTAAATTGCAAGAATTGTGCTTACATTTAAAACCACAACCCCCACATCCAATGGCAAACCACCTTCAGGAACCTGCCGGTCCAATAACTTCTTTACCAGCATTTTTTCTGCGCCCTGAGGATATTTAGTCTTTAAGGACGCAACGGTTACATCAGGAGAACTATCCAATCCCTTCAGTTTTCCAATTGCCCCAGATTTATTTTCCTCAACTCCAATAATAATATTTTTAGCCTCCAGGATTTTCTGAACTATCTTGATGCCTTTTAAAATGCTATCGGGATGTTCAATCATCACTCTATTATCAGCGCTCAAATAAGGCTCACACTCACAACCATTAACAACAAGAGTATCAACCGGCTTGGGTGGACAAAGTTTTACATGAGTTGGAAACATAGCTCCACCCAAACCAACAATTCCTTTTTCTTTTAATAATTCCAGTAATGATTCCTTTGAAACATTTTCCAAATCTGAAACCGGTTCTACAGAAGAATCAACAGAGTTCAGACCGTCATTCTCAATAATTATCGCAAGAGAAGGTTTAAGAAGAGATGGATGAATTCTTTCCTCTATCGAAAGTACTTTCCCACTGATACTGGCATGGATAGATGCAGAAATAAGGCCTGAGCTTTCTCCGATTTTCTGTCCCATCTTCACCATGGAGCCTGGCTTGACAAGAGAGTGAGCAGGGGAACCTGTATGCTGGGAGAGGAAAACAACTACATGTTCTGGTTCAGGGAAAGCTTCAATAGAAAGATTTTCCGTCTCTTCTTTTCTCTCTAAGGGATATAACCCCCCATAAAAATTCTGCATTCTCCGGGTCTGGGTAAATAGAGAAATTCTATTCCTCTCATCAACTTTAAATTTTCCATAATCCCTTAACTTAACCTCACCAGGAAGATTTCTTCCCTGTCCCTTAAGTCGTAGATATATCTTCTCCCAGGCGCAGTCAACCTGGGGGTCAACCTCGCATTTTCCATTTTTTGCACCGCCACATGGACCATTCAAGAGTCCCTTAGCACAATCTATCACAGGACAAATACCACCTGTAATATTTAAATAACACTGCCCACAACCTGCGCACTTTTCTAAACCCAGAGATATCCCATGATAACCGGTAACACTTGTTGCATTCCCACTCTGTGGTACGGAATCGCATAGAGTCAGAACCCTCTTCCCTTCTAACTCTTGTGCTACAAACTGAACTCCTATCCCACAAGATATAACCCCGATTGTTTCAACATTGGAAATATCCAAATCAGTCAACTTTTTCTTGGTTAGATAGCTATTGCATAAGAAATCAAACTCAGCACAACCCGAAATCTTTGAACGCTCCTCGCCAAGAAGTTCCAGTAATTTGTCGTATTCAGGTTCAGCTTCTATTTCAAATTCTTTATAACATTTCTTACAGGAGATTATAAAAATACTGGAAACTTCTTTAAAGGTTTCCCTAATCTCTGATTCTGGTTTCAAACGGTATTTGGTATAATCGATTTCTGACATGTCCTGTTCCTCGTAATCTTACTTTGTATCACAAAAAAAGGGGGGAATCAAAGAAAATCTTCATTTCTCATTATTCCTCTCCAACTAACCTCTTGCTTACTTCTTTTCTGGTTCGATGGGCGATATCATCTAAAATGCTATAGACTGTAGGCACAATTATTAGCGTCAAGAAAGTAGAGACTAATAATCCTCCAATAACTGCCAAAGCCATAGGAGACCTTAGTTCTGAACCTTCTGATCTACTTATAGCCATAGGAAACATCCCAAATATCGCAGTGGCTGCTGTTAATAAAACTGCTCTTAATTTAGTCACCCCTGCATGAACAATGGCATCATCCTTATTCATCCCCCTGGCGCGGAGTTGATTGATATAATCTACAAGGACAATACCTGTATTTACCACAATCCCAGCCATAATGATAACTCCTAAAAGTGATGGTAAAGAAAGGGTATTCCCGGTCAAGAATAGAATCAAAATCACACCTGCCAATCCGAGGGGGACAGTGAACATCACAGTAAGAGGATGCACCAATGATTCAAACTGGCTGGCCATGATCATATATACCAGAAAGACTGCCATGATAAAAGCAAAGCCCAGCGATAGGAAGGTCTCGCGCATACGCTCTGCCTCACCTCCATATTCTATAAAATAACCAGGTGGAAGCTCTAGCTTCTTAAGCCTCAATTTTATATCGTTTAATACACTGCCTAAATCACGCCCGCTTATATTGGCTGTTACCGCGGCTTTTCTCTTCTGGTTTTCCCGATAAATTTTGACCGGACCTTTAGCTTCTATAACCCTTGCTATATCCTCTAAATGGTGCTGAGAACC
>JAUWGW010000013.1 GCA_030606215.1 bacterium
TAATCCATGAAATCCGACCTAATCCGCCGTTGATTGTGCTTCTTCTAACTTATCTTTAACCGTATAGATTGATAATGCCTTCTTCATCCAAAAGCACAATTAACGAGTTGAAATTTGCTGCTGATTACTTCTGATTATGAATGAAGGGGAATTCTTAAGAACAAGGAGATAAAATTTATTCCTTTGATAGAACGGCATAAGAATGAATGAGGGAAATGATCAAACCCTCTCTGCAAAGTCAAATACAGGAACTTTAATAACCTTCGCTGGCTTGAACTTATCTTTTGCAAATTTCAAAAGCTCATCGGTAACTTTTGGCGAGTAGGTTTTCTCACCACCACACATCAGTTGTTATCAGTCCTTATTTAATCACATTCTTCATGCAGATACAAGAAAATTCAGATTGGTTAATGTTCTTGACAGGGAGAAGTGTGTGAGGTAAACTGAGTTCACTGAGGTTGCTGTTGAAGAACAGCACAAGGGGGAAGGTGGTTTAAAGCCATCACGGCCCCGCCGCTGTATCCGGGGACGAAACCTGTGGAGACCACTGTCCTGCATTTGTTTGTCGTCGTGGCGAGCAGGTGAGGGGTGGGAAGGTGCAGGGAGTAGGATGAGCCGGGAGTCAGAAAACCTGCCTCAGCAGAAGAAGCATGAGTCCTTCGAGGGTGAGGACGATACTTTTTGACCCAGGCCCTTGAGGGCTTGGGATTTTTTGTAAAGATGAAGAACGGGTTGATTCAGATTTATACTGGAGATGGTAAGGGGAAGACAACTGCCGCAGTTGGTCTCGCGGTAAGGGCGAGAGGTCATAATCTCAGGGTTTGCTATGTCTACTTTCATAAAGACCCTGAGAGATGGGGATATGGAGAGTTAAAGATTTTAAAAGAGCTCGGTGTGGATGTATTTGGATTTGCCAGGAAACATCCTCACCTTTGCAAAGATGTAGCTCCGGATAAGGTGCGCAGGGAGTGTCTCAATGGTCTAAAGTTTATCAAAAAGCTCTATCAGGAGGAAAAATACGATATCATCATACTTGATGAAATAAATATCTCATTGCGCGATGGGTTTTTAGAAGAGGAAGAAGTTCTGGATATATTAAATTCGAAGCCAAAAAGTGTTGAGCTTATTTTAACAGGGCGTGGTGCTTCTAAGAAAATAATAGAGAGAGCTGACCTTGTGAGTGAGATGAAGAATATAAAGCATCCATATGAATCGGGGGTAGAAAGTAGAAAAGGAATTGAGCATTAGTTGAACTATGGTGGGAAGGTAGGTAATAGGAGAAACTCATGTTTGAATTCTTATTGAAAGGCGGCCTTCTTATGTGGCCAATTGTTTTATGCTCAGTAACTTCAGTTGCTATTATACTGGAGAGAGTTATACACTTTTGTCGGGTGAGAGTAAAAATTCCAAATATTTCTTCAAGAGTGAAAAGCCTTTTACAGGGCGGAAAATCGGGTGAGGCGCTGAAATTATGTGAGAGTGGGAATGACCCGATTTCCCACGTCCTGGCGATAGGAATTCACATACGCAGGCGAAGTCTGGAGGAGAAGGAAAGAATAATTGCGAGGGCTGGTTCAAGGGTAATACGGCAGCTGGATAAAAATTTGCGGGGATTGGCCATTATCGGTAATATAGCTCCGCTATTGGGTCTCCTGGGAACTGTAGCTGGAATGATTCGCGCTTTTATGAAAATCCAGGAGCTTGGTGGGAAAGTGGATGCATCAGTTTTAGCCGGCGGAATATGGGAGGCGCTTATCACTACCGCGGCTGGTTTGTCAGTAGCCATCCCGGCTCTGGTTGCCTACCACTATTTTGAAGGTAGAGTTGATAATATAGCCAGTCAGATGAAAGATGCCGCATCAGAACTTATTGAGTTGGAATTGCCAGAGAAAGATCGTGGAATTTAGCGGAAGAAGGAAAGTTAGCACACATCTCAATATTGCCCCTTTAATAGATGTTGTCTTTTTGCTTTTGATATTCTTTATGCTTTCCTCTCACTTTGTTACCCAGCCGGGAATAAAGCTTACATTACCCACTGCGGTTACAGGCAAACTGCATCTAGAAGAGGATATTATTATATTCATTACGAGAGATAGTAACTTGTATCTGAATGAAGAAGAAATCAGTCTGAAAGAGCTTCTGGATAAATTAAGGGTAAAAGTAGGAAAGGCAAAAAAGAAAACGGTAATTATTAAGGCTGATGAGAAGATAGATTTGGGGTTAGCTGTAAGAGTTATGGATATCGCTAAACAAGCAGAAGTAGAGGGATTGATAATTTCAACTAAAGCGGAAGAAGATGTTGGGGAGCAGGGCAAGTAGAACTGCATTTGTGATTTCTTTTGTTGGGCATTGTTTATTCCTGAGCATGCCGGGATTTAATCCGAGTTTGCCTCAAACTGAGATGTGTGAGGAAATCGCAGTTGAAGTAGAAATAGAGAGACCTCCGCTCCTGCCGGATATAGATGTTATGGGTGATGAGAAAAAGTTGAAGGAGGTTGTAGAACCTGAACTTGAAGAAATGGAGAAAGAGCTCTCTAAAGAAATAGTTGAGGAGGAAGCAATGCTCAGGTATCGGGATATGGTAAAACAGAGGATAGAAGAAGTAAGAAGATACCCTTCATGGGCAAAAAAGCATAGGGTCGAGGGGGATGTCTGTATAAAGTTTGCCATCTTATCAAACGGGTTGAGTCAAGATGTTGAGATAATACACTCTTCCGGCTCTAAGATTCTTGACGAAGAAGCAGTTGACACTATCAAAAGAGCAAGTCCATTCCCGCCTATACCGGAAGAAATAGATAGTTCTCTGGTCCGGATGGAAGTATCCATTGTTTTTACTCTCAAATATGAATAGAAAGCTTTCCTGGATATTACTCTTAGCAGGAATTCTCTTTGGAGTAAGCATTATTTCTCTTTGCGTTGGTTCGGTAAGTATCCCTTTTAGGGAGATTCTTTCCTTAATCCGTGAAGGCAGGGGAACTGCTGAATACAGTATTCTTTTTGACATCCGGCTGCCGCGCATCATACTGGCTTTTGCTGTAGGAGGAGCACTGAGCCTTGCTGGCGTTCTGCTGCAGGGAATGTTTCGTAATCCTTTGGTTGAACCATATACTCTCGGCATTTCAGGAGGTGCGGCTCTTGGGGTATGCTTGAATATTGTCCTCGGGTTGAACCGCAAGGCTGTTTTTTCTCTACCAATTTCCGGATTTCTTGGAGCTGCCTTAATTATCCTGCTTGTTTATTCTTTAAGTATGAGAAGAGGCACATTGAGGATTCAAGACCTTCTCCTCATAGGAGTAATGATAAGTTTTATTTCATCATCCCTGATTATGCTTATTATGGCTGTTTCCAGAGTAGAAAATCTTCATGGGATTATTTTCTGGGTAATGGGTTCCCTTGAGCAGCCGAACAAGTCTCTTATAAAACTTGTGCTTGCGGCATCTGTCTCAGGTTTGGTTATCTCGTACTTTTTCTGTCTTGCTCTCAATGCTTTTTCCCTGGGAGAGGAGGAGGCATTGCATCTTGGTATAAACATAGAAAGGACCAAAAAATTACTTTTTATCCTTGCCTCAATGCTCACAGGTTTAAGTGTTTCTGTAGCAGGCATCATTGGATTTGTGGGCCTGGTTGTTCCACACTTTGTTAGAATGTTTCTCGGGGGAGACCATCGTATCCTTCTGGTGGGTTCGTTCCTGAGCGGTGCGGCTTTTTTAATCTTCTGTGATACTCTGGCAAGGACTATTATTTCTCCTCTGGAATTGCCTGTTGGTGTAATTACCGGAATACTTGGCGGCACTCTTTTTGTTTATGCTTTATCCAGAAAGAGGGTAGTTTTTTAAGATGCTTGAGATAAGAAATTTAATCTGCGGATATGATGCAAAGTTTCTCCTCCAGGAGATAAATCTTAAAGTGGAGGATGGAGAACTTATCGGGATAATTGGACCGAATGGTTCCGGTAAGACAACTCTGCTTAGAGCGATAACAAAGGTTCTTAAACCAAAGAAGGGCGAGATTCTTCTTAAGGGCAAGAATATCTGGGATATGGGATTCAGGGAACTGGCGAGGGAAATAGCGGTGGTCTCTCAGAGTTCTGATGCGAGCTTTATGAGTGTGAAAGAATTTGTTCTTCTTGGGAGGATTCCTCATTATAAGAAATTCCAGTTCTTTGAGACAAAGGGAGATGAGGAAATTGCAAGAAAGTATATGACCTTGACTGATACTTTGAGATTTGAAAATCAGCCGGTAGGACAGATAAGTGGTGGGGAGAGACAGCTTGCCGTAATTGCCCGCGCTATGGCGCAGGAGCCGGAACTGCTTCTCCTGGACGAACCCACGGCACATCTTGATATAACCCATCAAGTGGCAGTTCTTGACCTTATAAGAAGATTGAATAAGGAATTTGGTCTTACAGTAATTATGGTTCTGCATGACCTGAATTTAGCAGGTGAATACTGTAACAGGTTAATCCTTATTAATGACGGACAGCTTCATAAAATGGGGGAACCTGCAGAAGTTCTAACCTATGAGATTATTGAAGAAGTTTATAAGACAGTTGTGGTTGTTGAGGAAAATCCGATTTCTCATAAACCATATGTTCTGGTTGTTTCTGAGGAAGATAAACAAAAATGGGAAAGTTCATTCTTATCTTAGGTGGTGCCAGGAGCGGTAAGAGCCGTTATGCTGTAGAGTTGGCAAAAAAACTTAAGAAAAAAGTAGTCTTCATTGCTACAGCTGCTTCATCCGATAGGGAGATGGAGGAAAGAATAAAACTGCATAAGGTTTCAAGACCACGACATTGGAAGTTAATTGAAGAGAAGAAGGACATTAGCTCCATCTTACCTAAACTAAGGAGTAAACATGAAGTAGTTTTAATTGATTGTTTAGGATTATTGGTTTCCAATCTCTTAGCGGAAGGTTTAGAAGATAAAGAAATAGAAAGAAGGATAAAACGGCTCATTAGCGCTATTCTAAAAGCCGGACTCATTACAATCTTGGTATCAAATGAAGTAGGCTGTGGTATAGTCCCCGATAATCCTCTGGCAAGAAGATTTCAAGATTTGATTGGATTTGCCAATCAAATGATGACAGAAAAAGCAGATGAAGTTATTTTTATGCAGTCAGGGATACCGGCAAAAATAAAATGAGAAAGACAATAACTGCAATTGAAAAAATAGACTTTTCCTTGGCTGAGGAGACTCAAAGAAGACTTGACAGTTTAACCAAGCCACAGGGAAGTTTAGGTAGATTGGAAGAGCTTGCTAAACAAATAGTGGAGATTACTAAAAATGAAAGTCCTGCAATTAAAAATAAAGTTATATTTGTCATGGCAGGAGACCACGGCGTTGTTGAAGAAGGGGTAAGTGCATTTCCCCAGGGAGTGACACAGCAGATGGTTTTTAACTTCATCAGAGGTGGCGCGGGGATAAACGTTCTGGCAAGGCACGTCGGGGCTAAAGTTATTGTGGTTGATATGGGAATAGCGGAGGAAATCAGGATTCAGAAAGCGAAGAACTTTAGAGATAAAAAGATAAATTTTGGGACGGAGAATATGGTAAAAGGGCCGGCTATGAGCAGGGTGGAGGCGATAAGGTCAATTGAAGCGGGTATTGAGGTGTTTGAAGAAGAACTGCAAAGGGGCATAGATATAGTGGGGACAGGTGATATGGGAATTGGAAATACAACACCCTCAAGCGCTATAGTTAGCGCCATAACAGGCGCGGCAGTTTCGGATGTAACAGGAAGAGGAACCGGAATTGATGATAAGACCTTTGCCAAAAAACAAGGAGTAATTGAAAAAGCACTTGCTATAAATAATCCGGATCCAGAAGATGCGATAGATGTCCTGTCTAAAGTAGGCGGGTTTGAGATAGGAGGGATTGCGGGAGTAATTTTAGGAGCAGCTTCAAAAAGAATTCCTGTAGTAATAGATGGATTTATCTCCGGAGCGGGTGCATTAATAGCTCACCAGTTGGAACCAAAGGTAAAAGATTATATGGTTGCCGCCCATTGCTCTGTAGAAAAAGGCCATAGAGTTATTCTTGATTATATGGGGCTTAAGCCCGTTCTTGACCTTGAGCTGTGTCTTGGAGAAGGGACAGGTGCAGCTTTGGCAATGAGTGTTATTGAGGCTGGTATTAAAATTTTAACTCAAATGGCTACATTCCAGGATGCATCTGTTTCTGAGAGGGGAAGCACGTGAGGGGATTCTTAATTGCCTTGCAGTTTTTAACTATTCTGCCGATTAAGATTAAGTCGGAGATAAAGGAAAAAGATTTTGGAAAATCTCTTCTATATTTTCCTATAGTCGGGATTTTGATAGGTCTTGTATTATCTCTAACTGCATTCCTCTTTGGTTTTTTGTCAAATCTAATCGCGGGTATATTTGTCTTAATAATATCTCTTTTTATAACAGGTGGAATCCATTTAGACGGATTTGCTGATACCTGCGATGGTTTCTATCAGTCTAAGCCTAAGGAAAAGATACTGGAGATAATGCGAGATAGCCGCGTTGGCGTAATGGGGGTAATCGGAATAGTTTGTCTTTTACTTTTAAAATTCATACTTATAGTGAGTATCCCCCGGGAAGTTCTCTGGAAATCATTGATTATGATGGCTGTGTTTGCAAGGTGGAGTCAAGTGTTAGCATGCTATACATCTAACTACGCCCGCGAAGAAGGGAAAGCTAAATATTTCATAGAATATGCCGGCAAAAGAGAATTTCTCGCAGGGAGTTTTCTTACTATTGCTTTATTTCTATTGTTGATGGAATTAGAAGGAGTTATCTTATTGATTCTTTCTTTTCTCCCGGTATTCTTATTTATAAATTACGTGAAGAGAAGAATTGGCGGGATGACTGGAGATACAATTGGCGCAACAAGCGAGATTGCAGAAATAGTTGTTCTTTTCTTTACAGTGATTCACCTTGTCAGTGTAAACATCTGAACACTAACCACTGCGAGGGTGTGGATGATAATAAAAAAAGAGCAGGAGCAAATACTAAATTATCTGGAAGATGCATCCAACCTGAAAGGGGGCAAGGCGGAATCTGTTTTTATTCCTGAGAATGAGGAGGAGGTAGTAGAGATTGTGCGTGAATGCAGTGCGAAGAAGCTCCCTTTAACCATATCTGCCGGGGGCACAGGAGTAGTTGGAGGCAGGATACCCTTTGGCGGCGCAGTATTATCCACTGAGAGACTGAACAAAGTCATAGAGATAAATGATAGGGGGAAATATGCAATTCTTCAGGCTGGAGTGGTTATTGATGATTTTCTGAAAGAACTTTCCGAAAGATGCCTTTTTTATCCGCCGTTTCCTACTGAAAGGAGTGCATTTATTGGCGGGAATGTTGCAACTAATGCTTCCGGGGAATATAGTTTTAAGTTTGGCTGCACCCGTAGATATGTCAGAAGAATAAAGGTTGTTTTATCCAGTGGGGTAGTGGTGGAGATAAGAAGGGGAGAAGTTATTGCTCGTCATGGATTCCTCCGGATTCCTTCAACAGATATAGAGTTTAAGATACCTGATTACAGGATGCCGGATATCATGAAGAATTCAGCAGGTTACTACTCCAGTGCCGACATGGATTTGATAGATTTATTTATTGGTTCGGAGGGAACTCTGGGCATAATCACTGAAGTGGAGGTAAATGTGATTGAGCAGTTGCCTGATATTTTCTTTTGCGCGGTGTTTTTTGAAAGCTCTCAGGATACATTTTCAATAGTTAGAGAGCTCAAGGCAAAGAAAGATATATTGGACCTCCTCTGTCTGGAATATTTTGATAGCAACTCGCTTTATTATTTGAAGGAATTCTATCCCAGGGTGCCGGATGCGGCTGAGGGGTGCATTTTAGTTGCGGCGCGGATGAGTTCTGACGGGAGTCTGGATATGTGGGATGAATTACTGAGCAAATACAATCCTGTAGATAATTGGTTCGGAGACAGCGAAAAGCATAAAGAGGAACTCTATGGATTTCGCCACAAGCTGCCGGAAATAGTAAATGACATAATAAGAAAAAACAACCGTCCCAAGATTTCTACCGACATCGCTGTTCCTGAGGCTAAATTCTGGCAGATGAATGATTTCTACTGCGAGAGGTTAAGCAGTTCGGGGCTGAAACATGTAATTTTCGGGCATATTGGAGAATGTCACCTGCATGTCAATATACTGCCGGAAAATGAAGAGGAACTGGAAAGGGCAAAGGAATTATATTTTGAGTTTGCCGGGAAGGGAATAGCTCTGGGCGGAACTGTTTCCGGTGAGCATGGAATAGGTAAGAGGAAGCATCACTTCCTGAAAATGATGTATGGGGAGGAAGGCATAAAGGAGATGGGAAGAATAAAAAACGCAATAGATAGAAATTGTATCTTAGGCATTGGTAACATTTTCACAAAAGAATAAACAGAGCTTTAAGGATTTTCCTGAAAGGGGGGTGTTTTTCATGTTGTTTGAAATGCGAAAGATGTTTATTGCGGTGGTGATTATGTTCGCCCTGACCTTTGCCCAAAGTGGTTGGTCAGAAGAGAATAGTGGAGAGGGAGCATACTTTGACCTTGGGACAATAGTTGTAACTGCAACGAGGACCCCACATTTACTTGAGGATGTAGCTGTGAGCACAACCGTGGTTACCAGGGAAGAGATTGAAGAGGTGAATGCCCAGAGTATAGGTGAGGCTCTGGAGGGAGTAGTAGGAATGAAGATAGATACTTACGGCTCTATGGGAATGGCTACCTCTATAAGATTGCGTGGTTCGACTCCCAATCAGGTTCTGGTGCTTATAGACGGAAGGCCGGTTAATTTACCTTCCTTGGGCACTGCGGATCTCTCTATGTACCCGGTAGATAATGTAGAAAGGATAGAAGTGATAAGAGGTCCTGTTTCTTCTCTTTATGGAGCCAATGCCCTGGGCGGGGTAATCAACATTATCACCAGGGATGTTCCGGAAGAACCCTTTACAGAGGCATCGGCTTCTTATGGCACATTTAATACGCGGCTCTATCGCCTGAACCACGGAGCGAAGGTTGATAGTTTTGGGTATTTCATTACAGGAAGTAAGAATTCCTCAGATGGAGACAGGGAAAATAGCGAGTGCGATGGTTATCATTTCACTGGAAAGGTGAATTACGATTTGGGTGAAGAAGCTAAACTTACCTTTTCTACCGGCTATTCCCGTCAGGATAAAGGTGTTCCCGGCTCAACAAGTTGGCCCACGCCCAAAGTTGAGCAGGATGATGAAAAAAATTGGTTTGACCTCGCCTATAAATTGGCGTCGGGAGAAAACTCTGATATCACAAGCAAAATATTCTTTAACCGGCACTGGCAGGAGTACAAAGATCCTGACAGTTTTACCAATGATATCAGCAAGAATTATCAGTTAGGGGTGGACCTTCAGCAAAACCTCTTTCTGAGTGATGCGCATACGCTTACCTGGGGGATAAATTGGGAAAGAGACGAAGTAGATATAAAGGATATTAATGAGGTTTCTAAGATCGGGGGAGAACGGGAGCTTACCACCAAAGCAGTCTATCTCCAGGATGAGATAACCCTCTTTGAATTATTGACCTTGACTCTGGGGCTGCGGTATGACCACCATTCTGTCTATGGCTCTGAGGTTAGTCCAAGGGCGAGCGGTCTTTATAAACTAACTGAGAAGACCAGTTTAAGAACCTCTGTTGGTCGCGCATTCAGGGCACCTACGGTTAATGAACTTTACTGGAGAGACAGCTATGCTGTCGGGAATCCGGATTTAAAACCGGAGGAATCCATTGGCTATGACCTTGGGATTGAACACCGGTTTAATACAAAAGTGCTTGGCAGGGCTTCCCTCTTCAGAAGCGATGTAGATGACCTGTTGACTTGGGCTGACCCTGACGGTGATTGGGTATGGGAACCATACAATGTAGAAAAAGCCCGTGTTCAGGGAGTAGAGGCGGAGGTTAAGACTCAATTCAGCGGACAGCTTTCCGGCGCTTTTACCTATACCTATTTAGATGCCCGAGATGACGGGGAAACCTATAAGGATAAATACCTGAGATATAGACCAAGACATAAAGGAGGATGCAGGTTGACATATGAAAGCGAGCAGGGTCTAAAAGCAAGTCTCGGCGTAGAGTATAGTGGTTCTGTGTATACCGACCGGGCTAATACCGGTAAACTGGGCAGTTTCCTTCTGCTCAATGCCCGTATATCCAGGGTGATTGCCGGGGATACTGAGCTATTTATTGCAGGGGAGAACCTATTAGATGAGGAATATCAGCTATACGATGGTTATCCTATGCCCGGAGCAAGTATTACGGGGGGGCTCAAGGCAAAGTTTTAAGTAACTGCGATGCAGACACTATCGATAGCCTCGGAAGTTGCCCTTCAGCGGGACGCTCCGCCCTTATTGAGTCTCCAGTGGGTGGGCTCCACTCTACGGAAAATTGCTGTAAGCGTTAGTGGAAATGCGAGCAGTGGGTGCACGCAGCAATTTTCCGAAGCCCGCCTCAGAGCAACTCCCGAGCCTATCAAGCTGGGGTGTAGCTACTGTCTGCGTCACTGGGCAATGATATTTTTGCTTAACATTTGCATTGCTGCCCATTGTTCTCCGTTAAAAGCAACTCCTCAAAGAATTATCTCTCTTGGTCCATCTATAACTGAGCAGCTTTATTCATTGGGAGCGCAGGATAAATTAATTGCCTGCACGGTATATTGCAAAAGACCTGAAGAGGCAGAGACCAAAGAGAAGGTAGCTACAGCGATAGAAGTTAATTTAGAGAAGGTCATAGCGCTTAAACCTGATTTGATATTAGCGACATCCTTAACAGATTCAGAAGCTATTGAGAAATTAAGGAGTTTAGGAATAAAAGTAATAAGTTTTCCATCGGCAGAAAGTTTTGATGAGATTTGCGAGCAATTTTTAGAATTAGCAGGGATTGTAGGTGAAGAGAAGAAAGCAGGGGAAATTCTTCGGGAAGTAAAGACGGAGGTTAATTCTATAAAAGAGAAGATAAAGAATTCAAAAAGATTAAAAGTCTTTGTCCAAGTAGGAGCGAACCCTTTATTTACTATGACCAAAAACTCTTATGCCAATGATATTATTGAATTTGCCGGTGGGATAAATATTGCTAAAGATGCAGGAATAGGGCTTTATTCAAGAGAGGAAGTGTTAGGAAAAAACCCTGATGTAATTATTATTGTAACCATGGGAATTACAGCAGAAGCGGAAAAGGAAATCTGGGGAAAATATAAGGTCTTAAAAGCGGCGAAGGATAAGAGAATTTATATTATGGATTCCTATAAATTTTGCAGCCCTACGCCTGTAAGCTTTGTTGAGGCTTTAAAGGAATTGGTTGAGGTTTTGCACAGAAGATGAAAAGCAGGAGAAAGGTAACTTCCGTACATTCTGAATATTTATTGCGACGGAATAAAAAGATTTTCCAGATGCGAAGGAATGGAAAGCCCTTGAAAGAAATTGCTTATGACTTTAATTTAACTATCCGTCAAATAAGCCGCATAATAGATGAGATATCCGGAAAATGAGATGTCCAAAAATGTCTAAAAATGTCTATTGACGGGAATATGGAGGTCAGGTAAACTCATAGGTAAAGTTAAAGCAGTGTTCTTTGAAAATTGAGTTTTTGATCCGGATAGGTAGAGGAAATCCCTGTGAGATTCAGGGTGCTGCCGCGCAACGGTAATCTCCGAAGTTTTTCGGAAAAGCCCGGCCGACTGCCTATCTTGGTGAGTACCTTCGCAGGGAAGGGAAATGTAAGTGTTCTAGTGAACATATTTCGCTGAATACGCATTACATATATTGTTATAGATAGCCCGACTTGTAAAGGTCGGGTTTTTTTTATGTATAGTAAAGTATAAACATCTATAAAGAGAGGGATGAAGCAACCAATGACGAAAGCATTTACACTTTTGGAGTTACTTGTAGTTGTAGGAATTATAGGATTACTGGGAGGAATGTTATTGCCTGCCCTTTCAAAAGCGGGAGAAGAAGGTAGAAAAGCTGTGTGTATATCCAACCTAAGACAGCTTTTTCTGGCTGTAGAACTTTACGCAATGGATAACGATGATTACTATCCACCAAGCACGTGGGACATTGAGAATGGCGGTGGACTTCATCGGTGGCATGGCACAAGAGTAACAACGAGTGACCTTTTTGTTTTTGAGCCGCAATCAAATTCACCGGGTTCACCTCTTTACCCGTATCTTATAACCGGGAAGATTAAAGTCTGTCCAACTTTTAAGAAATATTATGATGAGCCGGGCGGTCCCTGGAGCACTGCATTTGAAGCAGGTTGTGGAGGATATGGCTACAATGATAATTATGTAGGCAGCGGGAGAGGGAAAGGGATTGTAGATGGAAGCATAAATCCTGCAAGGAGACATCAGATAAAAATGCCAATTGAGACCATAATGTTTTCTGATTGCGCCCATTGGGGTGGTGAGGTAGTTGCGTATTCTTTTGTTACTCCTCCACAATATGAACATGTGCATAGTACTCCAACCATACACTTCAGGCACAATGGCAGAGCGAATGTTTGCTGGTGTGACGGACATGTAACGAGTGAACCAATGGGGTATACCCTGGGGTGGACTCAATATCAAACCGATAATCTAATATCAAGTAATATTGGATATGTTGGTAAATGGAACGATAACAGGTTATATGATAGAGAATAAAAAACCGTTGGGAGGTGGTGTGATTGGGGAAGAATTGAATAGAAAAAGGGAAAAATGAAACTTTAGGAAAGGAGATAAGAAAGATGAAAATGAAATTTGGGGTTAAGTTTTTTGTGGCAGGGATACTCTCAATGCTGATTTTGTTTCCTGCGACGGCTCTGGCAGATTCGGCGTTTTTTGACCCGGTGCCGGGTTATGCGGCAAACGATATCCTGACCGATGTGAGTTTTTGGGGTTATGACGTGTTTGGCAGTTCTGTGGTAGGCTGGGGAAACGGCAGCCTGAATGTTTATAACAAGAGCGGTGGCGTAAGCAATGCTTTAGGAGCACCGTCTGACTACAGTGCGCAGTACAACAGCTTTGTCCGGCTCGATCCTTCCGCAAGTTCCGCCTGGGTTGGTTTCACTATAGACGGAGGTACGGATGACCGTATCTATCAAGTTGATTTTGGAACCGGCACGTGGACCCATAAAGCAACTATGGCAAGTAACTTTGACATGGAGTTCTATGGCGGGAACCCTTACGTTTCAGGCCTGAACAGTACGGATTGGGGAGCCCCAAACTGTATTTGGCTGCTTGATACCTCGGGTAGTAACATCCACGACAAGATTGTAGAAATGAGCGGAAATTCAGCTGGGCTCGCTTTTGACGGCTCAGGTAATGCATATTATGCTACTTACGATGCATCCGGGATGTTCAAATGGGATGCTGGTGATGTGGCCGGTGCAATTGGGACAACTTATTTGACTATAGCCGACGGCACGAAACTTTCGGACATAGAAGCAGGCGCATATGACACTGACGTTGACGACGCCGGCAACATCCTGTTTAACGGTAATGGTTCAGCTTCCTATACAGCTGTCTGGAATGGAACTGTTGGAGATGGATACAATTACGACTATATTGGTGTTGGTGATCCCTCTCAGACATATTGGAACTGGTTTACATTTATTGACTCCGTGGGCGACGTAACTGAAGTTGGTGGTGGCGCGCTTTATCAGACCGATTGCGCTGCTTATGGCATTGCTGAAGTAAATGCTGTTCCTGAGCCCGGTACGGTATGGCTGCTTGGCAGTGGTCTATTAGGACTGATTGGCATTCGGAGAAGAAACTTAAAAAGGGAAGGAGGTATTGACAAATGAAAACCAAGATTTTGTCTGTTATGCTGCTTGTTCTTGCGCTGGTAGGTAAAAACGCTTTTGCAGGACCCTATTCAGGAGCTATGTATGACCCTGAAAAAATAGATTCCGCTATTCCAGGATGGATAGGTACGGACGGGTTAGGCAAAGTTGGTGGAAATAATTACGTCAATCCAATATTTGTCGGGTGGGCTACAGGTGTTCTGGATTATTTCCCTTCAGCACCCATAAATAGCCCTTTTGATAATCCATCAAGGGCATTGGGGCCGGTTAATCAAGGGGGTGATGTTGTTTCCCTCGGTGACCTCAGTCGGGATGAGATAGCTCAAGGTGCCTTACCGGGACAGGTCACCCTGAGCTTTGATTATGCAATCAGAAACGGCACTGGTACCGACTTTGCTGTGTTTGAAAACGCTTTTATTTCCAACTATGACCCCGCACCAGCAAATGTTTTTGCGGAATTGGGATATGTGGGAGTCTCCACTGATGCAACCAATTTTGCCTATTTTGCGAGTGATTCTTTGACAGCCGGACTAGTTGGTCCTTATGGATGCATTGATTCAACTGATGTTTATAACCTGGCAGGGAAACATGTGAATAATTATGGGGATTCATGGGGTACGCCCTTTGACCTTGCCACTTTATCTGACAACGCTCTGGTATTAGATGGACTCGTGAATTTGAGTGAGATTAATTATGTTCGGATCGTGGACATACCAGGTACCGGAGATTTCCTCGATGCAACAAATGACTCGATCTATGACGCCTGGCTAACCTGGGGTACCGGCGGAGTAGACCTGGATGCAATAGGTGTTATCAACCCTATCCCCGAGCCTACAACAATTCTGCTTTTCATCAGCGGGCTTTTGGGTATAGCAGGCTTTAGAAAAGTGTCAAAATCTCGAACTTCTTAATAGACATAACTGTTTATCTTTGCTTTCTTGAGGTCATTTCGTTTTGCGGATAAAAGAAGTTGCTGAACGTAATTTGGGGAAATCTATTCACCTTTTGTCGACGGTGCATGTTTCCCCAATACTTTGTTCTCATATTCCCAAAAATCCCGGGGAGAAATAATGTTAATGCCTCCATATTTTTTAAAGGCAAGCAGGTCTTTGTCGCCGGTTATAATACACTGGCAGTCCCCCTGGATGGCAGTGCCAAGAATAGAGTCATCCTTTGGATCACGGCAAACTCTTGTGCTTAGGTTTAAGGGAACTACAACTGCTATACGGCTGTGAAGTAATTGCACGGCTTTGTTTGCTTCAAGCGCAGGGATTTTGAATTTGGTGGTCAGCTTGTTGAAAAACTCTGTGAATATGAACTCTGATGCCACAATCTCGTGGTAGCGAACACAATGCTCAAACAGGTCAGCACAGGCACCATGAGAAATAAAGGCAGCAATTAAAACATTGGTGTCCAACACTATTTTCATGATACGCGGTCGAAAATGTCTTGATCGGTATAGGCACGGGGGGCTTTAGCCATCATTCTCTTACGCAAGGACCTAAATTGGCGGATAAACAGGTAGTCTCGCAATGACTCTCTAATAATACCGCTGCGCGTTGTGCCTTCTTGAGCTGTTATTGTATCAAGTTGCTTCTTGATGTCTTCCGGTATACTAATTGTTATAGTCTCTCTCATGTTCTCCACCTCCTGTAATAAAAAGTAACACAAAAGGGGAATCTTGTCAAGTAATTTTGCGGTTTGCTGGCGGGTTTGCGTGAGAATTTTCTTGCTCAGGGAAAAATCGGTGATAGCATTTTCGCAGATGTATGATTTTCAACTTTTTCTTCTGAACTTAAAAGACTGTAAGAAAAAAGAAACAAGAATACAAGAAGCAACATGTATACTCGAAACTCCCTAATAGACGTAACTACTGGGCTGCACCAGCTTTAGAAAAGCCTTCACGGTTTCTACTTCAGCATAGCCATACCTGAAAAATCTTTCCTCGAGAAAAGGAAGGCAAGTCTTATCTTTTATAGAAGCAAGAGCGAATGCGGCTTTCTTCTGATAGCGGGGTGCTTTAGACCAGGTAAGAGCGTCTCTAAGTATTGGAAGGGAAATATCTCTTTCTCCTATGTAAAGCAAAACCTCAGCAAGTTCCACTTTACTATACTTATTCTGGGAATTGATTATTCCTTTTATTCTGCTGATAGTTTCTTCCCTGTTCTTCAGTTTAGCCAAATCGCTCCTTCTGACTTTTAACCCGAATAATCCTTCTTCAAGAAGTAAATCCAGTGCGGGCACACCTGTCAGTTCAACACCAGCAAAAGCAAATGAAGCTTTTGTCTTTACACCTGAGTCGCTATCCATGGTTAAGGCAACAATTATTTCCTCCCCTTCTTTCCCTAAATTTTTAGCAATATCTATAACTTTCATTCTGATGGCTGGTTCAGGGTCGTGAGAGGCTTTCTTGAGGAGTGGCAATGCATCATTACCAAATTCCTTTAAGGATTCTACTCCCTTCCTGCGAATTTTTTTATCATTGTTCTGTAGAGCATCATCTATAATCTTAATTCCGCTTTTATCCTCTTTCTTAGCCAGTAATGAAGCCGCCTCTAATTTTTCCTTAATGTTGCCTTTTATAAGTCTTTCTTTAAAGAAATCTACTCCCTCTTTCTCGCCAAGTTCCAGGAGAACTTTCGCCGCATTCTCTTTGATGGCTTCATCTTTGAATGCAGATTTGATATACGGTAGTGGGGTTACTTCTTTCTTGAACCACCCCTTGAGCCATCCTCCACTTTCTGTCCTTTTCTCCTTTCGCAGAGCAATTTTACCGAGAGCATTCAGAGCTGCCTTCTTTAATCTTTTATCGCGTGAATTAAGAGCTTCACCAAGTGCCAGGGTAGCGTCTCTCCCACCTACTTCACTGAGACTTCTCGCGCATGCTAACTTTATTTGCTCGGAAGTATAAATAGATGAGGAGATTCTTCCTCTCAGTCCATTGATGAGTAAAGATGTAGCTTTTGCTCCGCCTATTTTTCCAAGTCCCCTAACTGATGCAATTGCTACAAGAGGATTAGAATTTTTCATCCCTTCTTCCAATAGGGATATTGCCTCTTCACTCTTAAAGGAACCAAGAAGAAGAGCCGCATCAAGGCTCACTGCAGAACCACCTTTATCAAGCCCTTCCCTCAATGCTGGAAATAAATCTTCTCCTCTGTAACCAAGAAGAATCAGGAATTTAACTGCATTTACTTTCACCCCTGTATCAGGGGAATTAAGATTTTCCCTGAAAATTTTTATTACTTTCTCTTTATCTCTTTTTCCTTCAACAACTTCAAAAACTATGATCTGGCCTGCATCTCTTCTGGTAGCATAGCCATATTTGGAATCAGTGTTTCTTAAGAAACCGAAGAAAATTTCTTCAATTAATCTGGGATTATGTTGTTTTTCCTGAAGGAAACAATTGTGATATTTCCCGATGGCTTCTTTTACCTTCCCCTGTTTTGAAAGGGAGATAATTTCATCCTCAGGACCTGCGAAAAGTAATCCTGCTGAAAGTGCAATGAAAATGAATAGGCGTATAGGAGTTTTCATAGTACACCTTTACCTAAATCGATGTCAGGAGATGTCTCCCACAGGAGTAGTGTGGGAAAGGTCTCCGGTTATCTTTGTTTTCTTGTGAGATGTTCAATATCAAGTTTGTCCTGCCAAGATGATACCATGAAAACAGACCGTTTCAAAGGGGAAGTTTTAATGACTTTGCGAGGAATTTTCTTGCTCAGGGAAAAAATCGGTGATAGCATTTTTGCGGATATGAAGCGGAACTGGTTGGAAGAGCCTGTGCAATATGTGAAGGGAGTGGGACCGAAAAGGAGTCTCGTCCTTGCGAAGTTGGGAATAAGGACTGTTGGGGATTTTCTCTACCATTTCCCTCGCCGGTATGAAGACCGCAGCCGCATAATCCCTATCAAGGACGTCCGCATTGGAGAGGTACAGGTAGTTTCGGGGAAAGTGCTTGCGCGGGGAGTGAAAAAAACATGGAAGGGGATAAATATCCTGAGAGTTGCAATTGATGATGGCACAGGAATAATATATGCAGCCTGGTTCAACCAGCCTTATCTTGAGAAGCAATTCCCTGTTGGTTCAAAAGTTATCCTGAGTGGAAAGGTTGACATATATAAAGATATCCAGATTGTTAACCCCGCATATGAAGTTCTCGGGGATGAGCAGGAGGTGCTTGAGGCAGGTTGTATAGTTCCAATCTACCCGCTGACTAAGGATATTAATCAGAGGCAGATGCGGAAAATCTACAGAAGTGCTATTGACAGGTTTTCTCCCTGCATTGCAGAATTTCTTCCATATTCCATCCGGAAACGGCATAAACTGGTGAATCTGCCTCTGGCATTGCGGAAGATTCATTTTCCTGAGGCTGAGTCTGATTGGAACGATGCCCGGAAACGTTTAATTTTTGATGAGTTTTTCCTCCTTCAACTTGCACTTGCCAGACGAAAGCATGGGCGGTTAGAAAAGCAGGGAATTAGACATGTATCAGGAGGCAGATTATTTGAAAAGTTCAAGGAGATGTTACCTTTCCCCCTCACCGGAGCGCAGCTGCGTGTGGTTGAAGAGATAAGGAATGACATGGCTAAACCCCGTCCGATGACGCGTTTAGTTCAGGGAGAAGTGGGTTCAGGGAAAACAATTGTTGCTATCGGGGCATCTCTCACAGCAGTGGAGAGTGGGTACCAGACTGCATTAATGGTGCCTACGGAGATTCTTGCTGGACAACATTTCCTCACGATTCAAAAATTATTACTTCCGCTTGGATTAAGAATCAACCTTCTGATGAGCAGCCTCAGCCAGAAGATGAGGGAGGAAACAATGAAGGAGATAGAGAATGGTGAGTCTCACATTACTATTGGGACTCACGCTCTCCTTGAGGAAAAAGTAAGATTCCCTCGTTTAGGGCTCGTTGTTGTTGATGAACAGCATAAGTTTGGTGTGAAACAAAGAGAAACTCTCAGGAAGAAAGGACTTGAGTCCACGGACCTTCTCATGATGTCTGCTACACCAATTCCCAGGAGTCTTGCAATGACTGTATATGGGGACCTTGATATTTCAACTATTGATGAACTTCCCCCAGGGCGGAAGGAAATTCACACATACCTTGTTTCTGAAGAGGAAAGGTCAGCAGTATATGATTTCATCAGGGAGGAAGTAACCCTCGGCAGGCAGGCTTATATTGTCTATCCACTGATTGAAGAGTCAGCTACCCTGCATCTTAAAGCCGCAGCAAAAATGGCTGAATATCTAAAGATGAATGTCTTCCCCGAGTTCAGGATTGGTCTTCTGCACGGGCAGATGAAAGAGAAAGAGGAAGTAATGCAGAGTTTCAAGGAAAGGGAGATAGACATTCTTATCTCCACAACGGTTATTGAAGTGGGAGTTGATGTCCCAAATGCATCTGTTATGGTTGTTGAGAATGCTGAGAGGTTTGGGCTGGCTCAACTCCATCAGATGCGTGGAAGGATTGGGAGGGGAGATTACGAATCTTTCTGTATCCTTGTAGGGGAGCCGGGGAGTGAGGAGGCAAGAAAGCGGTTGGAAGTATTGACACAAACAAGCGATGGGTTTCAGATTGCAGAAGAGGACCTTGAGCTGCGGGGTCCGGGTGAGTTTTTTGGAACAAGACAGCACGGTATGCCTGAATTAAAACTTGCAAACATTGCAGATGATATGAAATTACTTGAGATTGCCCGTGAGGAGGCTTTTTCCATTCTTTCTCAAGACCCTGGACTTGACGAACCAGGGCACAGAAACCTTAAAATGCTTTTGAAAGAAAAATCCCTGATTTAGAAGGAGGGGGAGGGGAATTATCAGGGTTGACTTTTGCTGGCAGGTCTGTTATACAATTATATCAACATCAGGAGATGTTTCCCACATCAAATGAGGGTTATAGGAGGCAAGGTAAAGGGGCATAAGCTTATAGGGATTGGGAAGAGAACTACCAGAGCTATTACCGACAGGATAAAAGAGTCCGTTTTTGAAATACTTGGAGATATTAGCGGCAAAAGAGTCCTTGACCTTTTTGCCGGGACAGGGAGTCTTGGGATAGAGGCACTCAGTCGTGGAGCGGGAGAAGCTGTTTTTGTTGAGCGGGACAAAGGATGTGTAAAAACTATAAGAAAGAATCTCTCAGCTCTTGGACTAAATGCCCGTATCTACGCTGAGAGTGTGAAAAGGGGATTGAAGAGAGTGGGAGTGGAAAAGTTTGATTTGATTTTTGTTGACCCGCCTTTTGCAAGTCCCGTTAGAAACGGAATTTCTAACGGGTCAAGCAACCTTGCAGAGGAAATACTCAAGGAGATAGGTCAATTCCAACTTGTTGATACAGAAGGGCTGGTTATTGTAAGACACCATTCTAAGCAGTCTCTATCTGAAAAAGTTGGCGGACTGGTACTCAGTAGAAAAGAAAAATACGGAGAAAACATCGTTTGCTTTTATAAGGAGAGTTGAAGATGGAAGTGGCTGTTGTCTATGCGGGGACTTTTGACCCTGTAACTTATGGACATATAGACCTTATAAAACGCGGGAGGAAAATATTTGATAAGCTCATCTTAGCTGTTGCTGAGAGCAATCATAAAGGAACACTTTTCACAGTTGAGGAGAGAGTCGAAATTCTGAAAGAAGTGGTGAAGGATATGCCTGGGGTGGAAGTTGAACAATTTAGCGGGCTTCTCGTTGACTATATGAGGAATCGCGGGGTTCGCGTTGCGCTAAGGGGCTTGAGAGCAATATCTGATTTTGAGCATGAGTTCCAGATTGCGCTTACAAATCGTAAACTTGATAAGGAGATAGAAACTATATTCATGATGCCAAAGGAGGAATATTCCTATATAAGTTCCAGTATCTTAAAAGAAGTTGTCAGGCTTGGAGGGGATGTCAAAGAATTTGTTCCCCCTTTTGTGCAGAAAAAACTTGAGAAAAAGTTGCGGTGAAAGTAACCCTGGAATTAAAGGAGAGATAAAGATGGCACTTCCAAAAAGAAAAACTTCTCGTTCAAGAAGGGATAAACGCAGAACACATAAAAAATTGAGTCTCCCTTCTCTATCAACATGTTCTCACTGTAGTCAACCAAAGATACCACACCGCATTTGTCCTCACTGCGGTTACTATGGAAACAAGCAGGTTATAAGCATTAAGGAAAAGACTAAGGGAAAGAAAAAGTGAGAATAGCATTAGACTGCATGGGTGGGGACGTGTCCCCGATTTTCAAAAACATTAGCGGAGCGATGGAAGCTGTTGAGAAGGATGGTTTTGAGGTAATTCTTGTTGGGGAGAAGGATGCTTTGGAAAAAGAGCTTTCAAAATGTGCAAAGACTTCTCCACTTCTCAGAATAGAACATGCTGAAGAAACTGTTGCCATGGATGAATCCCCATCTTCTGCAGTAAGGAGAAAAAGGAATTCTTCAATCTGGGTTGCAATTCAACTCGTAAAAGAGGGAAAAGCAGAAGCGGTGGTCAGTGCAGGTAATACTGGAGCCGCAATGGCAATGGCAAAGGTCCAATTTGGGATGCTGCCGCATGTAGAAAGACCTGCAATAGCAACGCGGCTGCCGACACCTGAAGGTTTCTCTATATTACTTGATGCGGGTGCAAATGTTGATTCTAAACCTGAACACCTTTGCCAGTTTGCGTTGATGGGCAGTGTTTACGCGCAGGATTGTTGTGGGAGAGACTCCCCCCGTGTTGGACTTTTGAGTATAGGGGAGGAAGAGTCAAAAGGGAATGAACTTACAAGAGAAACTTATGAATTACTGAAGAGAAGCCATATTAATTTTATCGGCAATATTGAAGGGAAGGATATCTTTACAGGAAATGTGGATGTAATCGTATGTGATGGTTTTGTGGGGAACATTGTCCTCAAATCAAGTGAATTCCTTGCTGAGATGGTTGAAAGTCTGCTCCGTGAAGAGTTAAAGGCGAGTTGGTGCGGCAGGCTTGCGGGTTTACTCATGAAACCCATCTATAGAAATTTCAGAAAAAAACTTTCCCATTCTGAATATGGAGGAGCGCTTTTGCTGGGAATCAACGGGGTATGTGTAATCTCACACGGAGGTTCATCACCTAAAGCAATCAAAAATGCTCTATTTTGTGCAAAAGAGTTTGTGGAGCACAATCTCAATAAACGCATTGAGGAAGCCATTGCAGTATAGGAATTTCCTTAAATCAAATCCAAAGGTGTGCTAAGTTCAAGGGGGTTAGAAATTGAAACCAGTAGGAATTGTTGGAACAGGTTCGTATGTCCCTGAAAAGGTGCTGACAAATGCTGACCTGGAAAAAATGGTTGACACAAGCGATGAATGGATTCGCACGCGGACAGGTATCAGAGAACGCCATATTGCAGATGAAAAAACAGCGACTTCCGACCTTGCGGTGGAAGCCGCAAAGAGAGCACTCCAACAGGCAAATCTTAAAGGAGAAGACGTAGAGCTGACTATTGTTGCTACCATCACACCTGATATGTTCTTTCCATCCACAGCCTGTTTTGTGCAGGATAGGATTGGCGCTAAGGGACATGCGGCTTTTGATGTTTCTGCCGCTTGCTCTGGATTTGTGTACGCGCTGGCGTGCGCCAAACACTTTGTGGCAAATGGTGTATTTAAGAACGCTCTTGTAATCGGTGCGGAGACTCTTTCAAAATTCACTGATTGGAAGGACAGAAGCACCTGTGTTCTTCTGGCAGACGGCGCAGGCGCAGTTGTCCTCAAGCCTGTTGAGACAGGAAGAGGAATACTCGGTTTTTCCATGGGGGCTGATGGAAGTTCAGGACATCTCCTTTACTTACCAGGTGGGGGGTCACGAAACCCGGCATCATTTGAGACAGTGAAGGAGGGACTCCACTACATCAAAATGAAAGGAAACGAACTTTTCAAAATAGCAGTGAGGGTTCTGGTGGAAGCGGCGCTTGAAGCACTTAACGAATGCAATTTGTCAGCGGCGGATGTTGACCTTTTTATTCCGCATCAGGCAAATATCCGTATTATTGATGCGGCTGTCAAAAGATTAGGCATTCCTGAAGATAAAGTTCATATTAATGTAGATCACTTCGGCAATACATCTGCAGCAAGTATTCCCATTGCTCTGGATGAAGCAAATCGTATGGAGAAATTAAAGAAGGGAAATATTGTTGTCCTTGATGCTTTTGGCGGTGGTCTTACGTGGGGAGCCTGTGTCTTAGAATGGTAGCTTTAATCTTCCCTGGTCAGGGGTCGCAATATGTCGGTATGGGGAAGGAATTCTATGAAACTTGTCCTTCTTCAAGGGAGGTTTTCAAAGAGGCAGAAAAGGAAGTAGGTTTTGACCTCGCTGAGTTATGTTTTTCAGGACCATCTGCAAAGCTTGATTTAACAGAAAATTGCCAGCCTGCGATTCTAACAGTGAGCATAGCTTGCTGGAAAGCATTGAAAGATTCAGTTCCGGATTTAAATGTGCAGATACTTGCCGGACACAGTCTCGGAGAATTCTCTTCCCTTGTTATTGCAGGAAGTTTTTCCTTTAGGGATGCTGTAGGTCTCGTCTACAAAAGGGGGCTTCTCATGGCTTCTGCCGGGAGAAGTAATCCGGGAGGGATGGCTGCTGTCATCGGGCTAAAGACCTCGGAGGTTGAGGAAATCTGTAGTGATGCTGTGCAATTAGCAAATCTCAACTGCCCCGGACAGATTGTTATATCAGGAGGGAAAGAAGCTATTGAAGGGGTAATTCCCGAAGTGAAGAAGGCAGGGGGGAAAGTAATACCTCTTCCTGTGAGTGGAGCTTTCCATTCAGCTCTTATGCAGGAGGCGTGCGAGAAATTTGCTGAGGTACTGGAGAAGGTTTCAATATCCTCACCACTGATTCCTGTGATTTCAAATTCATCAGCGGATTCCGTGAATTCGCCTGAAGATGTGGGACAATCTCTTCGCAGACAGATGGTAAGTCCTGTGCGGTGGGAGGAATCAATGCGGAAGATGATTGGGGAAGGTATCAAAACTTTTATTGAAGTTGGACCGGGCAGGGTGCTATCAAAATTACTTGCGAGGATTGATAAGAATGTTCAGGTAGAACGTGTTGAAAACAAGAAGACATTGGAGAGAACCATGCGGCTGCTTAAAAGAGAAAGTTAGCTGAACCCCGTCATTCCTGCGGAAGCAGGAATCCAAAAGCGAATAGATTCCCATTTTCATGGGAATGACAGAAAACACACTTCACCGAATACTTACAAAAACTTAATTCTTAATCTTTAATACTAAATGTGGAGGAGAAGAAGATGCTGGTTGAAGGTAAGATTGCTCTTGTTACGGGAGCTGCGCAGGGAATCGGAAGAGCTATTGCGCTGTGCCTTGCAGGTGAGGGAGCGGATGTTATTATTTCAGATGTAAATGAGGAGAAAGCGCGGGAGGTAGCTGCTGAAGTAGAATCTCTCGGGAGGAGGAGTCTTTCAGTAATAGTTGATGTTACGGATGATGAGGAAATTGGGAAGGCAGTAACTAAAAGTCTTGACAAATTTAATCGCATAGATATACTTGTTAACAATGCGGGGATAACAAAGGATGCCATCCTTGTGAGAATGAAGCGGTCACAGTGGGATGATGTGATTAGTACGAATCTGACAGGTGTATTTAATTGGATGAAAGCTTGCGCAAAACCAATGATGAAGGAGAAATCCGGAAGAATTGTGAACATATCTTCTATTATTGGCCTTGTGGGTAACACAGGTCAGGCAAACTATGCTGCATCTAAAGCCGGAATTCTTGGGTTGACAAAATCAGCCGCTAAGGAATTAGCTCCCTGGCACATCAATGTCAATGCAGTTGCGCCTGGTTTCATTGCAACACAGATGACAGAAAAGTTGCCGGAAGAGATAAAAAAGAAGATGCTTTCCAATATCCCGCTTTGCAGATGGGGAGAACCTGAAGAAGTGGCGAGAGTTGTTCTGTTCCTTGTCTCCGAGATGTCTTCCTATATTACGGGACAGGTAATAAGTGTTGATGGTGGAATGGTCATGTAGAGGAGGTGAAGAGCATGGGAGTAGAAGAGAGGGTGAAGAAAATTATAATTGACCAGCTTGGTGTGAATCCGGAACAGGTAACACCGGAAGCTTCATTCATTGACCATCTTGGTGCTGACTCGCTTGACACTGTAGAACTTGTCATGGCTCTGGAGGAGGAGTTTGATATTGAGATACCTGATGAAGATGCGGAGAAAATCACCACGGTTGGTCAGGCAATTGAATACATTGAAGAACATGCCCAATCGGAATGAGTGGTTGGTATGATTCATGATACAAAGTAGAGTTCGGGGTTTTTGCCGGTCGAAATGAGGCATGTCTTGTGGCTAAGAACAGAGTAGTTATTACGGGCATAGGGGTTGTTACACCCATAGGCAGTGGTAAAGAAACTTTTTGGAAATCTCTCGCCGAGGGGAAATGTGGCGTTGGAAGAACAGAGAGTTTTGACCCATCTAAATTCAGTTCCCAGATTGCAGGTGAAGTCAGGGATTTTGACCCGTCCGGGTGGATTGATACCAAAGACCTGAAAAGGATGGATAGATTTGTCCAGTTTGCCGTTGTTTCTGCAACTGAGGCTCTCAATGATTCTAAGATAAAGGTTGAAAATGAGGACACTAACAAAATTGGGGTTCTCATTGGTTCCGGGATTGGAGGGTTATCCACCATTGAAAAACAGCATACTATCCTAGTTGAAAAAGGCCCTGGACGGATATCACCTTTCTTCATTCCAATGCTCATTGTTGATATGGCTTCAGGGCAGGTTTCCATACGTCTCGGGTTAAAGGGGCCTAATTCATGTGTTGCCACTGCATGCGCCAGCGGGACACACGCAATTGGCGATTCGTTCCGTATACTTCAGTATGGAGATGCAGATGTAATGCTTGCAGGTGGAACCGAGGCTGCAGTAACTCCTATGTCAGTGGGGGGGTTCTGCGCAATGAAGGCGTTGTCTACGAGAAACGATGAACCTGGGAAAGCGAGCAGACCTTTTGACAGGGAACGTGATGGGTTTGTCATTGCAGAAGGGGCAGGAGTTGTTGTCCTTGAAGTATTAGAGCATGCACTCCACAGGAATTCGCACATATATGCTGAAATTGTTGGTTATGGGAGGACAGGAGATGCTCATCATATAACTGCTCCTGCTCCTGGTGGTGAGGGTGCTGTAAGAGCGATGAAAGCCTCTCTCTCAGATGCCGGGCTCAACCCTGAAGATGTGGATTACATCAATGCGCATGGCACCTCAACTCCTCTCAATGACAAATTTGAAACGATTGGGATAAAAAAGGTTTTTGGCGGACAGGCTTACAAACTTTTCATCAGTTCAACTAAATCAATGACAGGGCATCTGCTTGGAGCTTCTGGTGGTGCGGAAGTTGCTGCCTGTATCCTCGCTCTTGAAAAAGGTATCATTCACCCGACGATAAATTATGAGTACCCTGACCCGGATTGTGACCTGAACTATGTTCCAAACACTGCCATAAAGAAAGATGTCAAGGTTGTTATGTCCAACTCCCTCGGTTTCGGCGGACATAATGCCGTACTTATCATGAAGAAGTATGAAGGATAGCAGCAGGGAAAAGAAACTAATCCAGTTTCAGAAAAAAATCAATTATTTCTTTAAAACCCCAAACCTTCTTGACTGTGCTCTTACCCATAAATCGTTTGTTAATGAGGTAGGCGGAACTGAAAATGAAAAATTAGAGTTTCTCGGCGATGCAATTATTGGAATGTTAATCAGCGAATACCTTTATACTCGCTTCCCGGACTATCCTGAGGGGAAACTGTCAACCATCAAGGCGGTTGTTGTTTCAAGACCAACCCTTGCAGGAAGAGCAATTAAAATAGAACTTGGGAAGTATCTTCTGCTTGGCAGGGGGGAGGAGACAAGCGGCGGGAGAAAAAGACCATCCATTCTTGCAGATGCTTTTGAGGCGGTTGTTGCGGCTATTTATCTTGACGGTAACCTTGAGCAATGCCGTTCATTTGTGGTGAAGCAGCTGGAAGATGAAATTGGGAAAGTTTCCCACAATGGTTTTGGGAGGGATTATAAAGGTATGTTACAGGAGTATGCGCAGTCCGAATACGGGTTTATTCCTGACTATCATGTTATCTCTACCGAGGGACCAGAACATGAGAAATCCTTTGAAGTTACTGTAAGTTTGAAAGGTATTGTCTGGGGCAGGGGAAGAGGAACAAGTAAGAAAGAAGCAGAGAAAGCTGCAGCGCAGAATGCATGGGAATATATATTGGGTGAGGGAGGATAATCATGGACTATTTCCTTACAGAAGAACAGAAGATGGTTAGAGAGCTTGCCAGGCGAATTGCAGAGGAGAAAGTAGCTCCAGTTGCGGCAGAACTTGATGAAAAAGAAGAGTTTCCCTGGGAAATAATGAAGGAACTTGCGCAGGCTGATTTATTTGCGGTTTTCCTTCCAGAAGAATATGGGGGGCTTGGCGGGAAGACATTTGAACTGTGTCTTGTAACTGAGGAACTCAGCAGGATATGCAGTGGAGTTGCTGTCAGTTACGCAGCATCTGCTCTGGGAAGTTTCCCGATTCTTCTTTTCGGAAATGAAACCCAGAGGAAAGAGTTCTTGCCCAAGATAGCCAGTGGTGAGAAATTAGCTGCATTCGGACTTACAGAAGCTAATGCGGGTTCTGATGCGGCAGGTATTGAAACTACTGCGGTGAGAAAGGGAGATAAATACGTAATTAATGGGACAAAACAGTGGATAACAAATGGAGGGGAAGCTGAAATTTACACAGTAATTGCAATGACTGATAAAAAGAGAGGAAACAGGGGAGCAAGCGCTATTATCGTTGAAAAAGGTACACCGGGGTTTGACTTTGGGAAGAAAGAAAAGAAAATGGGTATCCGCGCCTCGGCTACGAGGGAACTTGTTTTCCAGGATTGCGAGGTCCCTGCTGAAAATCTCTTAGGGAAAGAAGGGATGGGATTCATCATAGCAATGAGGACATTTGATGCTTCAAGACCTGGTATCGGGGCTCAGGCTGTCGGGATAGCGCAGGGGGCACTTGATGCTGCAGTTGATTATGCAAGGGAGCGTGTTCAGTTCGGGCAGAAAATTTCTTCATTCCAGGCTATACAGCATATGCTTGCGGATATGGCTACTCATGTTGAAGCCGCAAGGGCTTTAGTCTATGCGACAGCAAGGATGATAGATAGCGGCGCAAAAGATGCTGCAAAAGAATCTGCCATGAGTAAACTTTTTGCATCTGATATGTGTATGCGGGTTACAGTTGATGCAGTCCAGATCTTTGGCGGATATGGGTATATGAAAGATTACCCTGTTGAGAAAATGATGCGGGATGCCAAGATTACCCAGATTTATGAAGGGACAAACCAGATTCAGCGCAATATCATTGCACTTCACTTAATCAAAGAAGCGGCATCGAAGAAATGAATATCATAGTGTGTATAAAGCAGGTTCCTGAAACAGCGGAAATAAGAATAGATGAAAAGACGAACACGCTTGTGCGCGAGGGTGTTCCGGCTATAATTAATCCTTTTGATACATACGCTCTTGAAGAAGGTATAAGGATAAGAGAAAAATGTGGAGGTGGGGTGACAGTTCTTACAATGGGTCCTCCTCAGGCAGAGCAGGCTCTGAGAGAAGCAATAGCGATGGGAGTGGATTCCGGGGTGCTTCTCAGCGATAAAGCTTTTGCAGGTTCAGATACGCTTGCAACCTCCTATGCCCTTTCAAGAGCAATCAGGCAGATGGGCAGGTTTGATCTTGTTATTTGCGGAAAGCAGGCTATAGACGGGGATACTGCGCAGGTGGGACCTGGTATAGCAGAGATGCTGGGTATTCCATTCATCGCTTACGTGCGTAAGATTGAAGAGATTAGAGAAGGTTACATCAGAGCTGAAAGATTGATGGAGACCGGTTACCAGATTATTGAGATGAGTCTGCCTTCTCTTATCACGGTTGTGAAGGAGATAAATGAACCGAGGCTTCCGTCTCTCAGGGGGATGTTAAAAGCGAAGAAGACAAATATTTCTGTGTGGGATGTTGAGAAACTCGGCGGAGATACTGGAAGGTTTGGTTTAGATGGTTCACCAACTCAGGTTATCCGTATATTTACGCCGGAACCGCGCAAGGGTGGGGAAATCCTTCAAGGTGCGGTAGAAGAGCAGGTAGCTGCACTTATTGAGAGGCTAAAAGAAACAAAGCTCGTTTAATATGGGTATAAAAGTTATTACTGAGAAATGTACGGGATGTGAACTCTGCATAAAGAGTTGTCCGTACGGCGCAATTGAAGTAGTTGAAAAGATTGCAGTTATAGGAGATAACTGCAACCTTTGCGGGGCCTGTGTTGAGGCTTGTCCAAAAGGTGCAATTCTTATCACCAGAGAAAAAAGTCAAAGGAAAATTCCTGAAGGGTATAGTGGGGTATGGGTGTTTGCTGAACAGTGGGACGGAGAAGTTGCACCTGTTGTATATGAACTTCTTGGAGAAGGGAAGAAACTTGCCGATAAACTTGGCGCAGAACTTTCTGCTGTCCTTCTGGGTGAGACAATTGAGCAATCTGCACATGAACTAATATCCCATGGAGCTGATACAGTATATCTTGTGGAGGGCCCTGCCCTTAAAGACTTCAACGATGACCCATATACGCAGGTGTTGGCTGAACTTATCCTGGAATACAAACCTGAGATTGTTCTGTGTGGGGCTACCTCCGTCGGACGTTCCTTTATGCCAAAGGTGGCTACAAGGTTGAAAACAGGCTTAACAGCTGACTGCACAGGTCTTGAGATTGAGGAGAAGAGAAAACTTCTTCTTCAGACGCGCCCTGCATTTGGCGGTAACATTATGGCTACAATCATCTGTCCGGAAAACCGGCCTCAGATGGCAACAGTCCGGCATAAGGTGATGGCTCAAGCAAAACGGGATGAGACTCATCGGGGGAAAATAATCAGGAAAAATTTTGACGGCAAACTTACGAGCAGAACGAAAATTTTGAAAGAGGTCCAGGAAAGAGAAGAGACTGCGAATCTGGCAGAAGCAGATATAATTGTTTCAGGTGGGAGGGGGTTGGGCGAGGCAAAAAAATTCGGCCTCATAAGGGAATTTGCAAGGGAACTCGGTGCGGCTGTTGGAGCTTCACGTGCAACTGTTGATGCCGGTTGGATTCCATATTCACATCAGGTTGGGCAGACAGGTAAGACAGTAAAACCAAAAATATATATTGCCTGTGGTATATCAGGTGCAATTCAGCATCTCATAGGCATGCAGAGTTCTGATATCATTGTTGCAATTAATAAGGACCCTGATGCGCCAATTTTTAAGGTTGCAACTTATGGAATTGTTGGCGACCTTTTTGAAGTCATACCTGAATTTATCTCACGGATACAAAAGGGACATCTTTAAAAAAGTATTGACAGGAAAGTTTTTTAGGGTAAAATTAAATAGTGAACGTTGGTCGCTGTATTTTTTTGGGGGATAATTTATGAAAAAGCTTATATCTGTGGTTTTAATCTTTGGCATTTGTACCTATAGTTCAGCTCAGTTTGATATTGAAGTTGGCGGCGATATTCAAGTGAGAGGTATTTACCGCAAAGATTTTGGGTTGACACAGGCTGCATCTAAAAGTGAAGACTGGTTTGATTCATATGTCAGGGCATATGTTGAAGGAAAACCATCCCCGTATGTGAGTGCTTATGTAAGAATTATCGGAGAAAGGGATTTGGGAGCGGAAGGTGTTACAACCATTGACCCGCTTACCGGTAAGGCGAGAGAAGAGAATACGACGCAGATAGACCTCGATTTAGCCTACCTTGTCTTGAGCGAGGCATGGGGAAGTCCGGCTACAATTATTATCGGACGCCAGGAGCTGTTGTATGGAGAAGGTTTCCTGATAGGACGGAATAACACATACAGAGACGTAACATATGAGAGAAGTCCAAGAAAAGCTTTTGATGCAGTGAGGGCATCTTTTTTACTTGACCCGTTTACTCTGGATATGTTCACTGCATTGATTGATGGAGGTTATGATAAAAGCGATGTCAATCTGCACGGAATTAATCTAATATATGAGTATCTTAACACAGCGACTCTTGCCTTCGGTATATTTTATAAGACGGATAGTGATAATGATTCTAAAACCATTGCATTCAGCGTGAGAGGAGAATCGGAGATTATTGCCATCCCGGGGCTTAGTTTGAAAGCTGAAATTGTTCCTGAGATGGGAGATTACAGCAGTACGCGGGACCTAAACGCCCTTGGTGGTTATCTTGGCGCTCTTTACACTTCTGAAGGGAGAGTATGTTTCATTGAGGAGCCATACATTGGCGCAAACTACATAGTTATGACGGGAGAGGCAAATCCTGCTGCAACTACGGGCGATTATGAGCAGTTTGACCCTCTGTATGAAGATGAAATCTACGGCGAGATTAATGAAGTGAATAGTAATCTTGGCGTCAATACAAATGCTAAGATTCTAAATGTTAAACTTGGTGGTAAGTTGACGGATGCAACATCTCTCGCCCTGGATTACTATATATTAAACAGAGATGAGAAAGTCTCCGGAAGTGATGATTTTGGTACGGAGATTGATTTGAAGTTAAGTTATGAATATACAGAAGATGTTGAATTCACGCTATTGGCTTCTTATTTTGAGCCGGAACCGGCAATCGGGACAGAGGAAGCAATTCAGGTTACAGGTGCAGTGAAAATAGTTTTTTAAAAGGGGAGGATTGAAAAATGGTTAAAATTGGTGAGTTGTTAAAAGCGCCGCTTCAGGATAAACAGTGGATGGCGAAGATAGCTATAGGCGGTGTTGTAAGTGCTGTGCCAGTTCTTTCTTTTTGCGGGATGGGGTATATCGTGAATCTGCTCAAAAACGTAATAAAGAAAAAGGAGGGGATTTTGCCCGAATGGTCTGACTGGGGAAAACTCTTCAGCGATGGGATAATATATTTTGTAATCAGTCTTGCCTATATGCTTATCCCGGCTCTGATTTTTATGGTCGGGATGACGGTTGGTGGCAGATGTGCGCTTGGCTGGGCGTGTGGAGCGTTCATAATATTTATTGCCGCTATTACCTGGCTCGGAGCTTGTTTCATCCTGCCAATGGCAATCTGCCATTATGTTGCGACAGATGACATAAAATCTGCTTTTGCATGGAAAGTTATCCAGGAGAAGATCAAGGGCACCATCAAAGATTATGGTTCTGCCTATCTTATAGCCATTGGACTTTTCGTCGCGGGATATATTGTATGTTTCCTTCTTGGATTGATAATCATCGGCTGGATACTTTTTCCATTTCTCTTCTTCTATCTTCATCTTATTTGTGCACGCATATTTGGCGAGGTATATCCTGTAGAATCTGTAGAAGAAGAAAAAACCACCTGATCTTTTGTCTCGTCAGTAATCGCCAGCCAGAGCCTTGCTGTGACAGCCAGGGACAGCAAGGATTTTTGTCTTTTCAAACACAACCTTTCTGAGTTATAATTATTCTCGCTGAGAAGATAAAGAAAGCATACATTGAAATTGAGAGAAAAGATTAAGGTTCTTCATGTGATAACAAGGTTGATAGTTGGCGGTGCACAGGAGAATACAATTGCAACTGTTAGGGGGCTTTCTGAAAAGGGTGAAGATGTATGTCTTGCAACCGGACCTCCAATTGGACCTGAAGGAAGTCTGATGGATGAAGCAAGGAGACTCAAAGCAGAACTTATCCTGATACCGGAGATGCGAAGGGAAATAAACCCAATCCTTGATTTCGTAAGCTTCTTGAAGTTGTATTTCCTTATGTTGAGAGAGAGATTTGACATCGTCCACACGCATAGTTCAAAAGCGGGGATTTTAGGACGTCTTGCAGGCAAATTAGCGGGAGCAAAAGTTATTGTCCACACCATACACGGATTGCCTTTCCACCCATATCAGAATAAGTTTTTAAACTTCTTCTATATAATATTAGAGAGGTTTGCCGGCTTATTTACTGATAAGATAATTACAGTGTGTGAAGCTATGAAGAGGAAAGCAATATCAGCGGGTATTGCAGGCGATGGGAAATTTATCACGATATATAGCGGGATGGATTTAACCCCTTTCCTCCGAGTGAAGGGTGATATTCTAAGAAAGAAAAGAGAGCTTGGTATAAAGGAAGGAGAGAAAGTCATCGGGAAAATAGGGCGTTTCTTCCCGCTTAAGGGGCATAAGTATCTTATACGAGCCGCACCTGAAGTTGTAAAGGTTTCTCCGAATGTCAAATTTCTATTGGTCGGAGATGGAATTTTGAAGGAGAAATTGGAGTTAGAGATAGAACAGCTCGGATTAAGAGACAAGTTTATTTTCACAGGGTTGGTCAAAAGGGAAGATATTCCGCTTTTAATTTCTGTTATGGACATTCTGGTTCATACATCACTTCGTGAGGGGCTTGCAAGGGTATTACCCCAGGCAATAGCCTGCGGGAAACCTGTCGTCAGTTTTGATGTAGATGGAGCAGGTGAGGTGGTTATACCGGGGAAAACGGGATTCATCGTTCCGCCCGAAAATGTCAGTGCACTCTCTCAAGCTATACTTAATGCGTTGTCTGATGTTGGAAAGTTGGAGCAGTCGGGCCGCAAATTCATTGACCCTGCTTTCAGGACGGAAACAATGGTGGATAAGATAGATGCTCTGTATCAGAAGCTGTTGAAAAATGAAACCGCAGATGAACACGGATACAATTAAAAGTTAAGGATTACGAATTAAGAATTGTAGTGGCAGAGCTTGCTCTGCTGGATTAGCATAGAAATGTCATTCCCCTGTTTTCACAGGGACAAGCTTCACGGGAATGACAGGCGTATGAAGAAATAGACAAGAGGTTTTTTACAGTACCGTTATAAATGGGAGGGTAAGAAGATGGTTTATAGAGTGACTATTGAGAAAGGTGAAGATTCTGGTTTTGTGGTTCATTGTCCGGCGATTCCCGGCTGCCATTCGCAGGGCAGTACTATTGAGGAGGCAATTGAGAATATTAAGGATGCCATAAGAGGTTGTTTATCAGTATTAGATGAAGAATCTCTATCCAGAAAAGAAAAAGAAGTCGGAGTTATGGAGGTAGTAATATAATGGCGCGCCTGCCGGCTATCTCAGGGAAGGAGGCAGTAAGCACATTTGAGAAAGCAGGGTGGTATATTGAGCGTCGGGCAAGAAGCAGGCATATTGTGATGAAGAAGCAGGGAATGAGAACTACTTTGTCTATTCCTGAACATAAGGTGCTTGATCGTGGTTTATTGCGGGCATTGATAAGAGATGCTTATATCTCAGTAGATGAGTTTAATAAGCTATTGAGGAAGTAAAAACGGGAGTTTGTGCGAACAAGCCAAGGTCTGGAGACCTTTCCCACATTAATAGGAGTTAGAAAGTTAAGGAAGAGTTGCCAGAAGATTTTTGACAATACCTCAGGTTGTTAACGGAGATATATATGATAGCAAGACTCAGGAGATTGTTTCTTTTTCTTTGTTTGATTTTAATTCTTGCTTTTATCTTTAGCGACGGTCTGCTTTATTATTGTTCAAGGTGGCATGAAAAGACCGGGGAGGTGAAGAAAGCCGTTAGTGGGTATAGGGAATTGCTCAGAAAGCGTCCCGGGAGCAGGTGGGCTGAGAGAGCAAAGGAGGCTGTTGACAGATTAAAGGAGAAGAAAGAGTGAAAGCACTTGTTACAGGGGGAGCAGGTTTCATCGGGTCACATTTAGCGGAAGCGCTCATCAAGCGGGGAGATGAGGTTGTGGTCATTGATGACCTTTCAACTGGGAATAGACGAAATCTCAGTGAAATTTCCGAAGATAAAAAGTTCTCATTTGTGGAGGGGACAATTCTAAGTGAGAAGTTGATGGGTGAGTTGATTAAGGGGTGTGAGGTGATTTATCATCTTGCGGCGGCAGTCGGGGTTAAATTTGTCATTGATAATCCTGTGAGGTCAATTGAAGTAAATGTGAAGGGGACAGAAATTGTGCTTGAATTTGCGAGTAAGTTTAAGAGAAAAGTGTTCCTGAGTTCCACATCGGAAGTTTACGGTAAGACTGAAGATGGTTTTTTTAAGGAAGATAGTGACAGGGTTGTGGGTGCCACGACTATCGGGCGCTGGAGTTACTCATGCAGTAAGGCCCTGGATGAGTTCCTGTGTTTAGCGTATTACAGAGAGAAGGAGTTGCCGGTTGTTATCGGGCGGCTTTTCAATACCTGCGGTCCGAGGCAGACAGGGAAATACGGTATGGTCATTCCAAGATTTGTAAAGCAGGCTCTTTCAAACGAGCCGGTAACTATTTATGGCGATGGGAAACAGACGAGAAGTTTCTGTTATATTGAGGATACCGTCAGGGCAATCATTAGTCTTGTTGAGGAGCCAAAGGCTATCGGTGAAATCTTCAATATAGGGAGTGAGACTGCAACCACGATAGAAGACCTTGCGAGGAAAGTAATTAAGTTGACGGGGAGTAACTCGGATATAATTTATATCCCTTATGAAGAAGCATATGAGAAAGGATTCGAAGATATGCGTCATCGTGTGCCTGACACAGGCAAGATTCATAGTCTCATCGGTTATAAACCGCACTACAACCTGGATATGATTCTTGAGAAGGTAATTGAATATTTCAGGAAGACGAGGGCTTAGCTCATGTGGAACTGGATTTACCTTTACATATTTCTTTTCTCTCTTTTTTCATCTCTGCTGCTGACGAAACTTTTCCGAAAAGTTGCTCTGAGGTTCAGAAAATTTGACCAGCCAGCTGAAAGGAAAATACACCGGATACCAAAACCACTTCTTGGAGGAGTGGCAATTTGCTTTTCATTTGTCGCGACAGTTCTTGTGAATATGGTTTTTGTGCGTATTCTGGTGAAAAATCCTGTATTTTCCTCTCTTCTGCCCGTTACCGTGATGGGAGATTTGAGAGGCGCACCGGTTGTCTGTGGAAGATTAGGAATTATTCTCGTCGGGGCAACGTTAATGATGCTCCTCGGGCTCCTGGATGATTTATACAACTTCAGATTCAGAATAAAGCTAACAGGGCAAATACTTTTGGCACTCCTTTTAGTATGTTTTGGCATCAGGGCAAGTCTTTTCATTCCCAATATATATTTCAGCGGCCTCATTACCGTTATCTGGATAGTCGGGATTACAAATGCTTTCAACCTGCTTGATAACATGGACGGACTTTCAGCGGGTGTTGGCGTAATAGCAACAATTATTTTCTTCATCACAGCTCTTCAGCAGGGACAACTTTTTGTATCTGCTATTCTTATAGCTTTTGGGGGCACTCTTGTAGGTTTTCTGAGGTACAATTTCCATCCAGCAAGTATTTTTATGGGAGATGCTGGCAGTCTCTTTCTTGGTTATACTCTTGCCTCGCTGACAGTGCTCAATACCTACTATTCTGAACAGAGTACAACATTATTCCCTGTTATTATGCCAATTCTTATTCTTGGAGTTCCAATATTTGATACTTTCTCAGTGATATACCTTCGTCTTAAATCCAGGCAGTCCATATTTGAGGCTGATAAGAGACATTTCTCACACAGATTGGTCAGTCTCGGTTTAACACAAAGACAGGCCGTGCTTCTTGTATATCTTGTGAGTTTCTGTGTTGGGATCAATGCAATTCTGCTCAGGAATGTGCAAGCCTGGGGAGCTTTTGTAATCCTGGTGCAGGCTGTTGCTATCTTCGGGATAATTATATCTCTTGAACTTGCGGTGCGGAAGAACCATTGAGTTGTCAGTCATCAGCCATCAGCTGTCAGCAAGAGATTTTTTAAGCTGAAAGCTGAGGACTGAAAGCTGAAGGCTAATTATGAGGAAAGCGGCGAATTTTTTTGTTGCGGGTTTGTCGATAGTTATCTTCTTTCGTCCGCTTATCTCAGGCTTAACATATCCCTGGTCAAATACTTACATTCAGAGTACGATTCTCATTCTGTCTGCTATATGGCTCTTATATATATGCTGGAGAGAGCAGACCTTTTTCAGAACGTATCTTGACATTCCATTAGTGACTTTTTTTTTGCTCCTCAGTGTGTCATCCCTGAGCTCTGTGAATAGTGCAGTAAGCTTGAATTTTATTTACCGGTTTATGAGTTATGTTCTGCTCTTTTTCCTGGTTACCAATAATCTCAGAACGCAGGAAGCGAGGCGTGTGGTTATTTTCGCACTCTTCCTGAGCACTTCCCTCGTATGCATCTACGGGATATACCAATATTTTCACGGCCTTGAGGAAACCCGTAATATAGTGGCAAAATTCTATTCCAATGAATATCCACCGGAATTCATGATGCGGTTAGGGACTGATAAAGCTTTCTCAACTTTTGTATTTCCACCAGCGCTTGCCGGATTTCTTCTCCTTGTCATGCCTCTCAGCATTTCAATGAGTTTTGTGACTCGTTCTCTTTTTAAGAAAATATTCTATGGTTTTGTTTCCCTGCTTATTTTCTTCTGTCTAATCCTGACGTTTTCCAAAGGAGGGTGGCTTTCCGCCCTTCTATCAATGCTGGTATTTATTTTTATATGGTTGACTGTAATACGGGGCGCAGGGAAATATAAAGTAATCATCGGGGTGGTTTTATCTATCCTCGTATTTGCGCTTCTTATTGTATTTAATTGTTTGCCGCAAGCGAGTTTTTCAGGATTTATTGGTTCTTTTGATGTTCGTCTTGGCTACTGGAAATCAGTTCCATCCATGGTAAAAGACTACTTTTTACTTGGCTCCGGTCCCGGGACTTTTGGCACTATATATTCTAAGTATAGACTTTTGCTGGGCAGAGAAACACAGATGGCGCATAACAATTATCTGCAGGTACTTGTAGAAACAGGTGTGGTTGGGTTACTTGCTTTCCTCTGGATATGGATAAGGTTCCTGAAAAGAGGGTACAAACTTATCATCATTGGGGAGGAAGATAGAATACTTATTCTCGGGTGTTTCGCCGGTGTAATCGGTTTCATGATTCACAGCTTTGTAGATTTTGGGTTCTACGTTCCAGGAATAACGATGATAGTGCTTGTGTTTCTCGGGCTCATAGAAGTTAGGGAAAACCTACCACCCTTTCGGTTTTCTGTTAGAAAAGGAATGAAGTGGTTCTTGACAATAGTTATTTTAACCCTAACAGTATGTATGATGTGGGCTGTAAGAAGACCAATGTTAGGGGAGAGATGTTTTGGACACTCCCTTGTTTATGCAAAAAAGGGGGAGATAGATAAATCCATATCTCTTTTGAAAAGGGCTGTTGAATATTGTCCGAGGCATGCGAAATATCATTTTCAACTTGGTCTTTTATATGAAGGGAAAAAGGGGCGAATCTGGCTGGATAGAGCAATAGAATCCCATGAGATTGCGGTAGAGTATAATCCGTGTATGGCAGCTTATCATAGCAAACTGTCTCTGCTTTACTGGTTTAAAGGTCGGGGACAGAACAAAAAACTTATGGAGAGGGCAACTCTTGAGATGCAAAATGCAGTATCCTGCTATCCGGTTCTTCCGAAATATCATATGCAATTAGGCAGATTATATCATCTTGCAGGAATGCATGAGAAAGCGAGGGAAGAATATATACTTACATTTAAGTGTAAAGATGCAATATACCGGGGGAGCGAAAGGGCTAAATTACAGCAGATGTTGGAGCAGGTGGAAGCATGGCTCGCAGAGTTGAAAAAATCAGAAGAAAAATGAAGAGGGCAAAGATAGATGCTCTGCTCATCACGAATAAGACTAACCTGCGCTACTTAACAAATTTTACCGGAAGCGGAGCTGGCATTATCACTCAAGATTCAAAATTCCTTCTAACAGATTTTAGATATTTTGAGCAGGCAGGTCTCCAGATGGATGACTGGGAAGTGGTTCGTATAGAGAAGTCACTTGTTGAAACAGCTGCAAAACTACTCAAAAGGAAGCAAGTTGGATTTGAATCGGATTCCATTTCTTTTTCTAAGTTTCAGGAATTGAAGGATAAGTTGAAATGTAGACTTATTCCTGTAAAGGGGTGGGTGGAGGGGCTGAGAGCTGTGAAAAGCAGTTCTGAAAAAGAATTGCTTAAGGCAGCGGCAGAAATTACCGATGATGTTTTCTCTTATGCGCTTGGAATACTGAAGCCCGGTAGGAAAGAGAGGGAAATTGCCATAGAACTGGAGTATTTTATAAAGAAGAGAAAAGGTGCAGATGTCTCCTTTGAAATTATTTTTCTTTCAGGTCCAAGGTCTTCGCTTCCCCATGGCAGACCATCTTCAAGAACTTTAAAGAAGGGGGATATTGTTCTTCTGGATATGGGTATTCTGTGGAAAGGATACCGTTCCGACTTGACAAGGACAGTTTGTCTGGGTAGAATGAACCGCGAACAGAGAAGAATTTACAAATTAGTCCTTGAAGCCCAGAAGGAAGCTCTCAGGAATATAAAATCTGGCATAAAAGCATCAAAATTGGATTCTATTGCGCGCGGGATGATTGAAGAAGCCCACTTTTCTCTCGGGCATGGGCTCGGGCATGGAGTTGGACTTGAGGTTCATGAATATCCCAGGATTGGTTTAGGGAGTAAAGATATAATAAAGGAAGATATGGTTGTTACTATTGAGCCAGGAATATATATAATGGGTGAGTTCGGTATAAGGATAGAGGATATGGTTCTCGTGAAGAGGAGCGGTGCAGAACTCCTGACCCATTCCCCAAGGGGAATAGTAGAATTACAGGAGAATACTCGGGGAACATGGTGTGAATTAAAAAATGGCTACGACAAGTGATTTCAGAGCTGGTCTTGTGATTGAGTTGGATGGGGAGCTTCTCTCCATAGTAGATTACCAGCATATCAAACCGGGTAAGGGGGGAGCTTTCCTGAAAACAAAGTTGAAGAATCTAAAGACTGGTGCGATTCTTGATAAAAGTTTCCGCGCAGGGGAGAAAATAGATAAAGCTTATCTTGATAAAAGAGAAATTGAGTATTTATACAGAGCTGATAACCTGTACTATTTTCTCAACCAGACAAATTATGAGGAGTTGATTCTTACAGATAGTCAGGTCGGTGATGCGAGAAAGTATCTAAAAGAGAATGATGTTTGTACAGCTCTTGTTTATAAAGGGAATGTTTTCAGTATAGAACTTCCCATCTTTGTGGAACTTGAGGTTCTGGAAACCGAACCTGGAGTGCGCGGAGATACAGTTTCCGGAGGGACGAAACCCGCCCGCCTTGAAACAGGCACCGGGATCCAGGTTCCACTCTTCATGAGTAAGGGTGATATTGTGCGGGTTGATACTCGCAGTGGGGAATATGTGGAGAGAGTGTAATGAATCTAAAAGAATTAAAAGAAATTATTGCTATGTTCGAAGAAACAAATATCAGCGAGCTTGATGTGGAGAGACAGGGTATGAAGATCAGATTGAAGAAAGGGGTTGCAGGAGAAATCAGTCAGCAACATGTTGTAGTTCCATCTCAGATTTCTCCCTCCGAAAAAGTAAAGGAAGAAGAAGTTAAGGGGGGAAATCTTATTGAGATTAAATCTCCAATGGTAGGCACATTCTATAGAGCTCCTGCCCCTGATGCAGACCCGTTTGTCGAAGAGGGAGATGAAATACAGAAAGAGCAGGTTATCTGTATTATTGAGGCGATGAAGTTAATGAATGAGATAAAATCTGAAGTTAATGGCCGGATTAAAGAGATACTTGTAGAAAACGGGCAGGCTGTTGAGTTCGACCAACCTATGTTTCTCATAGAGATTAAGTAGATGTTTCGGAAGATTTTGATTGCAAATCGCGGTGAGATAGCTCTCAGAATAATAAGAGCTTGTAAAGAGATGGGGATTGCCACTGTTGCTGTCTATTCAGAGGCGGATGCAGATTCACTGCATGTAAGATATGCTGATGAGGATATTTGCATTGGACCGCCTTCAAGTAGTAAAAGTTATCTGCACATACCGGGCATTATCAGTGCGGCTGAAATTACGGATGTTGAGGCAATACATCCAGGCTATGGTTTCCTCTCGGAAAATCCTCACTTTGCAGAAGTGTGCGAATCATGCCAGATAAAGTTTATAGGACCACCACCAGGGATTATGAAGCTGATGGGGGATAAAACGCTTGCTAAAAAGAGAATGAAAGAGGCAGGTATTCCTGTGATACCCGGTAGTGATGGGCCTGTGAAGGATAGAGAAACTGCATTGAAAATTGCCAGGGAAATTCAGTATCCAGTCATAGTAAAAGCGGCTGCGGGTGGCGGCGGGAAGGGAATGAAAGTTGCGCATAATGATATTCGTCTTGCAAATGCGTTTCTGATAGCACAGTCAGAGGCAGAAGCATCGTTCGGAGACTCCCGTGTTTACATAGAAAAGTATATAGACCAACCGCGCCATATTGAGTTTCAGATTCTGGCTGATGAGCATGGTAAGGTCATCCATTTAGGTGAGAGGGACTGCACAATTCAGAGGAGGCATCAGAAATTGATTGAAGAATCTCCTGCGCCGAATATTGATAAGAAGCTGCGTCGGAGAATGGCTGAAGCTGCAATTCGCGGGGCGAGAGCAATTAATTATGCGGGAGTTGGGACGATTGAATTTCTCGTTGATAAAAATGGAAAATTCTATTTTATTGAGATGAATACGCGCCTTCAGGTCGAACATCCGGTAACGGAAATGGTCACATCAATTGACATTGTGAAAGAACAGATTAGAATTGCCACAGGAGAAAAACTCCAGCACAGGCAGGAAGATATATGTATACATGGTTCAGCTATTGAGTGTAGGATCAATGCTGAAGATGCAGAGAATGGGTTCACCCCATGTGCCGGTAAGATACGGGCATATAATGTGCCTGGAGGTCCAGGGATAAGAGTGGATACACATGTCTACTCTGAATATGCAATTCCTCCGTACTATGACTCTCTGATTGCCAAGTTAATAGCCTATGGTGAAAACAGGTTTGAAACAATCGCACGGATGAGGCGGGCTCTTGAAGAATATGTTATAGAAGGTGTGAAAACTACAATTCCCCTCCATCGTCATATATTTAATAGCCCGCTTTTTGTAAATGGCAGGTTGCATACAGGTTTCCTTGATGAATTTCTTGGAGAACAGAAAGGAAGATAGGGAGGCAATATGAAAAAGGAAGAGAACGCAATAGGTGGGATAAAAATTAACAATGAAGTCATTGCTGTAATTGCTGGTCGTGCCGCGACTGAGGTTAAAGGTGTTGCGGGTATGAGCGGAGGTGTTGTTGACGGACTTGCAAAGATGCTGGGGAAGAGGAGTCTTGAGAAGGGTGTAAAGGTGGAAGTAGGAGAGGAAGATATCAATATTGCTCTGTCAATAGTAGTTGACTATGGTGTGAATATTCCCGATGTTTGTTCAGAGATTCAAATGAGTGTGAAAAGAAAAGTTGAACAGATGGCGGGGAGGAATGTCAGAAGTGTTGATGTCAGTGTTCAGGGAATTCATTTCCCGACGGATGAGGGAGAAATAAAGGAGGAAGAGAAATGAAAGGTCTTGGTAAACTTTTGAATGTGCTGGCAACTTTGCTTTTGCTTGTTATTGGCGGGGGACTTCTTGCCGCTAGTTTCGGTCTGCTTGATATATCCGGTTTGCTTTTTGGCAGGGAATTTTTAACAGGTGTAATCGGTGGCGCAATGCTTTTTCTCGGGTTGGTAGTGATCTTTGTCGCTGTCCAGAATGCGCGTCCTGAGCAGGCGATTTCCATACGGAATCCGGAAGGGGAAGTCAGAATAACATTCAGCGCAATTGAGGAACTCCTGCGGAAAGCTTCGCGCCAGATTGACGGAGTAAAGGAACTCAGACCAAAAGTTGCTGTGGGGAAAAGAGGGCTTGAATTTCTTAACCGCGTCTCTGTAGGAGCAGGTATAAGTATTCCTCAGGTAACAGTGAGAATCCAGGAGATGGTCAAATCACAGGTCAAGGGAGTTCTCGGAATAGAAGAGGTTGGTGCAATAAGAATTTATGTCAATAGAATTGTTACGGAGGAAGGCGATAAGGAAGAGGGAAGCAAGGGGAAAAATATCCAGTTCTCCTGAGTAGTGATTAGCGGTGTGAATAATGCGAGATATAGTAGAAAAACACATTAGTAAGAATATTGAATTACTCAATGAGCTGAAAACTCAGATTGACGTAATTGTAGAGATTGCAGGGAAATTCATAGAGACTCTGCGGAGCGGGAACAAAATCCTGCTTTTTGGAAATGGAGGCAGTGCCGCAGACGCACAGCATCTTGCCGCGGAATTTGTCGGCAGGTTCCGGCTTGAGAGGAAAGGTTTACCTGCAATAGCCCTCACCACAAATACCTCCTCCCTGACAAGCATCGGCAATGACTATGGCTTTCAAGATGTCTTCAAACGTCAGATAGAAGCGTTGGGTAAGCCGGGAGATTTGGCTGTGGGAATCAGCACTTCCGGAAACGCAGCCAATGTGATTGAAGGGATAGAGGAAGCCAAGAGAATTGGTATGGTAACAGTTGGCTTTACTGGAAGCCATGGCGGTAGTTTGAAAAAGTTGTTTGATGAAGAAAAGTCGGTTGATTTAGTGTTTATCGCACCAGGGCAGGAAACCCCTCATATCCAGGAAATGCACATTATGGCGGGACATATCATCTGTGAGCTTGTGGAGAATGAACTTTTCAGATAAACTGTATCGCGTGATAGATGCAAATGCAAATAGAGCCCGGGAGGGTTTAAGAGTAGTTGAGGAGATAAACAGGTTCGTACTTGAGAACGAAGAACTCACTTCTGCGTGGAAAAAAGCCCGCCACAGGATAACAGTTATTTTGAGTAAACTGCCGGTCAACACTCTCTTAAAAGAACGTAATTCAGATAGTGATGTCGGGAAGGGAACATATCCTAAGGAAGAGGGCGAAAGGGCAGACTACCGTGAGATTGCTCTTGTAAATGCAAGAAGGGCTGAAGAAGGAATAAGGGTGCTTGAGGAATTTTCCAAACTTGCAGCTCCTGAAATGGGCGAGCAATTTAAGAAATTGCGTTTTGAGATTTACTCTCTTGAGAAAAAAACCCTGTCACTGCTGTGAAGATAAATCCTAGTGTAGTATTTCATTCAGATGATATCTTATCCAAGACTGCCCTGGTGGCCCGGCGGACCTTTGCTAAGATTTTCTCAGCTTTGGCCGTCCAAACAAAGGATTTTGGATTCTCATTATGTTCAGCGATGTAACTTTCAATTGCATTAACAAGTTCTTCGACGCTCGTGAATGTGCCTCGGCGAATTC
>JAUWGW010000016.1 GCA_030606215.1 bacterium
TAATCTTGAAGATAATGAATGGCATCATTGGGCATGGACAGCCGATAGAAGTGCTGGAACTATCCAATTATTCTTGGATGGTGTAGATCAAGGGACACGCTCTCCAACTGATTTTTCAACCCAGAATATTACAAGTAGTTCAAGATTACATATTGGTAATAATGTGAGTTTCTACAGATTTTTGAATGGCACAATCGACGAGGTCAGGATTTACTCCAGGGCTTTATCTGCGGAAGAGATATTTCAGCATTATGATGAGGGTAATTAAGCCGTTCTCTGAAACTGGCTCATGGAAGCACAGATAAAAATCCCCTTTTATCTTCCCATGGTTTATTCCTCACACAAATGTTGCCCATGGAAGGGGCTAACTATGACCGGCGCCGACTAAAACGCCTTGAGATTCAGGGACAATTTCTGGAGAAATTGTATATTCAACCAGTGGAATTTCTTCTTCCTTGAAATGCTCCTCCTTAGAGTGATTCCCAAGTAAGAGTTTGATAATTTCCTCAGGGTTATCTCCTGTAAGCAACTTTTTTATAAGTTCCAGGGTACTCTGCCCATTTTTCTTCGCTGTTTGCGTGAGACTCATGATTAGTTCATAATGTCTTGCCCCTTGTGATTAATGACATCATATTTGGTATCAATTATAAATGTCCTTCATCACACCTTATCATTCCAACTCTGATTTTATTCATTAGTTTTTTATTTCAAGTCTCCTTTTACGAATTTTCTCTATATTAATAGGATATTTACCATATTTTTCTACAGTATCATACATTTTTATAGTATTTTCGACAGGAACCAGATCATGTATTTCACTTGATGATCCAATAAGAATTCCTCCAGTAGAACCAATTCGTTCTATTAATTCTAAGGTTTCATCTTCAACATCTTCTTACGTTCCATAAGGAAGGGTCACTGCACAACATACATTTCCAAAAAGAAGTATGTTAGGATACTTTTCTCTAATAGCAAAGATATCATTGCATCCATTTCTCTCCAAAAGGTTTCCTCTCCCTCCGTATTTTTCAAGCAATTCCCTGTTATCTGCAAAATCATAAGTTAAAATGCGATCAGGTAGTTCAAAATTGATTGTCTTTACAAATCTTTCATAATTTGTCACTTTTTTATGCCTCAACATTCATAATAAGGATCTTCCCAAGACTGTTTCATACATAGCTACAATATTTTGGGGAGGAATACCTGCTTGAATATTATGAACAGGATTAAAAACAAATCAAACACAGGATTCAAAATATCCACGCCTATATCTATTAGGTCAGAAATAAACTCATAAACTGCTCCACAGGTATGGTAGAAGATTTTTGCTTTGGTCTTTTTCCTTACAGCATCAAAGATTCTTTTCTGGCGCGGTTTAATCATTTTTCTATAGATTTCCGGTGATATCAGCGGTCCACTCTGTCCAGCGAGATCATCCCAATAGACATACACATCTATATATTTACCGACTTTATTTAAATAATGTTCATTGCAGCGCATATATATTTCAGTGAGCTTTTCAATCATATTCTCAACAGTAAAAATTTAACATGTTCAGGCTTGTTCAAAATATCTCTTTTTAATTTAACTAGAATGTCCCCTTTTTAGATTGATAAGCATATAGGTTTATCTTCATCTAACCTGCACCGAGGTCACAAGTCTGAACATGTTAAATTTTTTACTTGACAAACTTTTGAGGGTGTGTTACAATCCCAAATGATGATAATGGTAAGATTAAAAGAAGATAGAAAGGAGGGCAGGAAAATGATGAAGAAAGAATTAGCTGTAATGGTAGGCGTTATTGCTATACTGTTATTTGCATTCAACTCTAATGCAGATGCAGGTCTAATTAGCTGGTGGAAGATGGATGAGGCAACAAGCGGTTCAGCAGATGGAAAAACAATCAATGATGCATGTGGTACCAACGATGGAACTGCTAATGACGGAGCAAATAATGCAGGCATGACCTGGACAACAGGTAAATCAGGGGGCGCATTGAGTTTTGATGGCGTAGATGATTATGTTGGGGGACCTGGTGTTGGAAATTTACAAACACAAACATGGGAAGCATGGATATACCGAGAAGTAGATAGTGGAACCTATGAAAGGTTTTTAAGTAGACCCAGGGCCACTATCAATAGTTATGCTGCCTTTCTCATGATTAATAAAACAGACAAACTCACGGGTAAAGTAACAGTAGTAAGTGGAACCGATGTCACCTCGGAATCATCTGCATCTATCCCAGTTGGCGTATGGACACATGTTGCTATGGTTTTCGATGTGGCTACTAACACTAACACCCTGTACATTGATGGTGTCCAGGATGGTTCAGTATCAGGTGCTGTTAGCGTCGCTAACACAAGTCAAGGATTTGACATTGGGCGGTTAGAGTCAGTGGGGACATGGTACTATGGTTTCGACGGCCTAATAGACGACGTCAGGTTTTGGGACCAAACACTGACCAGTGACCAAATTCTGTGGCATTATGACAACCCCGGTCAGATTATTCCTGAACCATCTGCGTTACTACTTTTGGGAACGGGGTTATTAGGCTTATTAGTTTTTAAGCGGAAGATGAGTTAAGGTACTTCATCAGGTTTTTTCTCAAGATCTTTTTTCAAATCACGCAAATCGTCTACACTTTTATCAAGATCATCGAATAAACTTTTCCTTACAACAAGAACTTCTTTCCTATCCTTGAGCATCACATACATATTACCGCCAACAGCACAATTATCACCGAGGAGAAGCGTAAAAGATTTATCATCAAGTTCAAAGCTTGTCTCGCCCTTTGGACTGTCCAGACCAAAATCTTTTAAATTCAATGTTTTATCCTTCTCTTCTTTCAACCTTCTCTCAGCCTGCAAGAATTCAAGTCTTGAAAGGATTCTATCTATTTCACCTTTATCAGCTTTTACATCCAACGGCTCTACCATCTGCCATTTCTCTTCCCTCTTCTCACATACAATTAGACGCTCCCCTTTCCTTAAGCTGAGTTTTGTAACATCCTCTGATTCAAAGTCAAAAACTTTTCTGGCCTTTTCTTCCCTCTCCTCCGTCGTTGGCGTTTCCCTTTCAAAGAAATAGATATAGGCACCGGTCCCCAGCACAATAACAAATACAATTAATGTCTTAATCCACCTCATTATCTTCGCCTCTTCAACCAGACAAATACACCAATGAAAACCGCAAGAAGTGGAAGCCCTGCGATTGTTCCCCAGAATATTGCCTGCATCTGTTTCCCGGAAAGACTCACCTTTCGTATATCCGGAGATTTAGGACCTATTGAAATCAACTTTTCTTTTTCTGCAAGCCAGTTTATAGAATTAAGAAAGAGGTCAGAATTGCCAGCATTCGCAACCTGTGCATTCGAAACAAAATCTGAATCGCCAAAAACAACGAGTCTGCTTCCATGGGTTTCCTCCTCATCATAGTCTACCTGCTCCTGACTGCCGCCAGGCAAATTGCCACCGGGTAAGGATGGTATTTTTTTCTCACCAACCGCAGCACCTAAAGAAATAGGACCTTTTTTATCCTCACCTTCATCATATTTTGCCTCTCTTGCTTTCACATTTGTTTCCGCCCATGCTTCCTCAGAGGTTCTCACAAGCTCTGTTCCCTGAAACGCTTCTTTAGAAAAGAACTCAACTGACCTTGCAAGGGAAAAGATTGTTGCAATACCTTTCATCTTCTGAGTTATTTTATGATAACCATAATCATCCGTAAAAATAGTTGTTGGACCTGTGAAGAAAAGCCTGCGGACAGGGTCAAGAACAACGTCTCCTCCAATTTTCACTCCCCATTCACTAAGAAATCCTTCAAGTCCACAGTCTACAAGAGGGTCTATCATTATAAGACACTTACCGCCTGAGGCTAAATACTCACGCAGGGTTTCTATTTCATGGCTGGAAAATGATTTCGTTGGACCGATAATATTGAGAACATCACAATCATCGGGAATCTTCTCTTCCCCAAAGAGCAAAAGTTTTTCCACCTTGAAATTCTGCCGTTTCAGTAATTTAGCTGCATCTGATATGCCTAACTTTGCAAACCCGCCAATATCTTTCTCCCCGTGTCCACTGACAAAGTAAAGCATACTCTGTTTTTCCTGAGTGACAGCAAGGATTGCAGAAGTAAAAGCCTCTTCACCCTTAAATTTCGGAGGAGCCGGTTCCCTTCTTTGATAGGGACTAAAATCATATTCAATGACTTCTGACTCAGGCACATGTTTGGATTTTTCCCCACATTCAAATATAACTGTGTTCAGCTCAAAAGTATCCATATTAAGTCGTTTTGCAAGGAGCTCAACTTTTCCCCTATCTCTTTCCGCATCAATATGCTCAACTGTTATGTTACGCGATTTACCGGAATACTCTTCCAGAATATCTTTAACCTGCCTGAAGATTAATGTTCCGGGGCGATAGAGTGTAGTTATATAAACCGGCTCCTTCAAATCTTTTAGAATCACAATGGTCTTTGCAGAAAGACTATACTGACGGTTACTGGTCAAATCAAAACGGTGATGATGGCGGGAATTAAGGTAATTAACCATTGCCCAGAAGATTAGGACAACAACAGTGAAAGCTATAACATTTGCACCAAATTTCAGTCTTCTAATTTCCATCTTACCTCCATCTAACCGCATTTAAGAAAGCCTCATGAATGAGGCAACTACACCCTGGCCATCTACTGTAGTTGCTCGATTCATCGAGCTAAGGGAACCTTATATTTTCCTATCCTCCAAGAGATTGCTTCGGGACTATGTCCCTCACAATGACACAGCGTTCACCTCCACTTCCTCGCTTCAAGTATTCTCACGGTGAGAAAGAGAAACAGAACCATCGTCGTGACATAATAAATAACATCTTTCGTATCAATTATCCCTTTCTGAAACGGTTCAAAATGGTCGAAAAAACCCAGGTATGCAAATATTTTTGAGAAATTCCCCGGTCTCACCTCACCTGCCCAGCCAATAACCCAGAGAAGAAGAAGTGATACGAGACTTATAACACCTGCTACAATTTGATTCTTGCTAAGTGAAGAAGCAAACACTCCAATTGAAATGAATACCGACCCCATCAGAATCAATCCTGTATAACCACTTATAAGAGGTCCAATATCAGGATTGCCCACAAGTTTCAGAACTACAACATAAAGAAGTGTTGGGAGAAGAAGCAAGATGTAGAAACAAAATCCAGCAAGGAATTTACCAACGACAACGTGAATTTCCCTCACAGGGTCTGTCATCAAAGTTTCTATTGTTCCGGATTTTCTTTCCTCAGCCAGAAGACGCATTGTTATAAGCGGAGAGATAAAAAGAAGTGTAATTGCCATATTTGAAAGAGTATATCTAAGAGAAGCTTCCTGCGTAGCCGCAAGTATCACAGAAAAGAAATAACCCGAAATGACAAGAAAGGTAGTAAGAACCACATATGCTATCGGAGAGAGGAAGTATGCCTGGAATTCACGAATGAATAATATGAGAATTTTCTTCATTATTTTAGATTCCTGTCCCCGCTTTCGCGGGGACATGCTTCGCAGAGCCTGTCCCTGTGAAAACAGGGAAATGACGGAGGTTCAGTGAACTTTTTCCACCTTTTTCCTCTGTAGTAAGGTGCAGAAAGATGTCTTCAAGACTCAGAGTTTCCACCTTCATCTCCAGGATTATCCCGCCGCTCCCCGTGATTGTTCTTGATATATTTTCCCTCAAATCAATTCCCTTCTCACATTCTATAGAATAGCGGGTTGTCAGCCGCTGCTGGCTCAAGTCAACCTGTATGACTCCATCAATATTCCTCAACTTTTCTGGAATTCTCTCCCCTCCCTTGACTTCAGCAAGAATTGACCCTCTCCCATGCATTTGCTCAACAAGTTTCTGAGGTGCATCCATTGCTACAACTTTCCCCTTGTCTATAATTATTACGCGTTCACAGACCATCTCCACTTCAGGCAAAATATGGCTTGAAAGAAGCACTGTATGAGTTCCTCCAAGTTCTTTGATTAATTCCCTGACTTCCCTGATTTGTCTCGGGTCAAGCCCAATAGTCGGCTCATCAAGGATCAGAACAGGCGGGTCACTTATAAGGGTACCTGCCAATCCGACTCTCTGTCTATAACCTTTTGAAAGTGTCCCGATAATCTTATTCCTGACATCTGTGAGCCTGCATCTTTCAAAGACATAATTCAACCTTTTCTTAATTTCTCCTTTTGGTACTTCCTTCAATTTTGCGCGATATATAAGATATTCACCTGCGCGCATATCAAGATACAGTGGTACATTTTCAGGAAGGTACCCAATCTGTCTCCTGACACCAAGAGAATCTTCAAACACATCAACCCCGCCAACTTTTGCTGCTCCCGAAGTAGCTGGCAGGAAACCGGTGAGGATACGGATGGTAGTTGTCTTACCCGCGGCATTTGGACCAAGCAAACCGAGAACCTCACCTTTCTCAACTTTAAAACTCACATCCTCAATGCCGATATCCCCGCCGTAATATTTTGTAAGGTTCTTTACCTCAATCAATTTCTATTCCCTTTTTCCCTTCCTTCACTTCGCCGACCTTATAAATATCCTGACCGGCAAGTTTATTTCCATCATCTTTCCCGACAAATACCACAAATCCAATCCCCATATTGAAGACATTGAATAACTCATCCTCAGAAATATTTCCCTTAGTCTCAAGAATTTTGAAGATGGGAGGGCAATTCCAGCTTCCTTTTTTTATTACTGCTCTGCAACCTTCAGGGAGTACACGCGGGATATTCCCGTACCACCCACCTCCCGTAATATGCACCATTCCGTGAATGTCAACCTTCTCCATAAACTCTGATAGAAAGCCCGCATAAATTCTGGTTGGGCGGAGTAATTCTTCACCAAGCTCACAACCAAGAGTGTTTATCTCACCGGTTAGTTCAAATCCCCTCTCCTCCAGCAAAACTTTCCTCACAAGAGAATATCCATTGCTATGTAATCCTGAGGAGGGAATACCAAGAATCATATCCCCGGGAATTATCCTGCTTCCGTCAACTATTTTCCTTCTTTCCACAATTCCAACACAAAACCCTGCCAGGTCAAACTCCCCTTCAGGATAAACTCCCGGCATCTCAGCCGTCTCACCACCAATGAGAGAACATTTAGCTTCCCGGCAGCCTTCAGCAATACCTTTTACAATATCTTCTGCTTGTTTTAACCTCAGTTTGTCAATGGCTAAATAATCAAGGAAAAAGAGTGGTTTAGCACCCGAGGTAAGAATATCATTTACACACATCGCAACTAAATCTATTCCGACAGTGTCATATTTCTCACATAGGCCTGCAATCTTTAGTTTTGTCCCGACACCATCAGCTGCCGATACAAGAACAGGCTCATCATAATCTCCTTTATCAATTGAAAAAAGAGCGGAAAAACTTCCAACTCCACCAATCACTCCCTTCTGGAAAGTTGTCTGCGCGATTCCTTTTATACGCTCAACAAGCTCCTCCCCCGCTTTTATATCAACACCCGATTCTTCATACTGCTTTGTCACAAACCGAGCCTTTTATATATTTCGTCAACATTGCGCAAAAGGTAATCTAAGCTGAATGAGTCCTCCAATTCCTTCTCACTTAGATGTTTACGGATTTCTTTGTCTTCCATAAGAGCATTTTTAAAATGAATATCTTCACTATGCGTGCGCATTGCACATTTCTGGACCATATTATAAGCAGGTTCCCGTAATAATCCCTTGCCTATTAAAGATGTAAGAATCCGCTGTGAGAAAAATAGCCCGCGACTTAACTCCATATTTTTGAGCATTCTTTCAGGATAAACTACAAGTCCTTTAATTACCTCAGTGAACTTGGTAAGCATATAGAAAATTAGGATACTGCTATCAGGAATAATCACCCTCTCTGCGGATGAATTTGTTAAATCTCTCTCGTGCCAGAGAGCTACATTTTCAAAACCTGCCTGTGCATTACTCCGAACTATACGCGCAAGCCCGCATACCCGCTCACAGATAATTGGATTACGCTTATGAGGCATTGCAGAAGAGCCTTTTTGTCCCTTATGAAAGGGCTCCCCCACCTCAGATATTTCTGTCCGCTGAAGATTACGTATCTCCAGCGCAAATTTATCCAGTGAACTTGCAATAATTGCAAGTGAAGATAGGTAATGAGCATGTCTATCACGCTGGAGAATCTGGGTAGAGACTTTTGCCGGTTCAAGTCCGAGTTTTTCGCACACATATTTCTCAACAAACGGCGGACAGTGTGAATATGTCCCGACAGCGCCTGAGAGTTTCCCGCAGCTTATAAACTCTTTAAGTTGAAGCATTCTTTCGCAGTTACGCTGCAGCTCGGCATACATAAGCGCCATCTTCAAACCAAAAGTTACGGGCTCGGCATGCATCCCGTGAGTTCTGCCCATCAGGACTATATTCTTATATTTTATCGCTTTCTTCTTTAGCGCATCTTCAAGTTCCTCAAGTGCTTCTTTTATGAAATCTACCGCCCTGCACATTCTAACAGCAAGAGCAGTATCCTCAATGTCATATGAAGTCAATCCGAGATGGACGAATTTAGCTTCATCTCCAATTTCCTCACTGATAACATTTAGAAATGCAATAAAATCATGCTTTACTTTCTCCTCTACCTCCAGTATCTTTCTTACATCAATTCGAGCTTTTTCCTTTATCTTCTTGAGCGCTTGAAGAGGAACTTCACCAAGTTTAGAACGAGCTTCGCAGGCTAAAATTTCTATCTCAAGCCATACTCTGAACTTTTCTTCCTCCGACCATAGCTCCTTCATCTCCGGGAGAGTATATCTATCTATCACTTTTCTTCCTTCCAGACAATCTCACTCACATTATTCCTGATAACTTTTTCTGTCTCATACACATCAAATATAATTTCGCGAGGCTCAAACCAGAGTTTAATTTCCCTTTCAGCCTCCTCCTCATTACCGGAAGCGTGAATCACATTTTCAAAGAGCCCGGAAGTACGCACCCTGCCATATGCTCCGCGTATTGATACAGAATCAGCTTTCTCAGGATTTGTTGCACCTGAAAGCTCTTTTACTTTACCAATTGCATCTTCTCCATAATACACAAGTGTTAGAACCTTACGCCTGTCATGAAATTCTCCCATAATATATTTGATGAGCTCCCCGAAAAATGGTTTCTCATGCAGATGCTTATAATGTTTCTCAGCCAGTTCTCTTGTTACTCTCACTACCTTAGCGGCCGCAATTTCAAGTTTTGTTTCAGAAAGTCTTGTAAGAATATTTCCTGTGAGAGAGCGTTTCAACCCGTCAGGTTTTATAAGCACAAGCGTTTGTTGTATCATGTCCTGCAGTTAACCTTTAATAGCTCCAAGCCTGATTCCTGATATGAAGAATCTCTGTCCCAGAATAAACACAACAAGCACCGGCGCCATAACAATAATTGAGCCTGCCATGAGAAGTGTCCAGTCAGTCGTATACAACCCCTGGAATGAGGCGAGCATAATGGGAAGCGTTTTCAACTCCATACTATTTGTTACAATCAGCGGCCACATGAAATTTCGCCAGGACCCCATAAATGTAAAAATCGTGAGTGTTGCAAGCGCTGGTTTTGATAGGGGAAGGATTATGCGGAAATAAGTTCCCATTTTAGTACAGCCATCAATTCTCGCGGCATCTTCAAGGTCTTTTGGAATTCCCATGAAGAACTGTCTCAGCATAAATGTCCCGTACGCACTGAAAAACCCCGGAACAATCAGAGCGAAATAGGAGTCAATCCCTATTGGTTTCCCTACAAAGAAAGAACCTATGTAAAGGTCCGATGACCAGAAATCCGTACTGAAGATCTTATTAAGAACCTCAGGCATCACACGCAAAAGGACAAAAACAGGAATCATTGTAACAGCTCCGGGAATCATCATGGTAGCGAGGTAAGCCAGGAAAAGTTTATCCCTGCCAGGGAACTTAAGCCGCGCAAAACCATAAGCCGCCAGAGAGCTCGTGAATACCTGACCCAGTGTAACAGTAATTGCAACAACAGTGCTATTAATATACCCTCTTCCAAATGGAACTGCGCGCCATGCTTTCGAATAATTTTCAAATACTACCGGGTCAGGAATCCATTTTGGAGGATAGGTGAAAACTTCACCCGGCTCTTTGAGTGAGGTTGAGACCATCCACAGGAATGGGAATATCATAGATATGCCAAACAAACTTAACAAAATGTAAAAGATAGTCTTATTTGTAATTCCCTTTAGTTTCTTCTTCTTCTTTACTTTTTTAAGAGCTTCAGACTCCATAATTAATAGTGAACCACCTTTCCTCCGTATTTCCAGTTAAAAAGCGTTACAATTAGAATCACAAGGAACAGAAACCATGCAATGGAAGCGGCATAACCCATTTTGAACCACTGGTATGCGTTATTGTATATATAATAACTTATTGTAGTAGTAGCCCCGGCAGGACCTCCGCCTGTCATTATGTAAGCTGCCTGGAAACCACCTTGAAAGCCTCCAATAACACTCATTACAAAAATGAAGAAAGTTGTTGGTGTAAGCATCGGCCAGGTCACATTCCAGAATTTCTGCCATCCGCTCGCACCATCTATATCAGCCGCCTCATACAACTCCGGGCTTATACCCTGCAGTCCTGCGAGGTATAAAATCATATTATAACCTCCCATACTTGTCCACAGACCCATTATCATAAGCGCAGGTTTTGCCCACACAGTGCTTGATAACCATTCCGGTCCACCTATTCCCACCTTTGCGAGAAAACTGTTCAATAAACCGAAATCAGGATTATAAATCCAGCGCCAGAGCATACAGAGCGCAACGCCAGTAGAAATACTTGGCAGGAAATACACAGTCCTGAAAAAAACAATTCCCCTAATTTTCCTGTTCATGACTAAAGCTAATCCCAGTGAAGCAAACATCCCTATAGGAATACCCATCATAAGAAAAAAAGTATTGCCTACATATTTCCAGAAAAGATGGTCTTTCATCAGCCTGATGAAGTTCTCAATAGCAACCCACTTTGGAGGGGTTAGAATATCCCAGTCAACAAAAGCGAGTACAAGGGAAGCAAGAACCGGCAGGGATGTAAAGACGAGGAATCCGAGAAAGTTTGGGAGGAGGAAAAGGTAACCTCCGAGAGCATCGCGAAATTTCGCACTTTTAAATATGTTCATCCTATCCCTCTAAATACAATAGTAAATATTCAGTAAAGTCCGTTTCCTGTCATTCCCGCCCCTGTTTTCACAGGGGTAAACTCCAGCGGGAATCCATCCCCACTTTCGTGAGGACGGGTTTAGATTTTAGATTCCTTCCCGCACAAGCGGGAATCTATTCCTGCTTGGATTCCTGCTTCCGCAGGAATGACAAAAAATGCAGGAATGACGGCTTTCACCGAGTATTTACATACAATATCACATTCCCCAAAAAAAATCAACATCTATGGTGCCCCTGACTGGACTCGAACCAGCACGCCCTTTCGAGCACAGGCCCTCAACCTGCCGTGTATACCAATTCCACCACAGGGGCACAATTCTGAGCACTCACAACTATACAAACCCCCTCATGAAAAGTCAACGATAAAGTTATTTCGCTACCCCTCGTAATTTCGGGTCAAGAGCATCACGGAGTCCTTCACCAACAAGGTTGAAAGCGAGCACAGTGATGAGAATTGCGAGTCCCGGGAAAAGAGTGAGCCACCATGCGTCAAAAATGTAGGTTCTACCTTCCGTGAGAATGTTTCCCCAGCTTGGCGATGGTGGTTGAACTCCAAAACCTAAGAAACTCAACCCCGCCTCTAACAGAATTGCTCCGGCTACACCCAAGCTTGCCGAAACAATAACAGGAGCAAGTGCATTCGGCAATATATGCCTAAATATTATCCTGCGGTCAGTCAAGCCAAGAGCACAAGCCGCCAGCACAAACTCCCTTTCTTTCAAAGAGAGAAATTCCGCCCTCACGAGACGGGATGTTCCCATCCAGCTTGTTATTCCAATTACAACCATTACATTAAAAATATTTGGTCCAAGTAGTGCAATCACAGTTAAAACGAGAAAAAAAACAGGGAAACACATCATAATATCCACAAACCTCATCAAGACTGTATCAACCACTCCCCCATAATAACCTGCAATGGAACCAACTAAAATTCCAATACATATGGAAATGCCTACTGCAACAAATCCTACTGATAGAGAGATTCTCGCTCCATATAGCATTCTGCTCAGACAATCCCGACCGAGATGGTCAGTGCCCATTGGGCGCTCAATGGATGGTCCAAGAAGTTTTGCATCAACTTTAACCTCCCCAGGGTCATAGGGAGCAATCAGAGGAGAGAGCATTGCAACAACAAATACTGAGAAAACAACCACAACCCCCGCAACCGCCAATTTATTTCTTTTAAAATAACTCCACACACTCATCTCTTATCTCCAATGTACACCACCACCGTATTCACTGAACGCCGCCGCAGGCTCTACCTGTCATTCCCGCAAATGCGGGAATCCATTAGTTAGATTCCTGCTTACGCAGGAATGACGGCGTTTACACCTATTTCGTTCCATATCTAATTCGCGGGTCGGCTACTGCATAAAGTATATCTGCAACAAGGGTTCCAAACAATGTAAGGAAAGCTGAAATTGTCATAATTGTCATCACAGTGGGATAGTCGCGTGAGAGAACAGATTGATATGCTAACCTCCCGATACCCGGCCAGGCAAATACAGTTTCAACAATTACCGAACCCCCTATCAAGCCAGGAATGAGAAAACCGAATATTGTTATAATTGGCAGTAGAGCGTTGCGCAAAGCATGTTTATAATAGACTTCATCTTCTGTAAGCCCTTTTGCATATGCAGTTCTGATGTAGTCCTGCCGGATGACCTCAAGCATACTTGAACGCATATATCTTGAGATACCTGCAATTCCCCCAATAGCAAGTATAAGTGAGGGGAGAACAAGATGCCATATACGGTCAAGGGCAAGCTCCAGGAACCTTAATCCCTCAACTGCAAATGTTCTCATACCAAGCACAGGCATCCCGGAAAGTTTCACAACACCGAGTATCAAAATATATGCTAACCAGAAACCGGGAATTGAGATTCCAATATACGCCAGAAGTGTCCCGAGATTATCCAGAAAAGAATATCTATGTGTTGCAGAAAAAACTCCAAGCGGTATTGCAAACCCAAAAATAAGAAGTATAGATGTGATGTTCAAAATCAAAGTTGCGGGAAGTCTTTCCCTGATTTTCTGTAAGACAGGCTTCCCATCTTTAAATGAATAAAGTCTCCCGCTGAATAGTTTCTTGAGCCAGAGAAAATACTGAATATGAAGAGGTTTATCCAGGTCATAATTCTTCCGCATCTCCTCAACAATCTTCGGTGACGTTTTCGGATTCAACTGCATCCCTATGGGACTACCAGGAGCTATATGGATTATGACAAATGAAATCACCGTAATCCCGAAAAGAGTCGGGATGCATTGCAGGAAACGTTTTAAAACATATTTTGTCATCTAAATCCTCACCGGTCACTGACCACTGCACGCCGCGGGACGTACCATTTAATTAAATCATACATCAAACCGCCTTTTGCGATTTTCACCGGATGAAAATCCTTTTTGCCTCTCTCACCGTATTCAACAACAAAAAATTTCTTGCTCAATACAGGTAATGCTTCCCCAACAAAGAGGAAAGTATACGGCTGCTCGCGGGCCATAATTTTATGTATCCTGTGATAAATTGCTCTTCTTTTTCCCTTCCGATATTCCCTTCTTCCGGAAACAAGTAGTCTGTCAATTTCTTCATTCCTGTAGGATATGAAATTGAATCCATCCTTTATCTGACTTGAATGCCAGATTGAGTATTGGTCAGGGTCAACTCCAAGTGACCAGCCAAGAATGCAGGCATCAAAGTTCCGCGGGTTGACATACGTATTTATGAATGTAGACCACTCATAAAGCCGAGGAACCGCAACAATCCCAATTTCTCTCCACTGTCTCTGGGCGAGGACAGCAATATCTCTCCGTATGTCATTCCCGCTGTTAGTAATCAATGTGAATTTAAAAGGCTTTCCTCCTTTATCCAGAATACCATCTCCATCACTGTCAATCCAGCCTGCCTCAGCAAGGAGGTTCTTTGCTTTCTCCGGAGAATATGGATAAGGAAGAATTTGCGGATTGTGATACCACATCTGATTCGGGAAAGGACCCGTTGCCAGTTTCCCTCGTCCATTGAGACAATAGTCAAGAATTTTCTTACGGTCAAGCGCAAATGTAAGTGCCTGACGCACTCTCCTATCACTGAAAAGAGAGTTTTCCAGATTATATCCTATGTAGGAATAGCCAAGGCTGAGATGAGTGTAAACTCTCAGGTAAGGATTCTGTCTCATCCTGTCGTATTGGTGCGGGTAAACATTTGAATAGTCAATCCCCCCGGTCAGAAGTTCTATCTCACTCAGTGAAGTTTCCGGTATGATACGGTAGATAATTCTATCAAGAAAAGGGTGCCCCTCAAAGTAGTCCTCATTTGCCTCAACGACTATTTTTTCATCGCTTATCCATTCTTTGAAACGAAAAGGCCCTGTCCCCACAGGATAGCGGTTGAACTCAGCAGTATTTATATCACAGCCGGAAAGCAAATGTTCAGGAATTATCCCTATCGTCCAGCTTTCAAGTCCAGGAGAGAAAGGTTCAGAATACCTAACCTCTAATTTGTACTTATCCAGAACCCTGACTTCTTCAACCAGTTCATAATCACTGCGTCTTACCGTATTTGTCTTCTCATCCATTATTGCATCATATGTAAACTTCACATCTTCTGCGGTGAACTCAACTCCATCATGCCACTTTACACCCTTCCTGAGATTGAAGGCAATAACCGGTTTATCACCTTCAACAACTTGCCATGAACCTGCTAAATCTCCCACGATGTTCAAATCTTTATCGTATTTCAGAAGACCATTGAAGACAAAACTATTTATATCACTTGAGGCAGAATCCTGAGCTAAGATCGGGTTGAGATAGGAAGCATCTCCAATTGAACCTATCACAAGTTGATTGATACTTCTATCAAGAGTGGTCCGCGCTGAGAAAAAACTAATAGAGAGAATCAGCATAATAAAAGCTGGAATAGCTAAGAGAATTAATTTAAGCTTCAATCTGTTTCTCCAAGGTAAATATTCGGTGAACCGTGTTGCTTGTCATTCCCGCGGAAGCGGGAATCTATCCGGAGTTGCAGTTTTGGATTCCTGCTTTCGCAGGAATGACACTCCTGACACTTAACTCACCTACTGTCTGAATCAGAATAACTATCAACAGCCTGTGGTTTAATCAGGTGGCAGGCTGCGAAGTGGTCCTCCTCAACCTCAACAAGTGGTGGTTCCTCCCTTCTGCATTTCTCCCTCACATATGGACACCTGCTACTAAATCTGCATCCTGATAGTTTACCGAGAGCATCTGGCATTTCACCAGAAAGCAGATCTTCCTTCTTCCGTCTACCAGGGTCAGGGATTGGTATTGCACTGAGAAGAGCCTTAGTATACGGATGGAGCGGTTTTTTGAAAAGCTTTTCTGTATCCGCTACCTCAAGCAGTTTCCCGAGGTACATCACCCCAACCCTTTGGCTTATGAATCTCACAACTGCAAGGTCATGCGCTATGAACAGATATGCTAAATTCAATTTTTCCTGCAGCTCACGAAGAAGGTTCAGGATTTGCCCTCTTATAGAAACATCAAGAGCAGACACCGGTTCATCAGCAACAATAAGTTCAGGTTCAAGAGAAATTGCTCTGGCAATAGCTATCCTCTGCCGTTCACCTCCGCTGAACTCATGAGGATAGCGGCTCTTGCACACAGGCTTGAGTCCAACAAGGCGCAAAATTTCCTCTGCTCTCCCCTCAACTAAATCCGGCTCAACCACATGATGAAATGACAATACTTCTTTCAACATTCCACCAACTGTCTGTCTCGGATTGAGAGAACCGTACGGGTCCTGGAACACCATCTGCATTGAACGGCGTATCCTCCGCATTTCCTCTACCCTTAAGTTGAATAGGTCTTCACCTTTGAAATAAACCTCCCCTTCAGTTGGTCTGAGTAAGCCAAGCACAAGAAACCCTACGGTTGTCTTACCACTGCCACTTTCCCCGACAAGAGCAAAAGTCTCGCCACTATTCACTTTGAAACTAACTCCATCCACCGCTCTAATATAGCCACTGCTTCCCAAAAATCTCCCCCGCAATGGGAAATACTTCTTTAACTGGTTAACACTAAGCAAAGACATTACTGAAACTACTTTATATATTCCGTTGGGTCAACCGGCACTCCATCCTTCCTGATTTCAAAATGCAGGTGTGGTTTTATCAACCTGTGATCGGCATTTCCAGATTTGCCAACTTTACCAATCACCTTACCACGATATACTATTTGTCCCTCATTAACACCAATTTCTGAAAGATGTGCATAAATGGTTATGAAACCATCCGGGTGGCGCATCTCAACATATTTTCCATAACCCCTCGGATGATTTCCTATTTCTATAACCTGTCCTGTCCGCGCAGCTCTAACAGGAGTTCCAACAGGTACTTCCAGATCAATACCCTTATGGCTTCTCCCCCCTCTCCGTCTTGCCCCGAAATGTCCCTCGCCCATAGGGTCATTACGGATTATTATATTTCCATTATAGGAAATAGGACATATAAAACCTCTCTCCGGCCAGAAACCTCTTAAATAGGCATAGTATAAAAGAGAAGCAAAAACAAATGTGAAAAATACAATAACCAGAACTCGCCTTGACCTTCTCATAGTTCCTCCTGATAAAGGTGGCATGATACGAAAGTCCCGCTTCCAACATCCACAAGGTGCGGTTTTGCTTCTTTGCAAACCTGTATTGCATATGGGCAGCGGTCCTGGAAATTGCATCCTGAAGGAAGATTCCTCAAATCCGGAACATGCCCCGGAATTGTCTTAAGATATGTTTCCCTTCTCACAGGGTCGGGGAGACATTCCAATAACCCCTTTGTATACGGATGTAGAGGTTTTTTGAATAAATGTCCAACTTCAGCACATTCAACAATTTCACCCGCATACATCACAGCAACCGCATCTGCCATTTCAGCAATTACCCCCAGGTCATGGGTTATTAGCAGAATAGACATCTTGAATTTAGATTGCAGTTCACGCATAAGTTCAAGAATCTGAGATGCAATTGTAACATCAAGAGCAGTCGTCGGTTCATCAGCAATTAGCACTGAAGGTTGAGTGGAAATTGCCATAGCAATCATCACCCGCTGCCTCATACCACCACTCAACTGGTGCGGATAACATCCCGCCATCTCTCGCGGGGATGGGATACCAACAAGCTCCAGCAGTTTAATCATGAAAGACTCAGCCTCCATTCGTGAAGTCCTCTTATGGACAACGATTGCTTCCACAATCTGATTTCCTATAGTGAAAACAGGATTCAGAGATAAAAGAGGCTCCTGAAAAATCATTGCAATTTCCCCACCCCTTATTCTTCTCATTTCACCCTCAGGAAGTTTCAGGAGCTCTCTTCCCTTATATCTTACATTGCCGCTGACAATTTCCCCCTGAGGTATAAGTCTCATTATTGAAAGCGCCGTCACGGTCTTCCCGCAGCCTGATTCACCGACGAGACCAAGGGTCTTTCCTCCCCACATTTCAAAGCTAACATTTTCCACAGCTTTTACCACTCCCTCCAGAGTATAAAAACGTGTAGTTAGACCTCTTACTTCAAGAACTTTCATGGTTAGGTTTCAAGGTGTCAGGATATTAAACTGCATTTATGGTAGGTCATTGTCAGTATCTGCTGGCACTGGCATTGATTCTTCCTGCATCACAGATTTTTCCATCACTGATGGAGAGCGCTGAGAAATAAGAAGTGTCAGGGAAATTGAAGTCAACATGAAAATTATACCCAGGACTGTGGTCAGTTTTGCAAGGAAAGTGCGTGTTCCTGTTCCAAAAAGTGTAGTGCTGCCACCACCTCCAAAAATTCCGGAAAGCCCCTCTGACTTACTCCCCTGCATCATAACAATAAGGATAAGGAAAACACAGACAATGACATGTAATGCCGCAATCACCGCTATCATTTTATGCACCTCTCTACAATCCCTATAAACGACTCATCCACAAGACTTGCCCCTCCCACCAGAGCTCCATCAATATCTTCTTCCTCAATCAATGCAGAAATATTATCGGGTTTTACGCTTCCTCCGTATAAAATTCTCATCTGCTGAGATATTTTTTCCGAAGAAATGTTTGTGAGAAGCTGCCGTATAAACTTATGAACTTCATTTGCCTGATGGGGAGTTGCAGTTTTCCCCGTTCCTATTGCCCAAACAGGTTCATATGCTATTACTATTTTAAGGAGGTTCTCACTACTTAAACCCTCCAGCCCCCCCTCCAGCTGTCTTCTGACAACATTCTCTGTCTTATTTCTTTCCCTTTCCTCAAGCTTTTCTCCCACACACATAATAGGTGTAAGATTCCACTCAATGGCTTTCTTCACCTTCTTATTAACCATCTCATCCGTTTCACCGGAATGAATCCTTCTCTCAGAATGTCCGATTATTACATACTTACAGCCGCTTTCACGCAGCATTAGTGCTGAAACTTCACCTGTATAGGCACCTTCTTCCTCCCAGAAAACATCCTGCGCACCGAGTCTTATATGAGTATCCCCTATCTTCTCATAAACAGCAGATAATGCCGGGAAAGCCGGACAGATAACAATATCAATCTGTGTTATATCACCCAATCTCCCCTTCATTTTTTCAGCAAGCTCACCTGCTTCTACAAAAGTTTTATTCATCTTCCAATTTCCTGCAATCAGTATCTTTTTCATATCTTCTCCATCATTTATCCTTCAGTGCAGCAATCCCCGGCAGCTCTTTCCCTTCTAAGAACTCGAGCGAAGCGCCGCCACCAGTCGAGACATGGCTAAAACGGGGTGCAAGCCCAAACTTATTCACAGCAGCCGCTGTATCCCCGCCACCGACAATCGTAGTTGCGCTTGACTCTGCGAGATATTCTCCAATTGCCCTTGTCCCTGCAAGAAACGGCGCAAATTCACATACGCCAAGCGGCCCGTTCCAAAGAACTGTTTTAGCGTCTTTCAAAATCTCAATAAACTTCTTTACAGCAGCCTGGCCAATATCCATTCCCCTCCAGCCTGACGGAATTTCGCTGCCAGCGGTATTTTCAGTCTTTGCAGAAGCCGAAAATTCATCCGCAATGACATGGTCTAAAGGTAAGACAAAACTAACTCCCACATCATCCGCTTTCTTCTGCAAACTTGCAGCGAGTTCAAGTTTGTCTTCTTCCACCAGAGAATCACCCACATCCAAGCCCTTCGCTTTTAAAAATGTATAAGCCATCCCGCCGCCAATCAGAAGAGCATTCACCTTATCAAGGAGATTTTCAATTACCTCAATTTTCCCCGAAATTTTCGCTCCACCAAGAATGGCAGCAAACGGGCGTTCGGGATTCTCAAGAACTCTCTGGAAATGTTCAAGTTCCTTCTGAACGAGGAAACCGGCAACTGCCGGCAAAAATTTTGCAATCCCATCAGTTGAAGCGTGCGCTCTGTGGCAGGTGCCGAAAGCGTCATTTACAAATATATCTGCAAGTTTAGAAATCTTCTCTGCAAACTCGGGGTCATTTTTCTCTTCTTCCGGATGAAAACGCAAATTCTCAAGTAAAAGCACATCGCTTTCCTCAGCAATTCTGACTGCCCCCTCCACTTCTTCCCCAATACAATCGTTTAATTTTCGCACTTTCTTCCCGAGCAATTCTTCAAGCCTTCTTCCAATTACATCTACCCTCAAACTTTCAACAACTTTCCCCTTAGGCCGGCCTAAGTGTGAAGTAAGAATTAGTTTTGCACCGCTATCAATAATATAATTGACGGTAGGAAGTGCCGCCCTTATTCTTGTATCATCACTTATTTCCCCGCTCTCATCAAGCGGGACATTGAAATCAGCCCGCATCAAAACTCTCTTCCCCTTTATGTCAATATCTTTAACCGTCAGCTTAGCCAAATCTATCCCTCCATTATGAGGTTTGCTGCCTTCTTTCCTGATAGAAGCATCCCGCCAAATATCGGCCCCATCCTCGGACCGCCATACACAGCATTAGCCGCCATCCCCGCAACATAAAGTCCAGGGAAGACTTCACCTGTATTTTCTACAATAGTCTTCTCTCCAGCATCAGCGGACATCGGACCTTCACCAACTATTTTTCCTGTTTTTGTATTCAGCCCACCCCCAAGCTTTCTCTCAACAACCTTAACCACTTCACACCCATGTCCTGTGGCATCCACGACTGCCCCTGCCCGCATTGATAGAGGGTCAACATGAAGATTTGCCACATCCACTGCAGACCAGTTCACCACGCATCCCTCAACTCTTTCACTCTTAACAATCACATCCTCAATACTCACCAGATTGAATATTTTCAAACCCGCCTTAACTGCACGAGAGCACAGAGTTGAAACTGCCTCAACAGCATCAGCAACAAAATACCCTTTCTGATATCCATCTGATCTTATCCCGAACTCATCAAGGATTGCCTTCCCTTCCTCCTGCACAACAATTTTGTTGAACATCATCCCCCCGCCCCACATGCCGCCGCCCACACTGAGTTTCCTCTCAAAAAGAATTACCTTCTTACCTGCTTTTGCAAGGTAATAACCTGAAGTTAACCCTGCCGGTCCACCACCGGCAATAGCAACATCTACCTGGAGGGAATCGCAGAACTCGCGAAGGAAACTTTCCGTTATAGCTTTTGATATTACAACTTCATCAAGCATTTGACATATACCGAATAAAATCCACTACGCGGCAGGAATAAGCCCACTCGTTATCATACCAGGCAAGAACTTTGACAAATGTTCCATCTTCCGTAATTTTTGTGCCGCCTGCATCAAATATAGCAGATTTGCTATTTCCATTGAAATCCTTTGATACCAGCGGCAAATCACAGTATTCAAGAATATGGGACATCTCACCTTCAGATGCTTTCTTGAAAGCAGAATTGATTTCTTCTACCGTCGCTTTCTTCTCAACCTCAGCTACAAGGTCAACAAGCGATACATTTGCTGTTGGAACTCTTATTGCAAGTCCATCCATCTTACCTTTCATCTCCGGCAATACTTTTGCAACTGCCGCTGCCGCTCCCGTTGTTGTCGGAATCATGGAAAGACATGCGGCTCTTGCACGGCGCAAATCCTTATGCGGAAAGTCAAGAAGCTGCTGGTCGTTTGTATACGAATGGATTGTCGTCATCAATCCCCTCTTTAATCCGAAATTGTCAAGGAGGACTTTCACGACAGGGACGAGACAATTTGTTGTGCAGGAAGCATTTGAAATTATATGGTGTTTGTCCTTATCATACTTATTTTCATTGACTCCTATGACAATTGTTATATCTTCTCCTTTCGCCGGCGCAGTAATGATAACCTTTTTTGCTCCAGCCTGAAGATGTTTTGAGGCACTTTCTCTATCGCGGAACATTCCGGTCGCTTCAACCACAATTTCAACTCCCAACTCCCCCCACGGAAGATTTGCAGGGTCTTTCTCAGCAAGAACTTTTATTTTCTTCCCGTTGACAATTAGAGAATTTTCTTCAACGCCCACATCAGCATCAAGGGTCCCGAGAATAGAATCATATTTCAGAAGATACGCAAGAGCCTTTGCGCCTGTCAAATCATTCGCAGCAACAAAATCTATTTCCTCCCCTTGCAATGCAGCACGGAAAACGTTACGCCCAATCCTTCCAAAACCATTTATCCCAACCTTCATTTCATTCCTCCTTTATGTGTGTGAATTCTGATAAATCAACACTCTGGGTATTTTAATCACCTGCCTACCCGCTGTCAATCAATTTATATTATCCTCTCACAAACTTGCCGTTAACAAACTTAATTTCAGGTAGTGCTGGAACTCTCAGTTCTTTATCCAGCCCCTTTCTAAAGGGACGGGATTTATTTATGAGTTTTAGTGGGTTGGTGAACCCTATCTTCCAGAGCTGCTCTTCCTCCAACTCTCCAAGTGAGGCGAGAACATTCATACATTGCATTATGTTTGCGCTTGAACCTGCAAGATAGTCACTATTAACACCTCTTATTTTACCGCTCTCCTCCAGCACAACTTCCACTCCACCAACCTCATAGGTTCCATGAGCCATCCCGGCAATTGCAGAAGCATCACTTGTAACAATGAACCGTTCAGGAGTCTTTACTCTCAATGCGGTCTTGATAAACTCAGGTGGAAGATGGTGTCCATCAGTAATGAACATTCCGATAAGGGAATCTTCCGCAAGCTGCGCCCAGATGGGATTGATGTGTCTCGGCAGCATGCCCGGAATCCCATTACCTAAATGAGTGCAGGCTCGCGCTCCCGCCTTGATGGCAAGTTTAATCTTTTCCTTCCCTGCCATGTGATGCCCAAGAGAAACTGTTACATTCCCATCCTTAGTTATATGCCGGATCAGTGAGTTTGCCCCCTCCAATTCTGGAGCTATGGTTACAAGCACAATCTTACCGGAGGCAAGTTCTTGAAGCTCTTCATAAACTCCTATATCCGGGGTTTTGACAAATTCTCTATTGTGCATTCCGCGGGCTCCTTCCAGAGGGGATATAAAAGGACCCTCCAGATGTATCCCGAGAATATGCGGGCTAAATTCGGGCTCATCCATTGCCTCAGCTATTACCGGAAGGGTTTCTCTGTATGCCTCCACTGGAGAAGTAATAACAGTTGGGCAATACGCAATTGTTCCCTGCTCAATCAACTTCCGGGTTACAAAGTGCACTTTCTCAACTGTTAATCCCGGAGCTGAGAAATCTACTCCAAGGTATCCATTTATCTGAAGGTCAACAAAACCCTTTTTCATTTTTTTAGAAGTGCAGACGAATATTTATCCAGATAGATGAATCCCTCGGGATGTTCTCTTAGTATGGAAGCAGGACGCAGAGGTGAAACTTCTCCCTCAAAACAATCCTTCACAGCCTGTGCTTTCCTGCTATCAGGAACGGTGCAAACAATGGCTTTAGATTTCATTATCTGCTTTATGGACATTGAGATAGCCCTGCGAGGAACATCTTCCAGCTTATCAAACCAGCCTTCCCCGAGCTGTTGCTGACGGCAATTCTCATCCAGCTCCACAATAATGAAAGGCATCTCAGTATCAAAGTCTGCAGGAGGGTCATTAAAAGCCAGGTGGCCGTTCTCCCCAATCCCGACGAAAGCAACATCCATTATCTGGTCGGCTAATATTGTATTCAACCGTCTACACTCTTCTTCCGGGCCGGGAAAATCTCCAGCGATTAAATGAACCACCCCCGGATGCACCTTCTCAATTAGCCTCTCCTTCAAATAGCGGCGAAAACTTGCAGGGTGAGATTCAGATATACCCACATATTCATCAAGGTGAAACATTGTCGTTTTTGACCAATCTACAGACGCTTTAGTCAACTCTTCAAGGAACTCGAATTGAGACGCGCCGGTAGCAGCAATGAAAGCTGCTTTCCCCCTGGCCGTTATGGCCGCATTCAGAATTTCCTCTGCCTTCCAGGCAGCCGCTTCACCCATCGCTTCTTTCGTCTCGTATATTTGTATCTTCATCTTTCCACAACCTCCTTTCTTGTTTAATTCAATCCATTAGCCTGGCTATCTTTACCGGTCTGCCGCTCGCGATAGATTTATTTGCGGCGATACCAGTAAGAATAGACATTGCTCCAGCCCGGGAATCGGCCATTAACCCCATAGGGTCAGGTAAATCTCTAACAAAAAGCATGCGCAACAGACGCTCATCTCCACCGCCGTGGCCTCCAGCAGCCTTAGCCAGTTCATAAGTCATGGAATTACCCTGGCGGTCAAAATAGCGGATGTTGTAAAAGTTATCTGACACTCTATTGCCACTGTGATATTCTTCTGTTTCAAGCCGGCCGCCGGTGCCGTTTATACTCATTTTCCAGCCTTCATAAGGCGCATGGGCAATAAGTGAGTAGCTTAAAAAGGCCCCTTCTGCGTAACGCACATTTACCGACATCGTATCTTCAATATCAATCTCCGGGCTGAAAACACAACTGTCCCGGTAATACTTGTCTACATCTTCAGCGTCAAGATAAAGACCTTTATTATCTAATCCACCCCAAACTGACCGGGTTATATCCCAGTAGAATTCACATGTTTTCTTATACTTACAGTTCAAACACCGCCTGCCCCGCTCTTTGCGCGTGGGGCCGTAAAACCTGCGGCTGCCAAAGGCAAAAACGGTCTCGGGCTCATCCTTCAGAAACCAGTTGACCAGGTCAAAATGATGAGTAGCCTTATGCACCAAAAGACCGCCTGAGTTTTCTTTCCTTCGATGCCAGCGCCGGAAATAATCTGCACCATGTTTGGTATCCAGGAACCATTCAAAATCGATAGACAGTATCTTGCCAACTTTACCTTCTAGGATCAGCTCTTTAACCTTGGTTACGTAAGGTGCATGACGATAGTTAAAGGTAACGGTCACTTTCCTGCCGCTGCGTTTTTCGGCTGCCAGGATAGCCCGGCATTTCTTATCATCAATAGTCATCGGCTTCTCGGTAATAGCATCGATGCCGGCATTCAGAGCAGCAATAATATATTGATGATGGTAACGGTCAATGGTAGCGACAATGACGCAGTCAGGCTTTTGTTCTTTAAGCATTTTGCTAAAGCTGTCATAAACAGGAATCGGCTTTTTTAACTGCCGGTTATAAAATTCCATTCGTTTATAGTTGGGGTCAAACATTCCTACTAACCGGGCATGTTTGGAAAACGTTTCTTCCATAGGTTTAGCAAACATATAAAGAGACCGTCCGGAACAACCGGCTAAGACATACTTTTTCATTTTTCCCCTTTCTTATTAGAACAATGTCAAAAGTTTCCCCAATCCCAAAGACTCCATGTGCCTGGAAATATGCCGTTCCAGCAAGCCAAAGTACTCCTCTTCATTTTTATCAAGGATTTGCATGAGCCTATCCCGGAATATATACTGGTCATTCTCATCCTTTGCCTGAAGCACAGAACCGTAAGTGATGTGAATTAGCTGACGGGTATTATCCTCATCAAAAAGTTCTTCCAGCTCCTCGTCTGCTATCTGGTCCACATCCGGTATTGCTTTCAAATCAGTAGTTACATGGTAAGAAACTCTGTCCTGCTCAAATCTGCTCAGAGCGAATTTATGTATCTGCCGGTAAAAGTCGGGTACCTTCCTTGCCACTGTCCTTATTGCTTCTAAATACGAAGTGCCCGCTGTCTTTTCATGAAATAGCCCCTGAGTAACCCTACCGACAACACCAAATATAGAGAATTTGTCACTGCCAGAGTGAATGCTGAGCTTGTAATTACCGTATTGCCGGGCTATAGCGGTATGCTGTTCTAATACACTGGTAAACTTCTGTATATCGCCGATATAGTCTATGGCTTTCTGGAACTCGCCCACAAATCTGGGTGCCAGGCTGGTAACCTTTACTCCCTGCTCCTTCAACTGGGTAATAATGAAAAAATGGTCACTGGTTAAAGTGGGCAAGTCAGTCTCATCTATAGAGACCTCAAAGTCAAAAGGCTTCTCGCCGTGAAGCTGGCTCAGGTGTTTGTACATCTTTATTACCTGCTTTATAGCCTGTAAGTACTTAACGGACGCCCTTTTAATTTCCTCATCTTTAAAACTGCTCTGTAAACCTTCGCTTTCGAATGTTCGACCGAGGTAGGTATTTAGTAGAAATTCCTTCTGCTTCCGGTCGTCAAAAAGACCTTCGAATGCTGACTCAAGTTCCTCTACAGACATCCCATCCGCCTGATTATTGATGTGGTCCGAAGGGTCAACCGTAAACATGGTAAACCCTGCTTTAAAACAGGTTTCTATATCCTCAGTAGTCTTGAGATGGTCTGCATCGGCACCGAATGGTCTGGTATAATGTTCCTGAAATATCCCCCAGGCAGCCTCATCCATTACCTGCTGCGGGGTCCGGCCGGTCCGGGTCATCTCCCTTATTGACTGCTGGGCAAAAACAGGCACGACATTAAATTTACTGGCCGCGCGCACGTGTCCTGGCGTAGCATTTCCCAGGCGGTCACCGAGCCCGAAACCAGTTTTATTGCCTACAGCCACAGGCCGTGTAAAAGGGCAGAGCTTCCTTAACGAGGCTGCATTCGGGGAAGTCAGAGGGCAAACTTTCACCTGATAATCCTCACAAGCGTATTCTTCCCCTTCAAATTTCTCAATGTCCGACTTGACTGTATCCCGCGCTTCAGCTATGACCAGGAGTTTCTTCCCACCTTTCTTAATCAGAAAAAGTATAGTCCCCTCTCGCTCGGTCAAAGAATCAGGATAAAACTTATCAAACTTCAACAGAGGCCTGAATGTCTTATCTATCTCCATTGTATTTTTCACTCCCGAATTATACCCCACGCCATTTAGTCTGTCAAAGAAAACAGAAAAATCTCGGATCCCGTAGAACACTCTACTGACTTTTTCTTGACAATAGACACCCAGGACATATAATAAAATCTGCGAGTCAGCAAGAAAAGTTGGAAGGAGGGTGAAGATTTGAAGGAATTATTTGATTTAGATGGTAAAGTAGCTGTAGTAACCGGGGGAGGGGGTATACTCTGCGGCACGATAGCCAGAGCTCTGGCAAAGCAGGGAGTCTCGGTGGCTATTTTAGACCTCAACGAAGAGTCAGCTCAAAAAGTGGCTGAGGAAATTTCTAAAGAAGGAGGGAAAGCAATCGGTCTCAAAACAGATGTTCTTTCCCGCGAAAGTCTGGAGAAATCCAAATCTATTATTATGAAGGAATTTGGGCATCTGGATATTTTGATAAATGGAGCCGGGGGTAATAAGAAGGAAGCAACCACCTCTAAAGAACTTGAATTTTTTGACATTCCCCCAGAAGCAATCAGATGGGTCTTTGACCTGAATTTTTTAGGAGTCTTCCTTTCCTCACAGGTCTTTGGGAAAGCCTTAGCAAAACAAAAGGAAGGAATAATCATCAATATTTCCTCAATGAATGCTCTGCGTCCCCTGACTCGTATTCCTGCCTACTCAGCCGCCAAAGCAGCAGTTTCCAACTTTACTCAATGGTTAGCCGTGCACATGTGTCAGAATTATTCAACGAAGATTCGGGTTAATGCCATTGCACCGGGTTTCTTCTTGACTGAACAGAACCGTTTTCTTCTTACTGATGAGAAAACCGGAGAGCTTACCCCTCGGGGAAAAACTATTATAGAGCACACTCCAATGGGGCGTTTCGGCGCTCCCGAAGACCTCATCGGCATAATTGCATGGCTGGCATCTCCTTCTGCTCAGTTTGTCCAGGGAACAATAATCCCGGTGGACGGAGGATTCTCTGCTTTCAGTGGTGTGTAATATTAAGGGAGAAAAGAGATGGATGTTAAAGAAGCAGGTCGACCACTTAAAAAACTTAAGCCGGAGCATAACTTCTTTGTCGGTATAGATTCAGATGGATGCACTTTTGATACTATGGAAATAAAGCATAAGGAATGTTTTATTCCTAATATTATCAAGCACTGGGGTCTCCAGCCCATTTCAAAATATGCACGGGAGGCTGCAGAATTTGTCAATCTCTACTCCAGATGGAGAGGGATAAACCGTTTCCCCGCCTTAGTCATGGTCTTTGACCTCCTGCGTGAGAGGGAGGAAGTGAAAAAAAGGGAAGTAGATATTCCCCGGGCTCCTAAGATTAGAGAATTCATTGATTCCGGTGTGCCTCTTGGGAACCCTGCTTTGAAGGAGGCAGTGGAGAAAACGGGAGACCCTGAACTCAAAAAAGCCCTGGAGTGGAGTGAAGCAGTGAACCGCACTGTGGCAGACATTGTTAGCGGTGTTCCTCCCTTCCCTTTTGTCAGAGAGAGCCTGGAAAAACTTTCTACTGCAGCAGACTGTGTCGTTGTCTCTGCTACACCGACAGAAGCTCTCCGAAGAGAATGGCAGGAGCACGGCATTGCTAAGTATGTAAAAGTGATTGCCGGGCAGGAAATGGGTTCTAAGAAAGAGCACCTGGCACTTGCTTCAGGAGGAAAATATAAATCGGACCACATTCTTATGATTGGCGATGCTCCCGGAGACATGAAAGCGGCACAAGCGAATAAGGCTCTCTTCTACCCAATTATACCGGGGCAGGAAGAAAAATCCTGGGAGAAATTCTACAGTGAATCTCTAAGTGTCTTCCTCTCCCAGAAATATGCCGGCGAACATGAGACAAAGTTGGTAGAAGAATTTATGAAGTATCTCCCGGAAAAACCACCATGGAAGGGATAGACACCGAACTTTCAGGAAAATTAGAGCGTCTGGAAAAAATATTGTCTACGATGGGAAGCACACTTGTCGCTTACTCAGGCGGAGTAGACAGCACATTTTTGCTTAAAGTTTCATCCGATGTGTTAAAGGACAAAACGCTTGCCGTCACTGCAAATTCGGAAATATATCCGCCAGGAGAACTTGAAGAAGCTGAAGGAAATGCAAAGATGCTCGGCGTAAGGCATAAGGTTATTGAGACAAATGAATTGGATGATACTTGTTTCACGTCCAATACTCCAGAAAGATGCTATTACTGTAAGAAGGAGTTATTTTCTAAACTATTTCAATTAGCAAATCAGTTCGACTTAGACCATATCATTGACGGTTCAAATTACGATGACCTATATGATTTCCGTCCAGGCATGAAAGCAGCATCCGAGCTTGGTGTAAAAAGTCCCTTAAAGGATGCCATGTTCACGAAAGAGGAGATTAGAATATTATCAAAGAAAATGAGTTTGCCTACATGGGATAAACCTTCCAGCCCTTGTTTATCAAGCAGGTTTCCCTATGGCAGCAAAATTACAAAGGAAAAACTCTTAAGAGTTAAACTTGCAGAGGAATTCCTGTCAAAATTCGGAATAAGACAACTGAGAGTTAGAGACCACGGTGATATAGCGAGAATAGAAATTCTGAAACCGGATATGGGTATACTTCTTAAAGAGGATGTCTCTAAAAAAATTACAGACCGATTTCATGCTCTGGGATATACCTATATCACTCTGGACCTTAAAGGCTACAGAACAGGCAGTATGAATGAGTCATTAAAAAGAGAAGATAGAATTGGATAGGGACAAAATCAGAAAACTTTTGAGCGGCGTTAGAGAGGGGAAAATCGGAGTTGATGATGCCTTAAAAATTCTAAGATTCCTTCCCTATGAAGACCTAAATTTCGCCAAGATTGATACTCATAGAACTCTAAGGAAAGGCTTCCCGGAAGTGATACTCGGTAAAGGAAAAAGCACAGAGCAAATAACAAAAATTGCACAAAGGTTTCTATCAAGAAACGAACTTCTCATGATTACGAAAGCAAGTAAGGAAGTTTATGAAGCAATTATAAAAATGAACAAAAATACCGTTTATTATGAAGCGGCTAAAATAGTACTAACTGGTCAGAAGAGAAAAAAAAGAAACAAGAAAACAATTTTAGTTGCCAGCGCAGGAACTTCTGACCTGTCAATTGCTGAAGAGGCAGCAGTCACAGCAGAGATTATGGGAAATGCTGTCGGGAGACTTTATGATGTCGGTGTTGCGGGAATTCACAGACTCTTTGAGAATAAAGAAAAGTTGTTTAATGCGAATGTCATTATAGTTGTTGCCGGCATGGAAGGAGCCTTATCAAGTATAGTCACAGGATTAGTAGACAAACCAGTAATTGCAGTTCCGACCAGCACAGGATATGGGGCTAATTTCAACGGGCTATCTGCTTTATTGACTATGTTAAACTGTTGTGCACCAGGTGCAGTAGTTGTAAATATAGATAACGGGTTTGGCGGTGGATACTTTGCCAGTCTCATAAACCAGATGAGTAAAGAAAAATAAGGAACAGGCTATGCCGTGGTTTTATGAAGAAGCCAAATCAATTGGGGTTGAGCAAAAAAAGGATTTGATGCAGAGGCTGATAGAGCAAGCGCGGGGGAGAATAACAAAAGACATTAAAAAAGTCTTGCTTTTGCCCCCTGACCTTACCCGTTATCATTCAGGAGCAGGCCAGTTGACAGAAATAATTTACAGGCTTCTTCCTGAGAATTGCAAGGTTGATGTCATCCCCACACTGGGACAGCATGTACCTCACACTGACGAGGAAAATAGATGGATGTTTGGCTCTATTCCATTAAAATGTTTTCATGTGCACGATTGGCGTAAAGGATGCAAAAAAATAGGTGAGGTTAGTGCAGATTATGTGAAAGAGGTTAGCGAAGGAAAAGCAGATTGGCCTATTCCGATTGAAATCAATAGGATGGTCGTCGAAAATGATTATGACCTCATCATAAACATAGGCCATGTTGTTCCTCACGAAGTCCTGGGTTTTGCCAACCACAACAAGAATTATTTTATTGGATTGGGCGGGAAGGAAACTATCTGCACTTCTCATATGATGGCTGCTTGCTGTGGTATAGAAAATAATTTAGGTCAACTCATCACTCCCCTCCGGGCTTGCTATAACAAAGCAGAAGAAGATTATTTAAATGAACTCCCTGACGTTTATGTATTGATTGTTATGGCGAGAAATGAAGAGCAGGAACTTGTAACCACAGGTTTGTATGCAGGCGATGACCTGGAAACCTATCTGATAGCTGCTCGTAGAAGCAGGGAACAAAACATCACCATTTTTGACGAGCCGGTAAAAAAGATTGTTGCCGTTATGCAAGCCGATGAATTTAGAAGTACCTGGGTAGCTAATAAGGCTATCTACCGCACCCGCATGGCTCTGGCGGACAAGGGTGAGTTATTAATCATTGCCCCGGGGCTGGAACGTTTTGGTGAACAATCCGAAGTTGATGCTTTGATTCGTAAATATGGATATGTGGGAACCCCAACGGTTATGGAGCAATATAGGAAAAACAATGACTTGCAGGATTTAGCACATGCGGCTGCCCATCTGATTCATGGCTCCAGCGAAAGCCGCTTTACCATAATGTATGCTCCCGGCAAACTCACCAGAGAAGAGATCAAAAGTGTCAATTTTGAATATATTGAGCTGAATGATGCTTTAAATCGTTATAACCCCGAGAAAATGTCAGAGGGTTGGAATACTATGCCTGATGGCGAAGAAGTTTATTTTATAAGTTCTCCCTCAGCAGGATTATGGACATGGAAAAAGAAATTGCAAGATCGATTGAGGAAATGAATCCCGTTAAACACTATCATAGACCTGGCGGGGTTAAAAGGAGATGTCTAACGGGATGAAAATTGTTGCTGATGAGAACATACCTTTTGTAAAGCAAGCTTTTGAAAAGTTAGGAGAGGTCGTTACTTATCCCGGGCGCCACATCAATTCTGCAGCGGTCAAAGAATCCGACATCCTCCTGGTTCGGTCAATAACCAGAGTTGACGAACCCCTTCTCAGAGGAAGCAAAATTCGTTTCGTAGCTACAGCAACTATTGGCTGCGACCATATTGACATTGATTATCTAAAAAAAGAGAGCATTCAATTCGCCAGTGCGGCTGGATGCAATGCTAACTCAGTAGCTGAATATCTTGCAGCCGCTCTCCTAATACTTGCTCGCCGGCATGGATTCTCTCTTTCGGAGAAAACCATCGGTGTGGTCGGAGTGGGAAATGTTGGTTCCCGGGTAGTAGAAAAGGCAGGTATTCTCAACATGAATACCCTCCAGAACGACCCTCCTCTATCACGGAAAACGGGCGAGCTGCATTTCCGCCCCATAGAGGAGATTTTAAAGCAATCGGATATTATAACTCTACACGTGCCCCTGACTTACGAAGGGCAAGATGCAACCTATCACATGGTTAACGACAGTTTTCTTGAAAAAATGAAGAAGGGGAGTTTCCTTATTAACACTTCTCGTGGGGCAGTGGTGGATAATCCCGCTCTGCTTATGTCTTTTAGACAGAATAAGTTAAAGGGCGCTGTGCTTGATGTCTGGGAAGGTGAGCCGGAAATAAATGAGGAACTTCTCAGAGCAGTTGAACTGGGGACCCCGCACATCGCAGGCTATTCCCTTGACGGTAAGACCAATGCTACAATATTGATTTATCGGGCAGTATGCCATTTTCTGAAGGTCCCCTGCGACTGGCAACTGCCGGAACTCCCTTCCCCTCCCTGCCCGAAAATTGAAGTCGATGATAGTGGAGAAAACGATGAGAAAATATTAGCTGAAGTAGTGAAAAAAGCTTATGATTTAGAACGTGATGACAAAGCTCTTAGAGAGGTTCTTGAAATTCCTCAATCTCAGCGGCAAATTTTTTTTGACCAATTAAGGAGCAAATATCCAGTTCGCCGTGAATTTAACAGTATCGAGGTGAATGTCAAAGGAGCTAATCAAGAACTCAGTCAGAAACTAAAAGCTCTCGGTTTTCGCCAACGATAAGGAGATTAATTATGCAAGAAGAAAAACAGAAGATGGGATTGGTTGGATTGGCGGTTATGGGGCAGAACCTTGCCCTCAACATTGAATCAAAGGGTTTTCCTATTGCCGTATTCAACAGGACTTCAGCAAAGACTGAAGAGTTCGCAAAAGGAACCGCTAAGGGAAAGAAAATCCTCCCCACCTATTCCATTGAGGAATTCGTCAATTCACTTGAAAAGCCCCGACGCATTATGCTTATGGTAAAAGCCGGCGAGGCTGTAGATAATTTTATCGAGAAACTGCTCCCTAATCTGGAGAAAGGTGACCTCATAATTGATGGGGGCAACTCTTTTTTTGGTGATACCATCCGCCGCAGTAAGAATTTAGCTGAGAAAGGCATTCTCTATATCGGCACCGGAGTCAGTGGAGGAGAAGAGGGGGCACTCCATGGACCTTCACTAATGCCAGGAGGACAGAAATCTTCCTACGATTTGATGGCTCCCATCTTTACCAAAATTGCTGCCCAGGTAAACGGTGACCCGTGCTGTGCCTACATCGGACCTGATGGAGCAGGACATTATGTGAAAATGGTCCACAATGGTATAGAGTATGGGGATATGCAGCTGATTACCGAAGCCTACACAATCATGAAAAATATTCTTGGTATGGGAGCTCCCGAGCTACATCAGGTCTTCTCAAAATGGAACGAAGGAGAACTCAATTCGTACCTTATTGAGATAACCGCAGACATTTTCTCCAAGACCGATGAAGAGACAGGAAAACCGCTCGTAGAACTGATACTGGACAAAGCCGGTCAGAAAGGAACAGGCAAATGGGCAAGCCAGTCCGCGCTTGATTTGGGCATCCCGGCACCTACAATTGCTGAAGCGGTTTTCGCCCGTTGTATCTCAGCTCTCAAAGAGGAGCGGGTACAGGCCTCAAGAATTCTCCCCGGACCAGAAACCAAGTTTGATGGCAACCGTGAAGAATTCATTGAAGCTATCCGTCAGGCTCTCTACGCTTCCAAAATATGCAGTTATGCCCAGGGCTTTGCTCTGATGCAGTCAGCAGGTAAAGAGCACAAATGGAATCTCAAATTAGGAGAGATTGCTATGATCTGGCGAGGTGGCTGCATAATCAGAGCTCAATTCCTGCACGGGATAAAGGAAGCCTTTGACCGCAACCCGGGTCTCGCCAATCTGCTTCTTGACCCTTATTTCAAGGAAGTTATAGGGAAATCTCAAAAAGCCTGGCGCATGGTAATCTCTACATCTGCCAATCTGGGTGTTCCGATTCCGGCTTTCAGTTCCGCACTTTGTTACTACGACTCCTATCGTCAGGAAAGGCTGAGCGCTAATTTGATTCAGGCTCAAAGAGATTACTTCGGCGCTCATACCTACCAACGAATAGATAAAGAAGGAACATTTCACACTGATTGGTATCAGTAAGTATTCGGTGAAGTGTGTTTCCTGTCATTCCCATGAAACTTGTCCTCGCGAAAGCGGGGAATGGGAATCTATTCACTTTTGGATTCCTTCCCGCGCAAGCGGGAATCTATTCCTGCTTCCGCAGGAATGACAAAAAGGACAGGAATGACCACATTGACACGGTCGACCGAATATTTACGGTATAGTTTTGTGGCTCGTGGGTTATGAAGTTTTTGTCAGAAACACAGTGATATAACGTCTAAAAGCATCAAAATCGGTTAGCTGATTTTGTAGAATTCCGTAAATCTTCTTTAAATCTATTTCTAAATAATCATGCACTAAAATGTTTCTTAGTCCTGCCATACCTTGAATTCTCTTAGCAAAATCAGGAGGGATGATTCCTTCTGAGCCCAATCTATCAATGACCTCTGTGTAGTCCTCACATCTATTCTTACCAAGAGCTGAAAGTATATGACTGCCTATATCAACTAAATTTTGAGTAGCCAGCTGAAGCCCATGTTCAATTTCCCACTGTTTCTTAAAATCTGAACAGATTTCTTCAAGAGAATATATTTGTAGAGCTGCCAAAGACCGACTCACACGCTCTAATTCCCTGAGATGTTTATAGATTACATCTTTATCTATCATGCTAGCACTCTCTGCCTAAAATATTTATTCTGGATCTCACGTAGTGGCTTAGTATCTATATACCGTTGAAGGGAATGCACTTCAAAAAAGATTCTATCCTTCTCATCTTTGCTGTCAATAATAGTCCCATCTCTTACAACCCTATGGGCAAGAAGTGGAGGTGCTGAGTTAAGGCAGATCACATCAATCCTATTGGACTTAAGTACTGCCATCAAATCCGCCGTCAGTTCCGCCTGGTATCCCAAAATTCCTTCTTTTGCTATTCCCTTATTTATTAGAACAGCTATGTCGGTGTCACTAAGTGGATTGCTCTCATCTCTGGCACGAGAACCAAATAGGTAAGCAACAGTCACCTCTGGTTTGTTCTTAAAATATTTTTTCAACATGCTAATTATTTGTTCACATTTTTGAGATGCCATTGGTGCCTCCTGCTCAATATTATCGCCAACCTTCCCCAAAAAAGCAAGAAAAATGTGACTGTCGAACACTGTCATACCAAAATGATAATGTCCTATTGTAGCAAAATAGAAATGTCCTATTGGGAAGTTAATAATGCTCTTCAGAAAGGAGAGCATTATGGACAGAAAGGACATTATCATAATGAGACAGGAAGAATTAAGAAGGGCAAGTATAGTGAGTAAAGCTATGGAGGGATTGATAATTCAGAAGAAAGCTGCTGAGATTATTGGT
>JAUWGW010000029.1 GCA_030606215.1 bacterium
CTTATTGTAGTAATACTATAAGGCTTTGTCAAGAAAAAAATGACGCGTGCTTCGCGTGTTACTTCTCCTACCTGCCCCCTTCTTTCAGCTCGGATAAATCCGAGCGCTACAGTTCGTCCCCACCCGTAACTGAGGGGTTACATTTCCCATCTCGGTAGATGGAAAATTATTGCCAGTTTCATGCAGAAAATGGGTCAAAACACAAAAGCGAGAATTTAGCAAGTTTAATTTTGCTGAAAATGATCAAATGGTATATTAGAAGGCTGTCTTTTGACCTAAAAATGTGCCTCTGAAGGTGGGGGATTTTCAATACTTTCAGGAGGGAGTTTACCTACATATGACTTCCTGCATATGATATCACCTGTATGGCTTGCGCCCCTCGTACCACCCATAATCATAGCCATCCTTATATCCCTTGATCCATAACTCTGAATGGATTACGTCCATATCGATGAAGAAGGGCACAGAGAAATGGCTTGCGTGCTTGCGGTATGGAAGTGGGCTATTAGCATCCTTATATCCCATGACCTTGCCGACGGAATACCCCCGTTTATATTCTGGGTCATTCCTCACTTTGGTAGAGTTCACGAAATGGAGTACAAGCGGGAATACAAACACGGAGACCAAAAAGAGTGCCATACAGACAAACCGCATGACCTCCCAAGGAAGCTTTCGCTCTTGAAAGGGCACTTGTGGAGACTTCATTTGTTCCTCTTCCCTTTTTGGCTTTTGTGATTTTTTTTGCTCCCTCCGCAGTAATTCCTCCTCTTTTTTCTTCGCTTCTTCCGCTTCTTTATTCTTTGCAATCAGTTTTGCAGGAACGAGAGAATTGCCACAGCTTGGACATTTCGTTTCTTGGTTCTTCAATCGCTCGTCAATGGAGAGTTCCCTTGTACAAAATGGACATCGAAATTCTAGGTTCATTTCTTAGTCCTTTTTCAGTGGCTGCTATTCTTTGCTTCCTCTATGCTAATATCCACTCTAATAAGCCTATAATCTCCTCTAAACGTGTCCGCCCCACAGGGTCTTGTTCTGTTTTATACCACTCTTTGGCCGTTGACAGGTCTTCTCCTATCTTACCCTCCATATTTGGGGTATAAAGCTCGTGCACAATTCCCAGATAAATCATCTCAGTGACATTTTGCTCCTCTTTGGCTTTGTCCAACCTTTGTTTTACTTCATTTTTCCCTCTCATAACCTATTCCTCCCCTTCTTTTTTCAATGTCCGCTATGTGTAATTAACGGACATAGTGTGCAAAACATCATGCTACCCCTTTTCATACGCTTCCCTAACCTGCTCCGGTGCCAGGTTGGAGTAGATCTGGGTAGTGGTTAGTTTCTTATGCCCTACTTGTTTCTGGACTGCTGTGATGGGGATGCAGTCCAGGAGGGCATGGACTATGTGGGCATACCTTACTCGCGTGCCGGTTGAGTAGAGGAGTTTGACAATAAGTTTGTCGCGGTAGTTGTCCACAGACTCAATCAAGCGTAGCCACTCTTCTTTTTTGAGGTATTTGATTTCTCCATGTTTCTGTCTATGCATTCTTGAGATAGTTTTCACTTCACGCTCACGCAAATGTTAAGCGACCTTTAGGCTCGGGAATTAAACGCCCTAATTCTTTAGCAGTTTTAATCCACTCTTTAATAATTACCTGGGCATTTGTAAGAGCTTCCTCTCTTGTAGCTCCATCTGCCATGCAGCCGGGTAGTTCAGGAACTTCTGCTACAAAAGTCCCATCTTCGTCACTCCAATAGATAATCACCTCATACTTTTCCATTTTAACCTCCTAGTTTGTACTTGAGAATTAAACTACGCACTTGCTTAACTTGATATGCTTTTGCCTTTGAACCCTTAGGTTGTAAATTGAGAATTTCAATAACCCCTTCTTTTGTAAAGATGTGATGGTCTCCATGAATTCGCACATCAAACCCTATTTTCCTCAAAAGTTGACACAAACCCTTAAAGGGAATATTGCTATCTGAACTCCCACGGAGAATTTGTATCAGCAGTCTATCACCTGAAACCATTCTTCTGCCATCCTTCCTTGTAAAAATTTCGCATTTGTAGCCCAAAGACGAAATCAATCTTGGGTAACATCAACGCACTCCAACCTTCTGTTTTTGCAAACTACCGTATTTTTCTGCAAGTTCACGGAGAAACGCCTCACGACTGGATAAATATTTTTGGCTCAATTCTTCGCGAACCTTCCGTTGAAACTTAACTGCATCAAATTTCCTTTTCATTTACTCCCTCTTCAAGCAATCCCGATGCGGTGTAACCAAAATTAATCTTATTACCAACTCACTCCAAAATCAAGAAATTTAGAGCTTTCTCAAAAACTCCACTGGTCTGATGATTTCTGTCCCGTGGAAAGACTTAACTTTTAGCAGGTGCCTGTCATTACTGATTATGTAGTGAGCGAGGCATTCTTCAGCGCACTCAAGGTATTTATTATCGCCAGGAACTGCTTTTTCTATTCCAGTATGCTCCAATTATGAGATTTGCATCAATTACTATTCTTATCTGTTTGACCCTAATACACCTTTATCAATACAAGACCGAGGGCAATACAGTAAACCGAGAACCAGAAGAATTTCCCTCTTTGAATCACCTTTAGCAAAAACTTCAATGAGAAATATCCCACAACGAAGCTAATAATCATGCCTATGAGCACAGGTATAATCAAGTCTTTCTCAACAGATTCTATCCTGAAGACTTCAAAAAGAGTTGCTCCGAGTATTGCCGGCATGGCAAGGATAAAAGAAAATTCGGCTGATTTTTCTCTATTAATTCCAAGAAGCATCCCTGTGGATATCGTTGCTCCTGAACGGGAGATTCCAGGAAATAAGGCAAGTGCTTGTGCAACGCCGACAGCCATGGACTTTAGAGGAGATACCTCCGTAGTTCGTTCCTTAGAAAAACGGGTGAGGAAAAGAAAAAAACCGGTGATTATCAAAGCAACCGCTACTACTCTAGTGCTTGAGAACGAAGCTTCAATAATATCTCTTCCGAGGAAACCTGCTAAGGCAATTGGAATACTCCCCAGGATGATATTGCGAATGTATTTAGAAGATCTGAGGATTTCTCCAATCCTCTGCCTGAATACTACAAGAATAACTAATAAGGATGCAAAGTGGAGCAGAACATCAAAGAGAAATGGCGTATCAACTTTCGCAATCTGCTGGTATAGAACAAGGTGTCCTGAACTGCTTATGGGTAACCACTCTGTTATTCCCTGGATTACCCCGAGAGTTACAGCTTCAATTATGGACATCGCCGATAGCAAATAGGCATATTGCTACTTACTGATGCACAGTCCGCAGTTTCTCTGACTGACTGCGGGCATGGTCGGCATCTGTGTGTGTTGGATATGTCTCGGCAAACCGGTTGTAGGCTTCTATGGCTTCATTGTAATTTTTAAGCCTTTCATAACAGATAGCTGTCCGGAACATGGCAGTAGCCAGTTTCCCGGGGTCTGCCACGGGGTATTCACCGGCCCCCCTCCGGGTAGATTCTCCTCCGTATTTATCGAGAAGTATCCGGTAGCATTCTACAGCCCGCGGGTATCTCAGCGTCCAGAAACAAAGATTCCCAAGCTGATATTGGGTAAATACTGCCCATGAACTTTTTTCATGCGAGGAGATATACCGCTGAAAGATTTTGATTGACTGCGGTGTAAACATGAAGATAACCAGCGCAACAAGCACAAATACAAATAGTTTTCTCACGGCATATACCCTCCACAATTTGTGTTAGTTACCGCGATAAAAAATTTTCCTTGAGTCCGGAGATTAAATCCAGAAAACTGTCAATGCTGTCAATGCCCAGAACGAAGCGAAGGACAAGAACAACAACCAGGACAAATACTGCTATCTTTAGGAAGCATCCTATAAACGCAGGTAACCTCTTCCTGCGTTTCTTCCGTGATTCCATTGCTGCCACCCGTTTATGAAAAACTTCTGCCTTCCCGTAACACTCTTTGCTGCAAAAAATTCCTTCCTCAGTAACGAGCTGGCATTCTCCGCACAGTGGTTTGTGGCACTGGCGGCACCTGCTGACAGCATCGCGGTAATCATGATTTATACATTTGTCCACTGCCGTTCCGCCTCTCCCTACTTTTCAACTATGGTTTCATCAACCTTTATTCCGAAATGTCTCCCGCCTTCTGCTAAATAGCCCATTACCTCAACATCTTTCCCAAGCTCAACAACTGATTTTGCTTCACCATCACTTCCAACAAGCCTTACCGTTTCTGCATTTTGCAGAATAAGGGATACCTTCCTGCCATCCTCAGTTTCTCCCTCAACAAGCATAAGCGGTCTTCTCTCAACCTTTATTCTGCCAACTATCGCCACCTGGGTTTGCCCGTTACTCCTGACAATCAAACTCTCATCGCCCGATTTTAACTCTGATAGATATTTTGTCTTACCACCCGGCAGCAAAGTGTAAGCGTGAACTGCGCCTGCATTGACTCTGAAAGGCCGCGTTTCCACATACGGATTTTCAATACTCTCTGAATGGACAAGAAACATAGCACTGCTGCTATTTCCAACTAACATCCCTTCACCAGACTGCATATTGGTGCATGTATCAACACAGACTCTATCCCCCATTCCAACAGGTTCGGTTTTCACAATCTTGACTATTTCTAACTTCAATTGTTCAGAACTACCTTTAACAAGCTGGGCTACCTTTCTTATTTCATTCATATCTTCCGTATCAAGAACTACTCCGTCAACTCCTTTCTCAAGAATCTGTATAGCAGTCTTTGCTTCAGTAGCATTTTTTACTTCCACCATCAACCCTTCTGTCTGCGCAATGAGATTTTCAAGCGGGATAATTGTCCAGTCCGCCATCTTAAGAATTAACATTCTGGATTTGCTCAGTTTCAAAGCAGTCTTCTCATCCTCTTTGCTCTTTATCTCAAACTCAACCACATCCTCGCCTAATTTTATATCCCCATCTTTTGCAACTGTTTTTATTACTCCAAGCTCTTTCACCTTTTCGCTGAAACCTTCCGGCACTATCACAGCATCAACTCCACTCTCAAGAGAGGAGATTACTTTCTGTTTATCCCAGGGGATAATTCTCGTCCACACTTTTTTCATTTTATCATCCCACCTCATCCGGGGATTTGCCTTTGTGAACTATCTCCCCAATAGCCCTGACAATCTCCTCAGGCCGCTCATGCTGAAAAGCGTTGCGCCCGATCGATACCCCGACTGCACCTGCTTCCATCGCACCTGCTACCATCTGAAAAAGTCCTTCATCTGTCTCCACTTTCTCCCCGCCGGCTATAACAACAGGGACAGGACAGCCTTCTACTACCTCCCTGAAACTTTCTGAGCTTCCGGTGTAGTTGACCTTTACTATATCTGCGCCGAGTTCAGCTCCAACTCTCGCAGCATGTTTTACAAACTTTACATCAAACTCCGATGTCACTTTTTTTCCCCGCGTATACATCATCGCAAGAAGCGGCATGCCCCAGTTCTGACAAATATTTGAAACCGCCCCGAGGTATGCAAGCATATCAGTATCTCCCTCCGCACCCAAGTTTATATGAACTGAAACTGCATCAGCTCCAAGCTTTATCGCTTCCTCAACAGTGCAGACGGGAACTTTTGTATTTGGGTCAGGGCTCATACTCGTGCTGCCCGAAAGATGGATTACCAATCCTACATCTTTACCTCTTCCTCGATGTCCTGATTTTACAATTCCTTTGTGGAGAACAATTGCATTGGCACCGCCACTCACCATCTTCGCAATTGTATCTTTCATATTCTCAAGACCCTTTATAGGACCCATTGTAGTTCCATGGTCCATTGGGACAATTACTGTCTTCCCTGAGTCGCGGTTAATAATCCTCTCCATCCTGATAACCTTCCCGAGCATTTTCATTTTCCTCCTATTCTATGGTGGAGCTGACGGGGGTCGAACCCGTGACCTTCTGACTGCCAGTCAGATGTGCTCCCACTGCACCACAGCCCCCTTAAACTACAGTGTTGAGTGGTCAGTAAATATCCTCTTAATGTTATCAACAATTTTTCTTGCTGTCAAGCCTCGCTTCACATATAATACTAATGTAGAAAAAAGCAGGCATTAGGGGAGTATTATGAAATCCACAATCTGCCGAAGGATATTAATATTGGGAATCTTGGGGACATGCTTCTATACTGCGCTGGAAAGCACGTTAAATTATTCTACCGAACCGGTATATATTGTGCCGGTGAAAGGTGAAATAGAGAGGGGATTGACCTATTTCATCAAACGCTCTGTGAAGGAAGCTGAAAAGAATAAGGCAAAAGCTTTAATAATACATATGGATACGCATGGCGGGGAGTTCGGAGCAACTGAAACTATTATGGAGGTTCTCCTTGATACTTCCGTTGAGACATATACATTTATTGATAAGAAAGCTTTTTCTGCAGGGGCATTTATTGCAGTTGCAACAGAACATATCTATATGTCCCCTGCAAGTGTTATTGGAGCGGCTACCCCTATTGCTGTTGGGCCTACAGGAGGACCTGCAGAGATCAGTAAATCAGTGGAGGAGAAAATAACCTCGGGTATCCGCGCACTTATGGCGGCTGCCGCTGAGAAAAATGAGCATCCACGCAGGATAGTTGAGGCAATGGTTGATAGAGATGTGGAAATTAAAGGGATAATAGAGAAAGGGAAGTTATTAACTCTTACCAATAAAGAAGCTGAGGCGAAAAAAGCGGGGCTTTCAGAAGGAACCGTTGAAAATATAGATGAGCTTGTCAAAAAGATTGGCGGAGGGGAAATTGTGAGGGCTGAAATTTCATGGTCAGAGAAAATAGCGCGGATGATAACAAGTTCTGGAGTAAGAGCTGTCCTTCTTATGCTCGGGCTTCTTGGAATTTATATAGAGGTAAAAACTCCAGGATTTGGCATTGGGGGAATAACCGCTCTTTTCTGTTTTTCTCTTTTCTTTTTCGGTCATTATGTTGCCGGGCTCGCCGGCTGGGAGGAACTGCTGCTTTTCTCAACAGGGATTGTCCTTCTGTCAATTGAGATATTTATACTACCCGGTTTTGGTATTGCAGGCCTATTGGGTATAATACTTATTCTTGCAAGTCTTGTGCTTGCAATGACAGGAGTAGAGACAATCCCGGGAACTCCATGGTGGAACCAGAAACAATATGACCAGGCTTTCTACACCATAGGGACTGCTATTGTCGGAAGCATTGCCTTAGCATTTCTTGCACTTAAATTCTTCTTGCCAAGGACACCTCTCTGGAGTAAAATCTCCCTTGAAAGCGCAGAAACGAAAGATAGAGGGTTCGCGGTAACATCTTTTGAAAAATTCCTCGGAGAAAAAGGATTAACGCAGACTGTGCTTAGACCATCAGGTAAAGCTGTATTTGGGGAGGAAATTCTGGATGTAGTTACAGAAGGAGAAATGATTTCAAAGGGGGTAGAGGTTAGAGTAATTCGTGTTGCGGGGAACCGTATAGTGGTAGCTGAGGAGGAAAATGGTTAAGTGGTGCTTTTTTCTGTATATTACCGGATTACTCATGGTATGTCTTGAAATTTTTATACCGGGCGGGATTGTAGGAGCTGTCGGTATAATTTCTATTGCATCTTCATTCTGGGTTGCCTATACAAAAATCAGCTCTGTTTTCGGTTTATATTTTGTCTCAATAGGACTTATAGTTGCGATGTTCTGCATTTTTCTCTCCATTAAATTATTCCCGCGGACAAAGTTCAGCGAGAAATTATTTCTCCGAAACAGCGAAAGTGATTTCAAATCAACCGATAATGGACTAAAATCCCTGGAAGGGAAAGAAGGTACGGCTCTGACAAAACTTCGTCCGGCAGGGATAGCAAATGTTGATGGGAGGAAAATAAGTGTTGTCACAGAAGGGACTTTTTTAAGTAAAGGTATTAAGGTTAAAGTTGTGAAAGTTGAAGGAAATCGTATTGTTGTAAGGGAAGTTACCTTGCCCGCCAGCAGGCAGGGTTGAAAGGAGGAAGGAGAAAATGAAATTCTTAGTTGGGTTGATAGTCCTTGCGGCTATTATCTTCGGTTCGATGTTTCTCTATTTCCTGAAGATATGGATAAGAGCTCTTGCGGCAAGGGCGCATGTCAGTATTGTGAATCTCGTAGGGATGAAATTGAGGGGGATAAATCCTTCAATAATTGTTGATGCAAGAATTATGTCTTTAAAAGCAGGGCTTGAGATGGAAACAAACGATCTCGAAGCACATTATCTCGCAGGAGGAAAGGTAAATAAGGTTGTTCGGGCGCTTATTGCGGCAGATAAGGCCAATATCGCTCTTGATTTCAAAAAAGCGTGCGCTATTGATTTAGCAGGAAGGGATATTGAACAGGCAGTTGCAACAAGTGTCAATCCAAGAGTAATTGATACGCCGGTTCAGAAAACAGGTACTGAGACGGTAGCCGCAGTAGCGATGGATGGTATTCAGTTGAAAGCAAAAGCAAGAGTAACCATTCGCGCCAATATCGAGAGACTGGTTGGAGGAGCTACCGATGAGACAATTATTGCACGCGTTGGTGAGGGCATCGTTACCTCAATCGGTTCTTCTGAGACATATAAAAAGGTGCTTGAAAACCCTGATTTAATTTCACAAAAAGTCCTTGCGAGAGGTCTTGATTCAGGGACAGCTTTTGAGATTCTATCAATAGACATTGCTGATGTTGATGTCGGTGACAATATCGGCGCAAAACTTCAGGCAAAACAGGCTCAAACTGATTTGCAGATTGCCCGTGCCAGAGCTGAGGAGAGAGCCGCAATGGCGAGGGCTCTTGAGCAGGAGATGACAGCAAGAGTTCAGGAGATGCAGGCCAAGGTGGTTGAAGCGCAAGCAGAAGTACCCAGGGCAATGGCTCAGGCTTTCAGGGAAGGCAAACTCGGGATTATGGATTATTACAAGTTTCAGAACATCCAGGCGGATACAACGATGAGAAAATCTATTTCCGGGAGCGAGAAGGAGCAAAAGAAAGAATAATGGGAGATACTACCAGGCTCATTTTCTGGCTTCTAATCGGAATAATCTGGATTATCTCCGCCTTTGCGAAGAGACGGAATATGGAAAAAGGTCCGGTTGGTAAAAAGGAGATTGATACAGGAGAAGTTTATGAAGCACCTGAAGATGATCTTGAACGTTTCCTGAAAATGGTATCAGGCAAGGTTGAGGAGGTAACACAACCTGCCAAGCCAATACTCGAACCACCTCCTCAACTCATAGTCGAAGAAAAGGAAGAGTTTGAAGTTCCGCCAGAGGTAGAGCCGGAAATTGCACCTCCTGAAGAAGTAGAAGAAGAAGTTGTTGAAGAACCATTAAAAATTGAGAGAAAGTTGCGCATGCCTTCTCTCAACCAGATGACTCTCAGTGAGCTGCAGCGGGCTATTGTTTTAGCTGAAATACTTGGACCACCCAGAACTATGAAACCATACAGCTCTCCGAGATACTGAGAAGGATATGCATAAATTGGCAAGAATTATGGTAGATGTTAAATATAGGAGGTTGGATTAAATGAAAGCTCTTGCAGTAGCATCATTACTATTGGGAACTGTGGGAATCCTTTTCTGCTGGTTTGGTATTGGAATTATCCCTGCCGCTCTCGCACTGATCTTTGGATTCACCGCCTGTTTTAATCGAACGGCAAGAGGGATGGCTGTCGTGGGATTAATGTTAGGGATAATAGGGGCGATTGTATCTGCTGGCGTGGTTTATGCGCTAGTTGATCTCGGAAAACATCCCGAAACAATCTGGCAAGCAGGACCAGAGCGGCTGGAGGACTTTATGGAGAAAGGGAAATTTCTACAGCAATATCCGGAGGAAGTAGTAGAGAGAGCGGCTAAGAATGCAAATGCGCCTCGTATGCTTATACTTATAAATCCGTGTAGTTATATGGAGTTAGTCATCAATGAATTAAGGAAATGTCCTGAGAAATATCCGACAAAACAAGACCTCATAAATGCCGGATGGCTAAGATTGATGGACAGAGGGTACATATACGTGTAATATAGCAGGGAATCATAAAAAGGAAGGAGACAAAGAATGAACAAAAGTGAGTGGGATCCTAAAGAATTAGCACCACAGATAACACCACAGAATGTTTTTAAATACGGCGGCTGGATAATACTTGGCGTGATACTGATCGTGCTTCTCGCTACATCTTTTTATATGGTGGATACTGATGAGAGAGGAGTAGTCCTGCGTTTTGGTAAATTTGTGAGAACGACTAATCCCGGACTTCACACTAAGTTGCCTTTCCGGTTTGAGGTGGTAAAGACCCCAAAGGTAGAAAGAATTTTCAAAGAAGAATTTGGATTCCATACCTTAAGACCAGGGATTGAAACCATTTACAGTTCACAGAGATTAACTAAAGAATCGCTAATGCTCTGCGGTGATTTGAATGTAGCGGAAGTGGAATGGATCGTCCAGTATAAAATTAGAGAACCGGAGAAGTTTCTTTTTAGAATAAGAAACCCGAGGAAGATTATCAGAGACGCATCCGAAGGGGTTATGAGAGAGGTAGTTGGAGATTCTTCTGTAGATGAAGTTCTCACTATTAGAAGAGTTGAGGTCAATATAGAATCTCAAGGAAAAATGCAAAAGATTCTGGATGCTTACGATACAGGGATAGAAATTGTTACGGTTAAATTACAGGATGTCAACCCGCCGGAGAAAGTAAAGCCGGCTTTCAATGAAGTTAATGCCGCTCAGCAGGATAGAGAAAGGTATGTGAATAAAGCCTTAGAAGAGTATAACAAGGTGATTCCTAAAGCGAGCGGAGAAGCCAAACAGATGATAAAGCAAGCTGAAGCATATGCTGTAAACCGGGTGAATGTAGCTAAGGGAGATGCCCGGAGATTTATTAGTATATGGGAAGAATATAAAGATGCTAAGCAAGTTACCCGGAGAAGACTCTATCTGGAGACTCTGGCTGATGCGCTCCCGAAGGTAGAAAAGATATATATTATTGATGAGGAGGTCAAAAGTCTATTGCCGTTACTTCAATTAGGGGAGGAATAAAAATGGGAAAGGGAATTCTTATAGGTATAGGTATTGTAGTTTTGATTTTCTTGAACTCCATAATGTATACCATCCCGGAGACTCATCAGGTGGTAATCACCCAGTTTGGCGAACCTATAGGGGTGCTGAAGGAACCGGGACTCCATTTCAAGAAACCTATAATCCACCAGGTGAATTATTTTGAAAAAAGGCTCTTGGAATGGGATGGTAAGCCCACTCAGATGCCTACTCTTGATAAAAGGTATATCTGGGTTGATAGTTTTGCCCGCTGGAAGATAGAAGACCCTTTAAAATTTTTCCAGACGGTCAGGAATGAAATCTCTGCCCACGCTCGTCTTGACGATATTGTGAATAGTGCGGTTAGGAACCAGATTTCCAGCTACCTGTTAATTGAAGCAATAAGAACAAGCAACCGCCCTATGCTAACCATGATAAAAATAGAAGGTGAGAAATTAGCGGAGGTCACAAAGATTGAGAAGGGAAGAGATAAAATTACTCAACTGATACTTAAGGAGGCAGCCCCTTCTACCTTAGAATATGGAATTAAACTGGTAGATATAAGAATCAAAAGAATAAATTATGTGGAAGAAGTAAGGAAAGCCGTCTATGAGCGTATGATTGTAGAAAGAAAGCGTATTGCCGCCAAGTATCGTTCCGAAGGTGAAGGAGAAATGATGGAGATACGCGGCAAGAAGGAAAAAGAAGAAAAGGTGATACTCTCAAAAGCATACAGGGAAGCGCAGGAAACCAAGGGTAAAGCAGACGCTGAAGCTATCAAAATCTATGCAGATGCTTATTCTAAAGACCCTGAATTTTATTCCTTCTTAAAGACTCTTGAGACCTATGAGAAAACTTTAGGGGAAAAGAGTACTATCATACTCTCAACCGACAGCGACTATTTCAAATATCTAAAAAGCGGGCTCAGGCAGGAGAAGTAAGCTTATCAATGTTTCACAAGGGGAGCACAAACGAAAAAGGAGGTCAGGATGAACGTCTATGTAGGTAATTTGTCGCGCCAGGTCACCGAAGAGGATTTGCGGCAGGCTTTTGAAGCCTTCGGGAAGGTCGAATCAGTCAATATTATTAAGGACAAGTTCACTGGCGAACCAAGAGGATTCGGATTTGTGGAGATGCCCGCTAAAGCTGAAGCCCAGTCCGCAATCAATGAGCTGAACGGCAAGGAGTTGAAGGAACAAACACTCAGGGTTAATGAGGCTCGCCCCCGTCCTGAAGGCCGCAGAGGTGGAGGAAGACGAGGGGGATTTCAAAAATAATGATAAAATCTAAGGCCAAAAGTGAGATGGTCAGAGTCAAAATCTGAGATAATATCAGACATGTCCGACAATTCCTCTAATCCATAATAAGCATCTATATTTAAAGCGTTATTTTTTGCCAGCGGGAATTCGAATCCTGCCTGAACTAGATATGTCTCATCATTCCAGTCAGACTCTCCGGATTCCAATTTCACATACTTCTTCTCAATTCCCGTCCCAAAATAAAATCCACTTCCGTAAAGGAGGCTGACTCTGGGCGAAAGGATATAAGAGATATCCTCCTCTGATGGATAATACTCCAGTGCAGTGTCAATAGTCCACAGATTGTTAAGTTTAAACTTTAGCCCAATGAGATAGCTCAGATAATTATCATCAAAGTCCGTGTCTTCGAGTTCACTCAATGCTACGTGATAATGTGCTCCTATACCAATAGCGGTTCCCGAGACCCCCGACCCTTTAAAGGCAGCCCACACTTCTCCCGACGCTACCACAGACACGATTAATAATACCACCAAGTATCTCTGCTTCATTGTTGTTCCCCCCTTAGGATTTTGATTTAACCACCTGCTTCCTTCTTGCTTTCATATCCAAACATTACCACAGTTTCCTATAAATGTCCACATTTCCAGATCCCCCCATATCAAAACGACCTTCCATTATAGAAAGAAACCCCAGCTCTATACAGAAAACTGGGGCTCTTTGTGGTCAACTGAAGTGCGTCAGACTTTCACTACATTTGTGGCCTGCTCGCCTTTAGGGCCCTGAGTAATTTCAAACTCGACGTTGTCCCCTTCACTGAGGGTTTTGAATCCCTCTCCCTGAATGGAAGAGTGATGAACGAATACATCGTTACCTTCTTCAGGGGTTATGAAACCGTAGCCCTTCTGATCGTTGAACCATTTCACCGTTCCTTTTGGCATTCCTTGTTCACCTCCTTGCAACTAAGCCCTCTGGCCTCATAAAACAAAAAACCGCGAATCTGAGTAGTTAGGTTCACGGTTTTGGAAAACACTACATTTACAAGAACCAGAACTTAATACCAAATTTACTCCACCAACTTAATACCAAATCTAATCTACGTAACGTTACCACCCAGACCAGTTTTTGTCAAGAGAAAAAATTTTTCGTGTCAAGACAATTTAAAAATGTCCTATTTTTAGCAAAATCAAAGTGTCCTATTTTGATAATTGTTTTCAATAATTGTTTTTGAGTTTTTTAACATATTAAATCAGTAGTAGTCGGCCTTGTGTGAAATGTGGGTAACTG
>JAUWGW010000010.1 GCA_030606215.1 bacterium
TACAAGTAATCTGCCGTTTTCAAAGTGGGAAAATATATTCAAGGATCCTATGACTACTGCTGCAGCAATTGACCGTTTAGTTCATCATAGTGTTATTCTTGAACTTAATCTTCCCAGTTACCGCATCGAACAAGCAAAAAAACACGTCGGTCAAAATAAAAAAAGGAAGGAGGGATAAATATATTTTTTCTCTTAAAAACGGGAAAAATAATTGTCGTTGGAGGGAAAAAATAGTTGACGTCAATCATATAATGTAGATTTTTGTGCTTTCTTTAATTTCAAAATCATCTCCTGTGCTCCATGAAACACTTTGCGGTTTCGGTAGAAGTTCTGGTTCGTTTGCAGCAAATAAGATTGCAGAACACATACTTAATAAAATCAGACTCGAACCTATGATAAGCTTTTTTGTTGTTTGTCGAAAAAATGACGCCGTCAGAATTGTGAAAAAAACACCTCTTCCCAGCCGAACATCTTTTGCCTTCTTCATTTTCTTGTCCCTCCCTTTCTGCCTTTTTAAAGGCTTGTTATTATTGATAATAGTGCAACAGCATTCTACATGTCATAAGTTTATACAGCAATTTTCGTGCCAACTTTCGGACACATTTTGCCCGCCCTGTTTTTTTGGTTTTGGTTGTGTTAGAGAACAGCTGGAGGAGAAAACTACTATATCTTATTGGGAGAGAGCCAAATCAACCCCCTTTTTCTCGTTTAAGGTGCTTCATATAGTCAAAGCTAGAGTTTCTATTCTGGACCTTTTGACCTCCACCTAAAAGCTGATAAAAATAAACCTAATAACCCCCCTCCCAGAAGTAATAACGCAGATGGTTCGGGAATCATCATAGCATTATAATTTGTCTCTATTTCAGTTGAACCCAAAGCCCGATTGTAAATCCTGACCTCGTCCATCATACCATCGAAATACCAGCAATTGCAAGAACCAAACCTCCCTATACTTAACGAATAGTTTGCAGTTATTTCCCCAGAGTAGTTAGCTTCCAAATTAATTCTTTCATCATTAACATATGCATATACCTTTGTTCCATCCCAAACTCCTACTACATGATACCACTGATTTGTGGATGAAATAGGATTATCTGCAGACGAAATATTCACGCCACCTAAATTGGCATTGATTAGAACACGCAACTGTTGATTTTGCTGCATCAGAGCAAAAGTGCATTCACCCCCATTAGTTCTGGCAAGAATAGTTTTATCACCAGTTAATGAAGTAGGATATATCCATGCCTCAAGCGTAATAGCATCGAAATTATCTAAACTCGCATCACTCCCGCAACCAACATAATCATTTGTGCCATCAAAGACTAATGCTTGCGAAGATCCAGGACCTGCAGTGCTACTTGTATATGTGGGACTGCCATATTCTGTGCCGTGATTGTAATGAGGCCCTTCCCAGAAATCATCTGCATCCCCATCAAACTTCCACCAGGAAACCAGATCATCGGTTACCACTTGTGCATTCGCGTCAAATGTAAACAGCAGTATAGCAATAACGCCTACCATCATAGCCAATTCTTTCCTCATCATTTTCCTATCCTCCTTTTTATTTTTCATCTTAGTTATCATCACCAGTTTGAATTTTAACACACCCCCTAAAACTTGTCAAGTATTTTTTTCAATAGCATTGCGCTATTATCAACGATGTCAGTTCAACTAACAGATGAATGAAAAGTCATGACGACACAATTCAATCACTTGACACGTATTTGCTTGACCGACTATTCCGAGCGTGTTAATATTTGCCTGTTCTGAGAGAGAGTAAATGCTCAGTGAAGCCCGTGTCATTCTGAACAGAGCGAAAAATCTACGGAGATGAGTTCCTTCACTTCGTTCAGGACCGCTTTGCTCCTCAGAATGACAGAGGAGACATAGTTCACCGACGTTTTACAGGGAAACATAATTGAGATTTGAGTGGTTTATAAGTCTGCGATATTTTAAGAGGAGAGGGAATTTTTTTCTTTCTATGGTAACATTGATAGCTATTCTTGGAGTAGCTGTTGGTGTGATGACTGTCCTGGTTGTTTTAGCAGTGATGAACGGGTTTGATAAGGAGCTTGAAGAGAAGATTACAGGAAATCTTTCACCGCTCATTGTTGAGAAATATGGGGGGATTGAAAACTACAATGAGCTTATCCCGCAAATTGAGAAAATTGAGCGAGTTGAAAGCGCAACTCCATTTATCCAGGGGCAGGCACTTCTCCAGTATGGAGAACAAATCTCGGGAACTTCCATAATAGGGGTGGATGTCAGTAGATACACTATCAAAGGAATTAAATATGGGAGGAATGACTTAGGGGAAAAAGTCAGAATAGAGAGAGGGAAAAGAGTTGAAGTAAATGGCATCGTACTCGGCAGGGAACTTGCGCGCAGAGTTGGAGTTACGGTAGGCGCAAGGGTAAAATGTATATCAGGAGCTTTCTCAAAAAATTCTGGAGGTTTATCCCCATCTCTGGTAGAATACGAGGTCAGAGGGATATTTGTATCCGGGATGTATGAGATAGATAATTCCTTAGGATACATTTCTTTAAGTTCAGCTCAGGAGTTGTTTAAGACAGGTAATTCAGTTAACGGAATAGAAGTAAAACCGGATAATATCTATATTGCAGGGGAACTGGCAAGAAAGATTGAAAGGGTTCTGGGTCCATCTTTCATTGCTACAAGCTGGATGGAAAGACACAGGAATCTTTTTTCAGCATTGCGCCTTGAGAAAACGACAATGTTTGTGATTCTTACTATGATAGTACTTGTAGCGGCTTTTAACATTACAAGTATTCTCATTATGGTTGTTATGGGAAAAACTAAGGATATAGGAATACTTAAATCAATCGGGGTAAGTAGTTACGGAATAATGGGCATTTTTATCCTTGAGGGAATCCTTATCGGTTTATCCGGCATTTTGCTCGGAGCCGGAGGAGGTTTTCTTCTATGCAGTTTGCTTCAGAAATATCCCATTATCCAGCTGCCGCAGGAAATATATTTCCTGAACAGGTTACCGGTTGAAATGAGCGCAGGAGATTTTGTTTCTATAAGTGCTTTTGCTTTCCTGATGAGCCTGCTTGCTACATTATATCCGGCATGGAGAGCCGCACACCTGCATCCTGTAGAGGCATTGCGATATGAGTGAGTTGTTGGCTGCAGAAAATCTGAAGAGGAGCTTCAAAAACGGACTGAGGGAGCTGCAAGTTCTAAAAGGGATAAATCTTAAAGTTGAGAGAGGGGAACTAATTGCAATCACAGGTCCTTCAGGAGCAGGGAAGAGCACTCTGCTTCATCTGCTTGGGGGATTGGACACGCCAACAGGTGGAAAGATTTATTTGAATGGGACTGATATCTACAAACTGTCTGATGGCAAACTGGCAAATCTCAGGAATCAGCGGGTTGGTTTTGTCTTCCAGTTTTTTTATCTCCTCCCTGAATTTTCTGTCCTTGAAAATGTCTCGTTACCTGCTATGATATCAGGCAGGACGGATAAAGAAAAGGCATCACAACTTCTTAAAAGAGTTGGGTTGAGTGAGCGTATTAGTCACCGTCCAGACCAGATCTCAGCAGGGGAGATGCAGAGAGCGGCAATTGCAAGAGCTTTAGTAAATAATCCAGAGATAGTTTTTGCTGATGAACCAACGGGAAATCTTGACAGGGATAATAGTATCTCTATAATGAATCTCATCAGGGAACTGAATGAGGAAGAGCAGCAGACTTTTATTATTGCAACACATGATGATAGGCTTGCCAAAATGGCAAGAAGAGTTTTATACATAGTTAACGGAAGATTGGGAGGAAGGAAATAATGGAACAAAAAATATATCTTAACGGGAAATTTGCAACTCGCAGTGAAGCAAAACTCTCAGTATTTGACCACGGACTTCTATATGGCGATGGCGTTTTTGAGGGGATTCGGGCATATGGAGGGAAAGTTTTTAAATTGAGCGAGCATGTTGACAGATTGTATATGTCCGCAAAAGCAATAATGCTTGAGATTCCAATTGAGAAGAGTAAAATGTCGGAAATAATTCTTGCTGCTCTCAGGGAAAATAATCTGAAAGATGGTTATGTAAGAGTTGTGATAACGAGGGGTGAAGGTGATCTGGGGCTTGACCCGAGAAAATGTTCTCACCCATCTATTGTCGTGATAGCAGATAAAATCCAGTTGTATGCGGATGAATTGTATAAAAATGGAATAGAAATTGTAACGGTTGCCACTCACAGAAACTCACCCAGCACACTTGACCCCCGTATAAAATCACTTAACTACCTCAACAATATAATGGCAAAGATTGAGGCGGCAAATGCCGGTATGACAGAAGCACTTATGCTAACGGGCGATGGGTATGTTGCTGAGTGCAGCGGCGATAACATCTTTATTGTTGTGAAAAACATTCTTGTTACCCCGCCTGCATCGGCAGGAGCCCTTGATGGAATAACACGAAATGTAGTGATGGAAATTGCCAGTGGAGTTTATGAAGCTTGCGAGAAACTTTTCACTCCCTACGATTTATACAATGCGGAGGAATGTTTTCTGACCGGAACTGCCGCCGAGATAATCCCTGTTGTAAAGGTGGATGGTAGAACAATTGGTAATGGGAAACCCGGCTCTGTTACCTCATTCCTCATAAAAAAGTTCAGAGAGCTGACAAGAACGGATGGAACATCCATTTAAGATAGTGAGAAAATGGATTCCCGCTTTTGCGGGAATGACAGTGGTTCTGAACAAAGTGAAGGAACCCAAGATTCTTCCCCCGTACTTAATACGGGGTCAGAATGACATGACGTTCACTGAACATTTGCGGGAGTTGAGAATTAACTAAAATGTTGTGTCAGGTTTGTAATAAAAACGAGGCTACGGTTCATTACACAGAGCTTTCTAACAACAAGGTGAGTGAGATACATCTATGCGAGAAATGTGCCTTAGAGAAAGGAATTTCTGTCAAACCAGATTTCCTTCTTGCTGATTTATTAGCAGGGCTTGTAGGACTGGAGAAAACCACAACTTTAAAAAAGGAAGAGAAGTGCAGTAACTGCGGGCTTACATATAGTGATTTCAAGGCTACGGGGCGTCTTGGCTGCGCGGAATGTTACCAGACTTTCAAAAGCAGTCTGACAGCACTTCTAAAAAAAATACAAGGGAGCTTGACTCATGCAGGTAAAACCCCGCTTATTGGCGGTAAGGAAGTTGACGGAGCAAAGATTTTGAAGAAACTTCGCGCCAAACTTCAGAAACTTGTTGAGAAAGAAGAATTTGAAGAAGCCGCTCGCCTGCGAGATGAAATCAGGAAGCTCGAGAAATGAAACTGAATGACCTTTTGAAAGAAAACAGCCAATGGTTAAGAGGTACAGGTGCTAACGCTGATATTGTCATAAGCTCGCGCGTGCGACTTGCGAGGAATCTCGCTGATGTTCCTTTTCCGCACAAAGCAGATCCGAAACAGAGGGAAAAGGTCGTTACAACTGTCCTCAGGGGAATTGAGAACTGTGAATTGCTCAAAAACTCACTTGTCCTGAACCTGCAAGAGCTAAAGCTTCTGGACAGGCACTTCTTGATGGAAAGACATCTTATAAGTATGGAACTTGTGGAATCCAGGAAAAGCGGAGCTGTAGTTATAAGTGAGAAAGAAATTATAAGTATAATGATAAACGAAGAAGACCATCTCCGTCTTCAGGCAATACAATCGGGGCTGCAATTGATGGATACCTGGCGGTTGATTGACCAGGCAGATACTGCTCTCGGGAAAAGAATAAAATTTGCTTATTCACGGGATTGGGGATATCTTACATCTTGCCCCACAAACACCGGCACCGGCATGAGAGCTTCCTTGATGCTGCATCTGCCATGTCTTGTGGTTTCAAAACAAATAGGTAAAGTCCTGCAGGCAATAGCGAAATTAGGACTTGCGGCACGCGGGCTGTATGGAGAAGGAACTGAGCCATCCGGCAACTTTTTCCAGATTTCAAATCAGATAACACTCGGAAGTTCAGAGGAAGATATGATTGATAATATTGAGCGAGTTGGCAAACAGGTTGTTGCGCACGAGGAAAATGCGCGGAAATTTCTTCTCGCCAGAAACCGAAAGCAACTTGAAGATAAGATATTTCGTGCATATGGAATTCTCCAGAAAGCGCAAATCATAAGCTCTGCTGAAACACTTAATTTGCTTTCAAGCTTGAGGCTTGGTATTGACTTAGGACTTGTCCAAGATGTAAATCATAATGTGGTTAATGAACTCTTCATGCTTACTCAGCCGGCACATCTACAAAAAATAGAAGGGGTGGAGCTTTCACCTGAAGAGCGCGATGTAAAAAGAGGAGATCTTATACGGAGGTTCTTAAAATGAACATGTTCAATAGATTCACGGAAAGGGCAAAAAAGGTAATAATTCTCGCGAGGCAGGAAGCAGGACGACTGAATCACGATTATATAGGGACAGAACATCTGCTCCTTGGACTGGTTAAAGTCGGAGGGGGAGTAGCCGCTGAAGTCCTTGAGAGTCTTGGTCTCAGTCTTCAAAAAATACGCCTTGAAGTTGAAAAAATGGTTCAACCCGGTCCTTCAACCTTATCAATCGGAGAGATTCCTTTCACTCCACGGGCAAAGAAAGTTCTTGATTTAGCAGTTGAAGAAGCAAGAGCAATAGGGCATAACTATATTGGAACTGAGCACATACTTCTTGGACTCGTAAAAGAAGGCGAAGGAGTTGCCTCACAGGTTCTTGAGAATCTTGGGATAAATCTTGACAGTCTCAGGGGAAAAGTCCTGGAACTTCTCGGCGCACAAGACATGCCCGGAGCAGTTAGCGGGGAAGCGCGAAAGACAAAAACTCCTGCGCTTGATGCTTTTGGGAGGGATTTGACTCAGCTTGCTCGTGAAGGGAAACTCGACCCTGTAATCGGACGCGAAGCTGAGATTGAAAGAGTAACCGAAATTCTTGCACGGAGGACGAAAAATAATCCTGTTCTCCTTGGCGAAGCAGGTGTTGGCAAAACAGCAATAGTAGAGGGGCTTGCGCAGAAAATCGTTGCAGGAAATGTGCCGGAAATACTTCGCAATAAACGCGTCATCACACTTGACCTTGCGCTGATGGTAGCGGGCACAAAGTACCGTGGACAGTTTGAGGAAAGAATTAAAGCAGTGATGAATGAAATTCGCCGTTCTGAAGACGTGATGATCTTTATTGATGAACTTCACACTCTTGTAGGAGCGGGAGCGGCAGAAGGAGCAATTGATGCCTCTAACATGTTGAAACCTGCTCTTTCCCACGGTGAGTTACAGTGCATTGGCGCAACAACACTTGATGAATATCGTAAGCATATTGAAAAAGACGCCGCTCTTGAGAGAAGATTCCAGACTATCATGGTAGAACCGCCAACCGTTGAGGAAACCATTGAAATCCTGAAAGGATTGCGCGACAAATACGAAGCTCACCACAGAGCAACGATAACTGATTCTGCTATCGCAGCCGCAGTCCATCTCTCAGACCGCTATGTCACAGGCCGGTTTCTTCCTGATAAAGCAATAGATGTCATTGATGAAGCAGGTGCTAAAGCGCGGCTTGCAGTTACAGTTACCCCGCCTAATTTAAAGAAAATAGAAAAGGAAATAGAAGAACTTGCGAAAGAGAAATCTGCCGCAATTAAATCTCAGGAATTTGAGAAAGCTGCAAAACTGCGGGATGAACTAAAAAAACGCCAGAGCGAGCTTGTAAACATCAGGAAGGAATGGAAGGAATCCCGAAAGGAGAAACCCACGGTTGTGACAGAGGAAACAGTTGCCCAGATTGTATCACGCTCGACGGGAGTTCCACTGACGAAAATTGAAGAGAAGGAGACGGAAAAATTACTCAGGATGGAGGATGAACTGCATGAGCGTGTCATAGGCCAGGATGAAGCTCTCGCCGCACTGACAAGAGCAGTGAGAAGGTCAAGAGCAGGTCTTAAAGACCCGAGACGCCCGGTGGGGTCATTTATCTTTCTCGGTCCGACAGGGGTTGGGAAAACTGAACTTGCCCGTACGCTGGCGGAATTTCTTTTCGGAGATGAAGATGCAATGATAAGAATTGATATGTCAGAGTTTATGGAGAGGTTTGCAGTCTCCAGACTTGTCGGGGCTCCTCCCGGGTATGTAGGTTATGAAGAAGGAGGTCAGCTCACAGAGAAGGTCAGGCGCAGACCATATTCCGTTGTCCTCCTGGATGAAATAGAAAAGGCGCACACGGACGTATTCAACATTCTTCTGCAGGTGCTGGAAGATGGGAGGCTCACTGATAGTCTTAACCGCACAGTTGATTTCAAAAATACTGTGCTCATTATGACTTCCAATGTCGGCACTTCAGAAATTAAAAAATCCACGCTCGGATTTGCAACTACTGATGAAACTGCCACTTATGAAAAAATGAAGGATAAATTGTTGAGCTTGTTGAAGGAAAAATTTCCACCTGAGTTCCTCAACAGAATTGATGAAGTAGTAGTATTTCGTTCACTCACAAGAAAGGAGCTCAGAGAGATAATTGAGCTTATGCTGAGAGATATAAGAGAGCGTCTAAAAGAAAAGAAGATAGAGTTGGAAATACCAGCTCAAGCAAAGGAGTTTCTGATTGATAAAGGTTATGACCCTACGTATGGTGCAAGACCGTTGAGAAGAGCTATACAGCGCTATATTGAGGACCCGCTTGCGGAGGACTTGCTCAGAGGGAAATTTAAAGATAACGAGAAAATCCAGGCAATTCTGAAAGAAGGTAAGCTCACCTTTGTTACCAAAAGTGCAAAAAAGAATAAAAAAGATAAAGATTAGCTTCATCCTGCTTGCAGCTTTGTTCCCTGCTGTTATAACAGCGGAGGATGTGAGAATTCTGGCTGTAAAAGTTGAAGGGAATATGAAAGTTGCAGCATCAGTTATACTCAGCAGCATCAGAACGAAAGAGGGGGAGGAACTTTCTTCTGAACTTCTCCGGGAAGATGTCAGGAAATTGTATGAGATGGGAGATTTCACGGATATAAAAGTAGAAAAGATTGAAAAACCCGGCGGAATAGAGCTAATTTTCCATGTGAGTGAAAAATATACAATCAGCAAGATTACTTTTAACGGGAATAAAGCTTTTAGAGATAAAATACTGAAGAAGAAAATAAGTCTTTCTGAAGGGAGCTTTTTTGATGGGAAGAAACTTAAGGAAGATAAGGAGAAAATCATATCTTTTTACCGTGAAGCAGGGTTTGCTAAAGTTAAAGTGAGCTCAGAAATTGAGGAGAGAGAAGAGGAGAGAGAAGTTTTAATCTCTCTTGAGATTGATGAAGGAATCTCAGCACAGGTTGTGAAGGTTTCTGTAGAAGGCAATAAGATTTTTTCAGACAGGAAAATAAAGAAACAGATAAAAACAGGGAAAGGTATCTTTCGCAAGAGAATCTTCAGGGAAGATATATTGAATGAAGATAAGGAAAGAATACTTTTTCTCTACAGGGCTCATGGTTATATAAAAGCAAAAATCTTAGAAACTAAACTTGATTATGACGAAAAAGGGAGGAAAGCATGCCTCACCATATACATTGATGAGGGAGCTAAATATACTGTTGGGGCAGTAAGTTTAGAAGATGCGCTGAAGGAAGAAGTCAAACTGCGTGAAGATGTTCCGTTCAGTCCCGAAGAACTCAGAAAAGATATTCGGCGGGTGTATGACTATTTATATGAGAAAGGATACCTGTATGCCTCTGCTAATGCGGAAAAAAAGATTGATGAGGAGAAGAAAAAGGTTAACCTGGCTTATAGAGTTGATAAGAAACAGATAGTTTACATTGAGGAAATTAAAATCAGCGGAAATGTCAGGACAAAAGATAAGATAATAAGGCGTGAAATATTGATTAAACCAGGAGACCGTTTTGACCTAAAAAAAATCAGAAGTAGTCAGAGGAAGATAAGGAACCTTGGAAGGAGACAACCTTTTTTTGAAAGTGTCACATTTGAAATTGAAGAAGGCAGCGCAGGTGACAAAAAGAATTTACATTTTAAGGTTACTGAAGGGAAAACCGGAACATTCCTCTTTGGAGGGGGGTATAGTTCCATAGACAAATTCATAGGTTTTGTTGAAGTTGACATTGAGAACTTTGACATCACAAACTTTCCAACTTTCACTGGAGGCGGGCAAAGTCTCAGTATTCACAGCGAAGCAGGCACAGAGAAAACAAATTATTCGTTGAGTTTTACAGAACCCTGGCTTTTTGATATACCGCTTTCTTCAGGTTTTGACCTGTATGACAGACTGAGAGAATGGGATGACTATGAAGAGGATAGAACTGGAGTAAGAATAAGGTTTGGACACCCGCTCGGTGAATTTAACAGTATCCTCATGAAGTATAAGTATGAAGATGTAGAAATTTTCAATCTTTCCGGTGATGTATCAGAAGAAATCGGGAGGGAAGAAGGAATAAACACAACAAGCAGTCTCTCGCTCATATTTGCGCGCGATACGAGAGATAATTTCTTCAACCCGAGACATGGCGGGAGAAGCAGTATCTCAACTGAATTTGCTGGGGATTTTCTTCGCGGCGATAGAGAGTTCACAAAGTATATTGGAAAGACAAGCTGGTATTTTCCAAGCTGGAGGGAATCCTCAATTAATCTGAGGATGGAACTTGGTCTTGTGGAAGAACTTGGCAGCTCTGAATATGTGCCTATTTATGAAAGATTTTACATGGGAGGAGCTGACACAGTGCGAGGTTATGCGTACAGGGATATAGGCCCAAAAGATGGGAGGGGCGAACCTATTGGCGGCAAATTCAAAGCTCAGGCTAATATAGAATACATAATCCCCATAATGAAAGATTTAAAAGGAGCGATTTTTTACGATGCTGGTAATGTCTGGAGTTCAAAAGATGAATTTGACTTAGGCGACCTTTGCTCAGGTGTGGGTGTAGGAATCAGATTTGCAACGCCAATAGGTCCACTTCGTCTTGATTACGGGTATGGAATAGATATCAGCCATGGAAGAATTCACTTCACCGTAGGCTGGCCATTTTGAAAGGAGATAGAAATGAGATTAGTACGAGTTATTGGTTTTGTCGGGATAATTCTGTGTTGTCTGAATAGCTTTGCTGAGGATACCCTGAAGATTGGTTACGTGGATATCAACAGAGCTTTTAAAGCTTATGATGAAGCGAAGGGTGAATTTATCAAGACGGAAAAAGAAAAAGGCAGAGACGAACACGCCAGGAGAGAGAAAAAAATAAGGAAATTAGATGAGGAATTTAAGAAGAAAGCATCCATTCTAACAGAAGAGGAGAAGGGGGAAAGAAGCAAAGATATACAGAAGAAAATTGAGGAGTTAGTTGAATTTGACCGAGCTTATAGAGAAAAAGAGCAGGAATATATCAGGAAAGCCTTAACTGAAATTTACCAGGTAATTGAGAAAATAGGTGAAAAGGAAGGGTTTGATCTGATTATCGAAGAACGAAGCATCTTCGGGAAAACTATAATCCTCTTCGGGAAAAAATCGCTTGATATGACAGATAAAATTATTAAAGAACTGCTTAAAAAGGATTAAGGGATGGAATATCAGAAAACCATAGCTAAGGAAATAAGTCATACGGGTACGGGGCTCCACACAGGATGCCGTACAACCATTACTTTCAAACCTGCCCCACCTGATTCAGGCCTTATGTTCATACGCAAATATAACAGCAGGAGCTACCCCATAAAAGTTGATGTATCTTCTGTTGTGGATGCACCAAGGCGAACAACTCTCGGCAAGGGTGATGGATGTGTGCACACCGTGGAGCATATACTTGCGGCTATGGTGGGCATGGCAATAGACAATTTGGAAATTATGGTGGATGAGGCTGAAGTCCCCGAGATTGACGGGAGTTCATTGCCTTTCGCAAAAATCCTTGAGCAAGCAGGAATTGTTGAACAGAAAAAACCAAGAAGATTCCTCAAGATAAACGAAGCGGTCTCAGTCAGAGATGGAGATATTCAAGTAACTGCCATCCCATCAGATACACTCAGGGTTTCATTCACAATTGCCTACGACAAACCTGCACTGGACGCTCAGTATTCTTCTTTTGAAATTAACAGACAAACTTTCCTTACAGAAATCGCACCAGCCAGGACTTTCTGCTTTGAGGAGGAAGCCAGGCAGCTTCAGGCTCAGGGTCTTGGGAAAGGAGCAAATCTTTCAAATACAATTGTTATAGGGAAAGATGGGATTGTCAATGGGAAACTTAGATTTAAGAATGAATTCGTCAGACATAAAATCCTTGATTTACTTGGTGACCTTTGCCTTCTCGGAGGTCCGTTTCTCGGGCATATAATTGCTATTAAATCCGGACATTCTTCCAATATCAAGCTTATCCGGAAGCTGAAAGATATAGTTGTCACGGCAGGAAAGAAAGAGGAGGAAAAAAGTGTTCTTGATATTGAGGCAATCAAAAAGATATTGCCGCATCGTTACCCGTTCCTCTTTGTTGACAGGATTATTGAGTTGGAAGAAGACAAAAGAATAGTTGGCATAAAAAATGTTACTGCCGATGAGAATTTCTTTGTAGGACATTTCCCACAGAGGCAAATAATGCCGGGTGTGCTTGTCATTGAAGCGATGGCTCAGACGGCAGGTGTCATGATGCTGAAGAAAGAAGAAAATCTTGGTAAACTCGCATATGTAATGAGTATTGATAAAGTTAGATTGAGGAAACCTGTTATCCCCGGGGACCAACTTCGTCTTGAAATAGAGGTCTGCAAACTTCGCAAGAAAACAGGGAAGGTAAAAGGCTGCGCCTTCGTTGAAAATCAACTTGTAGCAGAAGCAGAATTTATCTTCTCGCTGGTAGAGGTATGAAGAAAGCTGAAATTCACCCCACAGCTATAGTCTATCCCGGCGCGAGGATTTCAGAGGATGTGAGAATAGGTCCGTACAGTATTGTTGGAGAGCATGTATCTATTGGAAAGGGCACAAGCATAGGCTCTCGGGTTGTTATCGAAGGCTGCTGCAGTATAGGCGAGGATAATACTATCTTTACCGGAGCTGTAATTGGAAGTCCTCCACAAGACCTTAAATTTAAAGGTGAGAAGACCTTTTTGGAAATTGGCAACTATAACACTATCCGGGAATTTGTAACAATTAATCTTGGAACAAGTGGAGGCAGAGGAAAAACTGTAATAGGGAATGATAATCTGCTCATGGCTTACTGTCATGTGGCGCATGATTGCATTCTTGGAAACCACATTATTATGGCAAATGGCGCTACGCTTGGAGGACATGTCATACTTGAAGATAGAGTAATTATCAGCGGTTTAACAGGGGTGCATCACTATATAAGGGTTGGTTGTATGAGTCTTCTCGGTGGATGCTCAAAAGTATTGGTAGATATCCCTCCTTACTGCATTGCCGATGGACATCCCGCAAAAGTGCGCGGATTGAATATTATAGGCTTGAAACGAAATAACATACCGCTGGAGAGGCGTAACCATTTGAAGCACGCATATAAATTGCTATACCGCTCAGGGTTAAATTCTTCCCAGGCACTTGGAAGAATACAGAAGGAAATTCCTGAAACTCCTGAGGCCGCACATCTAATAGAGTTTATCAAAAAAATCAGTCAGGGTAAGATGGGAAGAGCCCACCAGCCTAAATGAAAAAGATTGGTTTAATTGCCGGGAGTGATGAGCTGCCTCTCATCTTCGCAAGAGAAGCTGTAAGAGAGGGGGAAGAAGTAGTTGCAATAGCGATAGAGGGATATACCTCCCCTGAGATTGAAAAAATTACAAAGACATACTGGATAAAAGTACCAGAACTCAATAAACTTATAGAAATTTTCAAGACAGAAAAAATGCACCACGCCGTTATGGAGGGAAAAATCCCGCAATCAATCATTTTCTCACAACTGGACTTTGATGAGAAGACAAAAACTATTCTCAAGAAGGTAAGAAATAAACAAACCCAGTCCCTCCTTAAAGGAGTTGCAGACGAACTTGAGAAAGAGGGTATTAGTTTAATGGATGCAAGAAGTTACCTTAACTCTGTCCTTGCTGTTAACGGCATTCTCACAAGGCGCGAGCCAGCTGAGAATGAATGGATAGATATAGAATTCGGGAAAAATGTTTTAAAAGTAATTGGCTCACTTGACGTAGGGCAATCAGTGGTTGTGAAAAATCAGGCTATTCTTGCAATAGAGGCAATTGAAGGAACGGACTTTGCTATTCAGCGTGGAGCAACTCTGGGAAGAGGAGAAGCAGTTGTTGTTAAAATGGCAAAACCAGGCCAGGATATGCGTTTCGACCTCCCTGTAATCGGGGAGAAAACTATTGAAACAATGTCTGAATATGGCGCAGTGATTCTGGCAATTGAAGCAGGGAAGACAGTCATTCTTAGCAAACAAAAAGCTATAGAAAAAGCCAACACAGCAAACATTTCAATCGTGGCAATATGAAAAAAGTAAGGGTTGCAGTGGTAGGCGTTGGGCATCTCGGCAGTGAGCACGCGCGCATCTATTTTAGGATGAAAGAAGCCTCTCTTGCCGGGGTAGTTGATAGCGCAGAAGAACGCGTATCAAAAATCGGGAAAAAGTACAGAACGGAAAGTTTCACCGATTATAGTCATCTTTTTGGGAAAGTTGAAGCTGTTAGTATTGCTGTTCCAACAAATCTTCACTACAGAATTGCAAAAGATTTTCTTGAAAGAGGCATTCATGTCCTGCTCGAGAAACCTATAACGCAGACTCTTAATCAGGCTGAAAAACTTATCTCTCTGTGTCAGAGGAAGAAAGTAATACTTCAGGTTGGACATATTGAACGCTTCAACTCGGCACTTCAGAAACTTGAGAGACAAGTGAAAAACCCACGATTCATTGAATGCCATCGTTTAAGTCCATATCAGGAGCGGGGTATAGAAGTTGGTGTTGTGCTTGACCTCATGATACATGATATTGATATTATCTTGAACCTGGTTAAATCTCCTATCAGGCGAATTGAGGCAATTGGAGTGAAAGTGCTCTCACCTCATGAGGATATTGCCAACGCAAGAATTATCTTTACTAATGGAGCAGTAGCTAATGTAACAAGCAGCCGTATCAGTCGGGAGAAAATGCGCAAGATGAGAATCTTTGAGAGAGACAGTTATACTTCAGTTGACTTTCTTCATCAAACAATATCAACCTATAGACGCGCTGCCAGTGGAATTGTCAGGGAAACACCAGCAATTAAGAAGGTTGAACCTCTGAAATTAGAACTCAGGCATTTCATCAACTGCGTCCTCAAGAAGCGTAAACCGCTTGTTTCAGGTACGCCGGCAAAAGAGGCACTGCAAATTGCCCTCCAGATTTCAAGAAAAATAAATAAGTGAAAAAGATAATGATTGTAGCGGGGGAAGCTTCAGGCGACCTGAACGGTTCTGCTCTGGCTCTGTCGCTTAAAAAGTTTGCTCCTGACATAAAACTCGCCGGTATTGGCGGAAAAAAAATGAGGGAAGCCGGAGTAGAAATCCTCTTTGATATAAATGAACTTGCCGTGATGGGTTTTACTGAAGTTCTGCGGAACATCTGGAGATTGAGAAATATTTTCAGGAAGTTCGTCAGAAAAATGGATGAAGAAAAACCCGCCGCTCTTGTGCTCATTGATTATCCAGGGTTTAATATAAGGCTTGCGGAAAGAGCAAAGAAAAAAGGGATAACTACCATCTACTATATTAGTCCTCAGGTATGGGCATGGGGCAAGAATAGAGTTAGGAAGTTGGCAAAAGTGATAGATAAAATGCTTGTCATTTTCTCCTTTGAGAAAGATCTCTATACAGGCTCTGGATTGGACGTGGAATTTGTAGGGCATCCAATGCTTGACAGAATAAAATTGCAAATGACCAGGGAAGAGTTAGCCGCAAGGTTTGCCCTATCCACTTCTGCTGCAACTGCAGCACTCCTTCCTGGAAGCAGGAGGCAGGAAGTAAAGAGGCATCTCCCGGTAATGCTTAAAGCAGGAACTATAATGAAGAAGAAAAAGCCAGACCTGCAATTTGTTCTTCCATGCGCATCAACCATTGATACAGAAGAAGTGAACAATATTATTGGCAGCTATCCTCTAAAAGTAACTATTGTCGAGGATCAAACCTATGAAGTTATAAATTTTGCAGACCTTGTCATCGCATCTTCTGGAACTGCCACACTTGAATCAGCTTATCTGGGAAAACCTCTTATAGTGATATACAGAGTCTCTTTCGTTAGCTTTCTGATTGTGAAGTTTCTGATTAAGGTGAGGAATGTTGCAATGGTAAATATTATTGCGGGGAAGAAAATAGTTCCTGAATTTTTGCAGTTTTCTGCCAGACCATCAATAATTGCCGGGGAAGCGATAAAGCTTCTTGAGGATAACACATACCGTCTTGACATGCTCAGGGAACTTGAAAGGGCTAAAAATGCTCTTGGCAGTCATGGAGCAAGCGATAGAGCCGCAAATGCTATTCTGAGAACTATTGGATTGGGAGGAAAATAGGATGGATGAAAAGAAGATTTTATTGAGTATGTTAAAGGCACTTACAACAGAAATCCAGAATATTCAGCAGAAGGGTGCAGGATATTACAGCGCAACGCCTTTTGTTGAAAAGTATAACAAATTGCTTGATAAAGCAAAGAAGGTATTTGGAAATAAGTCGGTCTTGCTTGAAACATTCTCTGAAATTGAAGATACAAAATCGGTTGACCCGGCGGACAAGATGAAGACTACCCAAAAAGTTATAATTGAAGTAGGTCAGTTGATTGCCTTCATTGAAGCTTCTATGCAACAGGAATGAAGTCCAGAGTCCAAAGTCTAAAGTCCAGAGTTGAAGAGTTGCGCCGACGGAGAAATGCTGTCATTCTGGCGCATAACTATCAACCACAAGATATACAGGGAATTGCTGATTTCGTCGGTGATTCTCTTGACCTCAGCAGAAAAGCGTCAAAAACAAGTGCAGATGTAATTGTCTTCTGTGGTGTAAGATTTATGGCGGAGGTAGCGGCTGTTCTCTGCTCTGAGAAAACTGTTCTTTTGCCTGATTTGAATGCTGGTTGTCCTCTTGCTGATACAATCACTAAAGAAAAACTATGTCTCAAAAAGAAACTGCATCCAGAAGCTATAGTTGTATGCTATGTAAATTCTCCGGTGGAAGTAAAAGCTGAGAGTGATATCTGCTGCACTTCAGCTAACGCAGTGAAGATTGTAAATTCATTGAAAAATCCTGAGATTCTTTTTGTCCCCGATGAAAACCTCGGCAACTTCGCAGCTTCAAAAACGGGGAAAAATCTTATCCTCTGGCACGGCTCCTGCCCCCCCCATGTTGAACTTAGAGCCGAGGACATTCTTGAACTTAAAGCTAAACACCCGGAAGCAGTGGTAATTGTTCACCCTGAATGCCGCGAAGAAGTGATAAGAGCAGCTGATGAGGTTTTGAGCACGGGTGGTATGGTGAAATATTCGCGGGAGATAGACGCTAAGGAAATAATTGTGGGGACTGAGAGAGGTTTGCTTGGCCGGTTAAGGAAGGAAAACCCCGATAAAATATTCCATCTTGCAAGTGAACTCAGTCCCTGCGCACAGGAGCGGGGCGAAAAACTTTTCTGCCCTGATATGAAAGTCATTACGCTTGAAAAAATTATTGAATCATTAAGTGAGATGAAGTATAAAATTGATGTTCCAGAAGATGTGAGGGAAAAAGCAAGAAGGTCAATTGAGAGGATGTTAAAATGAAAGCAGCGGTTTTTGAAGGTCCCGGGAAGATGGAAGTAAAAGAGGTGCCACAACCTTCGTGTGGAAAAGGGGAGGTGTTGATTAAAGTAGAGGCATGTGCAATTTGCGGGACGGACATCAGAATTTATCGCTATGGTCAGAAGAATGTAAAACCACCTCATATAATCGGTCATGAGATAGCAGGCACAGTTGAGAAGGTAGGCTCAGGCGTAGATGGAATCAAAACAGGCGAGCAGGTAATCCTTGTGACTTCTGTAGGTTGCGGGAAGTGTAAATTCTGCCGCAAAGGATGGCATAACCTCTGTTCTAATGGAGTGGCAATTGGCTACTACTATCAAGGAGGATTTGCGCAATATATGACAGTTCCAGAACCTGCCGTCAGCCAGGGTAACATAATACCATTTCCCGGCAAACTATCTTTTGTATCTGCATCAATCGTTGAACCTCTCTCATGTTGTATTAACGGGCAGGATTACCTAAGAATCAACTCTGAGGATATTGTTGTGATATTCGGTTGCGGCCCAATAGGATGCATGCACGCTGAACTGGCAAAGGTAAAAACGGCAGAACAAATCATAATGGTCGATGTTGATGAGAAAAGGCTGAGGATGGCAGAAAAGTTTTTGCCGGACATTATCATCAATTCTTCAGAGAAGGATCCGGTGGAAGAAATCATATCAATTACAGATGGAGGAGCTGATGTAATCATTGTTGCCTGCGGGGTGAACAAAGTCCAGGAGCAGGCAATTCAGGTATCAAATAAGAAAGGCAGAATAAGCTTCTTTGCAGGTTTGCCGAAGGATAAGCCAGTCATCACCCTTGATAGCAATATCATTCACTATGAGGAGATAAGTATCTTCGGCGCATTTGCATCCTATGAAAGGCAGTATAGAGAAGCGCTTGAATTTATAGTCGATAACAAAGTTAATGCTGAGAAAATAGTAACTCACAGATTTCCATTGGAGAAAATAGTTGAAGCGATTGAAGCAGCGGGAAGTGGTGAAGGACTAAAAGTTGTAATTGAACCATGGAGATAAAAAATGAAACTGAAAGATAAAATTGCAATTGTTACGGGGGCGGGGCGCGGTCTTGGCAAAGGGATAGCGCTTCGTCTTGCAAGGGAAGGCTGCAACCTTATGGTGAGCGATATTGATATTGAGGCTGTTAAAAAGGCTGCAGAAGAAATCAAAACAATCGGGCGAGAAGCAATTTTTGCAAAAACTGATGTGAGTGACAAAAGTCAGGTCGAAGAAATGGTCAATGAGGCTAAGGAAAAATTCAGCAGGATAGACATACTTGTAAATAATGCCGGGGTTACTACAGTCGGTCATATTACAAAGTTAACGGAAAAAGAGTGGGACAGATGTCTTGATATTAATCTGAAAGGTGTCTTCCTCTGCACCAAGGCAGTTGCAGGTATCATGATTGAACAGAAAAACGGGCGTATAATAAACATCAGTTCCAAATCGGGTAAGCAGGGGGGGTTGTGGCTTTCAGCCTACTCTGCTTCCAAATCCGGGCTTATAGGGTTAACACAAAGTCTTGCTCTTGACCTCGCCCAATACGGGATAACCGTTAATGCAATATGTCCCGGGATAGTCTTCACCCCTCAATGGGATAAACTAATAGTGGAATATGCCAAAAAGCTGAATATTCCGGAAAGCGAAGTAAAATCTTACTACGTGAAGAAGATACCTCTTGGAAGAAACGCGACTGTAAAAGATGTTGCAAACGTTCTTGTTTTTCTTGTTTCTCAGGAGGCAGATTATATGACCGGGCAGGCTATTAATGTTACCGGTGGACAGGAGATGAGGTGAAATATGGCTAAAGTAACGCTTGGTGTTAATGCTTGTTTTGCAGTTGGCAGATACCCTGAACCTGAAGAGTGGCTTGAAATTGTTGGGAAAAAACTTGACCTCAGGTACTGTCAGTTCTTCTCAGACCTTATAGAGCCGCGTGTTGAGGAAACCATAAAGGAGAGAATGTGCAAAAGAACTAAGGAAGCCGCTCAAAAATATAATGTGAAGATACACAGTAATTTCACGGGAACAGCGCCGCACTGGTGTCATACGCTGCTCCATCCCGATGAAGGAATGAGGAAAGACGCTCTCCGATGGTGGGAAAGTTTTTTCAGGATGACCCCAGCGCTTGGGGCAAATGCTGTGGGAAGTCTTCTCGGCTCATTTTCCGTGAGGGATATAAAGAACCAGGATAGGAGGAAACTTCTAATCGACGAGGTTATAAAAAAATGGCATTATCTCTCAGAATTAGCTAAAAACATAGGGCTGGACTACATAATGTTTGAACCAATGTCAGTTAAAAGGGAGATACCATCAACGATTGCTGAAACAGAGAAGTTTTATGAACGCCTTAATGAAGGTGCTTCTCTTCCTATTAAGATTTGTCTTGACATTGGACATGGAGCAAGATGTTCAGGAAAGGAAGAAGATAGAAATCCATATGCATGGATAGAACGATTCGCCGCACGGGCCCCCGTAATTCACATTCAACAGACAGATGGAGTAACAAGTAAACACTGGCCATTTACCACTGAACATAACAAGGTCGGGATAATTGATGCAGAGAAAGTCCTTTCTGCAATTTCCCGCTCGGGAGCGAAGGAAGTTCTCCTTGTTCTGGAAATATTCCACTCATTTTTTGAGCCGACGGAAGATAAGGTCATTGATGACCTCTTGATAAGTGTGGAATACTGGAGAAAATACGTCAAGGAATAAAATTAAAGTAATGGATGCGAAAAAAAATTATCTGGCTTTTGACCTGGGAGCAGAAAGTGGTCGGGCAATCTTAGGGAAATACGACGGGTCCAAATTAACTTTACATGAGATACATCGATTTTCTAATGGACCTGTGGTAATCTTCGGCCGGATGCACTGGGATATACTTTACCTCTTTGAAGAAATAAAGAAAGGACTGGCTCTCACTGTTAAGGAAGGGAACCGGGAATTAGCAGGAATTGGCTGTGATAGCTGGGGGTGCGATTTTGGATTGGTCGGGAAAGATAATACTCTGCTTGGGTACCCTTATCACTATCGGGATAGCCGCACCGACGGCATGTTGGAGGCAGCATTTCAGAAAGTGAGCAGGGAGGAAATCTTCCAGCACACCGGAATTCAATTCATGAAAGTCAATACTCTCTATCAACTCCTCTCCATGGTAATTTCAAAATCTCCTCTCCTTCAAATATCCGAGTGTCTCCTGATGATAGCTGACCTTTTTCATTTCCTTCTTACAGGGGAGAAAGTAGGCGAGTTTACTCTGGCAACAACATCTCAGGCTTACGATTCTCGCGAAGGGAATTGGTCCACGCCGCTGCTAAAAAAACTTGGCATACCAACTAAAATTATGCCGGAGGTAGTTGCTCCCGGGACAGTAGTAGGAAACCTTCTTCCCGAAATTGTTCAAGAAGCAAATCTCAAATCACCTTCTCCGGTAATCGCTTCAGCTTGCCATGATACTGCCTCAGCAGTGGCAGCTACTCCTACAGGGGGAGATAACTGGGCATACTTAAGTTCGGGAACCTGGTCTCTTTTAGGGATAGAACTTCCTAAACCAATCATAAATAAGAAAGTCCTGAAATATAACTTCACCAATGAGGGAGGAGCAGCTGGAACATTCCGTTTCTTAAAGAACATCACAGGGCTATGGCTGGTACAGCAGTGTAAGAAGAGCTGGGAGAAAGAAGGAAAGCATCTTTCTTATAATGAGCTTATGCAGATGGCGGCTGAAGCAAAGTCCTCTTTATCCCTGATTGACCCTGATGATGAAGCTTTTCTCAATCCACCGGATATGCCTGCTGAAATTCTCAAATTCTGCCAGAGGACTTCTCAATCGCTTCCGGAAGATAAAGGAAGCATCATCCGTTGCATTCTTGAGAGCTTAGCAGTGAAATATAGGATTGTCATTGACCAGTTGGAAGAACTTTCTGGCTGCCGCATAGAACGATTGCATTTAATCGGCGGAGGAGCGCAAAACCATCTCCTCTGTCAGTTCACTGCAAATGCCACCGGTATCCCGGTTGTGGCTGGGCCTGTGGAAGCAACAGCTATAGGAAACATTTTGATGCAGGCTATCGCTCGAGGGGACATATCTTCCCTGGTGGAGGGGCGGGAAATAGTACGCCGCTCGTTCTCCATTATTACCTATCAGCCGAAAGATGCCTCTTACTGGGAGGAGCTCTATCACCGTTTCCAGAAAACTACATCCCAACCCGTCATTCTGAGAAGCAGAGCGACGAAGAATCTCTCGTAGATTCTTCCCCTTCGCTTTGCTCAGGGTCAGAATGACACGGCGTTTATATATCAGAAGCGGTAAATTAGTGAGATTTCAGCTACATGGGATTTGCTATCGTAATCCCCATCTGTAGGAAAGAGATTTTTACTGTCTCCCGCTTCTTTCTCTACCCCTTTAGAATACATATAGGCGCCGTTTATTTCCCAATCCCCAAAGGTATATCCTAAACCCACAGAGAGACGGTGGGTGGAGGTATCAAACATTAGCGGGTCTAATGTCTCCCCCGGAACAGGAGAAGGATCCCACATATAGCCGGCTCTTAAAACTAAATCAGAATTGAGCTTATATTCCGTCCCCAGATGGAAGGAGTAGGTATCTTCCCAATTCCGCCCGGTCACAACTTCATCAACTACGGCAGGAGCAAACGGATTGGTTGGATTGAAAAGCGAAATCGGACTATCCAATTTTTGAATTAGAGTATCCATTGAGGACCATTTTGTCCAATCCACCTGCGCGGCAAAAAGCCACTTCTCCAATCCCTTGTAAGACGCTCCAATTGAAGCAGTTTGTGGAAAAGTAAATTCCATATCAAAATTTCTACTCTCCTGCGGGTAGACTCCGCTGGTTAAAGTGATTGTTCCATCGAAATCAACCTTCGTTTCACTTCTCCATACAAACCCAATACACCATTCCTCTGCTGGAGACCACAGGAAACCCAGGTTACTTGAATAGTCTTCCCCTTCCGCACTTAAATCCGTTTCGGCTAAATACGGCAAAGGGTCCGGCGGGAAATAGGATAATAAACCGACGCTTTTCGCATCAATACTTGCCCAATCCCATCCTATCCCTGCGCCCGCAATGAAATCTTCATTAACTCGGTATGAGACTCCCGTATGCAGCTTGTTGAGGCTTATTTCTGATTCTATAGAATTGTATTTGTACACACTTTCATCGCTCCACTCCTGTTTCAGTCCAAAGGGCATATAGAACCCTACCCCCCACGCTACAGTTTCACTCAGGGGAAGGGAAAACGCAAGATGAGGAATGGGCTGCCATTCGGGTTGGTTATCCTCTGTTTGCCCTGTGGGTATTTCATAACTGGCGTAGCCCTTTACAAAAGTGCTTCCAATGATAATCTGCTTTCCTTCCACCTGAAGTAATCCAGCCGGGTTCCAGTATATAGCTAAAGGGTCATCAACAATCCCTACATAAGCCCCCGCCATACCTGTAGCCCTCGCCCCTATAGAAGGAGCCTGAAATGAAGCCGCTTCTGCCAATGTGGACAACAAAATCATCAATCCACCTAAAAAAATAAGATTTAACCGTTTCATAACCTCTCCCCTCCTTTTTTCAACTATTGTATCAAATCTCATCAAACAGTCAAGTTTTAAAAAGTTTTAATGCTACCTTCACAACTTCAGGGTCAAACTGGCTTCCCGCTCCAGCTTTTAATTGTTCCAAAGCTTTTTTCTCACCCATCCCAGGACGATAGGGTCTATCCGACCTCATAGCATGGTAGGCATCAGCAACTGCCAGAATCCGAGCCCATGAAGGTATCTCTCCATTTTCTTTCCCTTCAGGATAACCTTTCCCGTTAAAACGTTCGTGATGATAGAGAACCATTGGAATAAACTTCTCTAAAAATTCTATGGGTTGAAGAATAGAAGCCCCTATTTCTGGATGCTTTTTAATCTCCTTCCATTCCTCCTTATTTAATTTCCCCTTCTTCCTTAAGATTCGTTCGCTAATGCCTATCTTACCTATATCATGTAAAGTGCAGACATAGCGGAATATCTCCTTGTCCTCAGATGATAAGTCTAAATTTAGCCCTTCAAGGAGAAGCATAGCATACTCAGCTACCCCCTCAGAATGGCTGGAAGTATAAGTGTCTTTAGCAGTGACGGCTGCCATTAACGATTCCACAGTAGAAGAGTAGGCTTTCTGCAGCCTCTCGTCTAAATCTTTTTTTACTATTTCCAGATGCTTTAACTCTTTCTTCTCTTTTATTCTCTGCTTTCTTCTCTTCACTCCATTTCTCACCAGGTCCTCCAACTTATCTTTATCAAAGGGTTTATATATGTAATCAAATGCTCCGAACCGCATCGCTTCAACCGCTGTATCCAATGTTGCATGGCCGGTAACCATAAGCACCTGAATATCCGGGTTTATTCCCTTAATTTTCTTCAACACGTCAATACCGTTCATCTTCGGCATCCTGATATCTAAGAGAGCCACATCAACACGATGTTTCTTAACGAATTCTAAGGCATCTTTGCCGTCTGAGTAAATAAACAAATTGTATTTATCTTTAAGAATCATCCTGAAGGATTCTCTGACTCCTAATTCATCATCTACAACTAAAATATTCTCTTTCATTTTCCACTCCTTACCATTTGCCTGTTATTTAACCCTTTTATACCTAATTTGTCCATCTTATACTTAAGGATTCTACGGCTTGTCTTGAGCGATTTTGCCGCTTTAGTCTGGACACCATTAGTCGCTGCAAGAGCAGATTGAATTAGATTTCTCTCAAAACTTTCCACTGCTTCCTGAAGCGATAATCCTTTTTTAGAGGAGAGCTTAGCCTGAAAAGCCAAAGGTGTGCTAAGTTTCTGCGGCTGTAATGCTCTCTCCACCACTAACCTTATCTCCTCCACATCCAATGGTTTGGTTATATAACCATAAGCTCCCATTTTCATTGCTTCCACTGCCATCTTTATTGTCCGAGCAGAAGTTAATACAACTACTCTTGAGGGACAATTCATCTTCTTAAGTTTTCTTAACACCTCAATTCCATCTATTTCGGGCATGATGATATCTAATATGATTAAATCAGGAGAAGCATTCTTAGCAATTTCTAAAGCTTGATGCCCACTTTCGCACATTATAACCTTATATTCACCGTCTAATACTACACCAAATGCCTCCAGGACACTTAATTCATCATCAACAACAAGTATAGTCTTCATCATTTACTTTCCCGGTTTTATCTCAGGATATAACTTTGCATGAATACCTTTTTTTTTGGATTTTTCCGGGCTTAAACTTACGGGTAAAAATACTTTAAAAGATGTCCCTTTTCCCACAGTAGAATCTACCTCGATTCTACCCTCGTGAGTTTCTATAATCTTCTGAGCTATAGGAAGTCCCAATCCTAAACCTTTAAGACGGACGCTAAAGAAGGGAGAAAACAACTTTTCCATATTTTTCAGGGGAATTCCTCTTCCAGTGTCAGAGAATTCAATAACTACCTCTTCAGCTCCCTCTTTCTTAATCTTAGTAGATAGTGTGAGGGTTCCCCCTTCAGGCATAGCTTCAATACTGTTCCTTATTATATGAGAAAAAGCTTCTGCTAACTGGTCCCGATCTACAACTATGCGAGGAACGTTGGATGAATAATTTCTGTGCACCGGTATATTCTGACGAACCAATTCATCTTTAAAATCTACTAAAACCTCGTCTGCAATTGAATTCAAATCGTCAGATTGAAGATTCAACAACAAAGGTTCAGCATATTTCTCCAATTTATCTACCAGTCCATTCAACTTTTTGACATCTCCGCCCATGATTCGGTAAAAATTCTCTCTAAATTCTTTATCCTTGTATTTGTCCATGAATAGCTGAGTAAATGTCCTAATAGAAACTAATGGATTTCTAATCTCATGAGCTATGCCTTCGGTAAACTTCCTCCACAAGTTCTCTTCGTCTAACTTTCTGATTTTCTCATCTACAGCTCTCACCTTGGAAAGGTTGGTAAACACCATCACTCCACCGATAATCTCCTCATTTTCTTTCTTGAGAAGAGAAGTGGAAACTCCCAGGCGGGCATTTTCCCCGGGAAGGGCTGCTTCATAGCGATTGTAGGTTTTTTCTCCTTTTAAAGTTCTAAGCATAATATCCGCTATTATGGAACCGGCTCTTTGAATATCTTCGCCGATTATCTCTGCTTCCTCTAACCCCAGGATTTTCCTCCCGGCTTTATTTAGTGTGGTTATTTTCCCCTCATTGTCCACAGCAATGATCCCGGTGGGAATATTACCCATAATTATCTGGTTGTGATTCCTCTGGAAACGAACTTCCTGATAAAGGAATGAATTGTAAATTGATACTGCCGCATAGTTAGCCATTGTGGTAAGGAATCTTATATCTTCATAAGTGAATTTATCTCCTGTGGTCTTCTTGCCTATGGAGATAATGGCAATCAAATCACCCCGGGTAGAGAGGGGAAGACAAAGATGAGCTCCTAACATATCTAACTGTCTTCTCATAAGAAGATGCTCCGGTAAATGCCCTTCCGCAGATAAATCTTCCCGTTTTAGTATTTGCCCTTCTCTACGAAGCCAACCTGCTATTCCTTCTCCCCCCTTGAGTCTTATTTCCCTGACAATATCTTCCTGAAAACCTGTAGAGGCTTTTACTCTATACTCTGAACTTCTCCCATCCTTGAGGAGGATGGAAACTTTATTAACTTCAAATATCTCTGCTACCGCAGTTACGACTGAATCAAGCAGCTTGGAAGAGTCAAAGACATAGGTAAGGGCTTTGGAAAATTTTCGAATAGCTTCCTGATAATAGTGAGGAGCTTGAGGGGTAAATTTTTCCTCTCCGGATTTTTCAAAAGGAACCCGGGGCTCCGCCACATTAACTTTGTCTGCCCGCAAACGGAGTGCTTTTAGTTCCTCCAGCAGTTTGCTCTTTTCTTGAGCTTTCTTTAAAATATTGAGCAGGTCTTTCTTCTGAAAAGGTTTATTAACTACCTCATAGATTCCCTCATATGAGGCATTTTGTTTCAACGCGGATAGCGCTACAATAACTGCTTCGTCCTTAACCTCTCTTATCTCTTCTACCAGAGTTGAAATATCCGTATCCGGAATAGGCGTGTCAAGTATCACCAAATCTAATGGATTCTCTCTTAAGATAGTTATAGTCTCCTTTTTTCCCCCAGCCATCATGACTAAAAACTCATCCTTTAAAATCATTTTCAAAGATTCCCGAATTCCCTTATCCTGACTTACAATTAATACAGTATCCATTTCTATCCTCTACCATATTGTCTGAAGGAACCTGCTTCTTTTACTTCCTCTTTATGAATCGGAAGACGCAGAGAAAAACAGGTCCCTTTTCCTGCCCTGGTATCCTTCACGCCAATAGTTCCACCATGGTCAGCCATAATTCGGTGAACCACAGCTAATCCCAATCCTGTTCCGTTCTCTCTGGTAGAAAAGAAAGGGTCAAATATCTTGGGCAGAATCTCTGAAGGTATCCCTCTCCCTGTATCTTTTATTTCTATAACCAATTCCTCTCCTTCAGAAATTAATCCCTCCTTATCCTCATGGTCGTAGAAGGTGTTTATCACAAAAGTGCCCTCGCCATTCATGCTCTCTATGCCGTTCAGAAAAAGATTTAAGAATACCTGTTTTAATCTATCCTCATCAGCATAAATCTCAGGAGCATCTTTAATGTAATTCTTAACTATCTTAATAGCTTTCTTCTCTAATTTAGTAGACAGAAACACCAGCGTGGCATCTATCATTTTGTGGATATTAGTAGACTGATAATTGACAGGGCTTGGGTGAGCGAGGTCAAGCAGCTGTTCTACAAGCCTGTTGATTCTTTCAACTTCTTCCGCCGCTACGCCGGAAAACTCTTTTCTAAACTCTTCATCACCAAATTTCTCAGGAAGAAGTTGAAGAAAGGTATTGATAGCTACCAGAGGGTTTTTTATCTCGTGAGCCATTCCAGCGGCTAATGTTCCTAAAGAAGCAAGTTTCTCTGCCTGATAAAGTTCCTGCTCCAGACGCTTTATTTCAGTAAGGTCAACTAATACAATAACTGCACCGGTAACTTTCCCATCGGCATCTTTCAACGGGGCAGTGCTTACAGCTAAAGGGACTGATGTTCCCCCTTCTCTCAAATAGTCTACCTTTTGCTGCGCATAACCTCTCCCCCTTTTCAAAGTATCTTCTACTAATCTGCCCATAACACCTTTTGCTACATGTTTGAAGGATTTGCCTATAACCCGAGAGGGAAAACCGGTAAGTTTTTGAACCTTCTGGTTGAAGACAACTATTTTCCCTTTCTTGTCTACGGTAATAACCCCACCAGTAAGGTTCTTCAAGATATTCTCTTGATATATCTTCGCCTCCTCCATCCGGGTGTATAACTTCGCGTTGTCAATAGCTACCGAAGCCTGATTTGCCAAGGTTAGAAATAGGTCCATATCTTCCTGAGTAAAAATCTCCCCGGACTGTTTACCGCTCAGGAAAAGAACACCTGTCAAATTGTTCTCCCGGAGGATAGGAATAGCAATTTCCGCACCTACTTTTTGTAAAGTCTCATCCATTTCTCTTACTGCTTCCGTGGAACGCAGCCGCTCTAAATCTTCCCTGATAACTACCTCTCTCCTTCTTTTTACCCACTTAGTTAAGCTACTCTCTTTTTTCAAAACTACTCTTCTCTGCACTTCCGTTAATCCAATTTCAGAACCGACATAATATCGGTCTTCCTCCCCCAGCCATATGGACGCTTTCTCAACTCCTATGGATTCGGTAATGTTCTTCAATATCATATCCAATAGCTGGGATAAGGACAAAACCCTGGCCAATGCCCTACCGGTTTCTCTTAAAACTTTCTGGTATTCATATTTCTTTCTATAAAATACACTGTCTACAAATTTCTGGACTTTTTCCCTTAAAGGTAAAAAGACAAAAGCAATAATCAAAGCCGCGAAAACAGCGGGGAAGAAGGTCTGGTAACCTACTATTCCTCTGAAGAATCTTTCTGCTAAAAGGACAACGATAATATAGAGAGCAGTAGTGAAACCTGTAAGAAGAGCATATATTGCTGTCTTTCTTACTACTACAGTAATATCAAAAAGGTGGTATTTAACAATTGAATAAGCAACAAAGCCTACAATGATTACTGTAAATGTTGGACCAACAGCAATTAGTCGTGAGAATCCCAATGCCGGGAGAACTGCACCAGGAATCACCCCCAAGGAGGTACCGATAAACATCCCGGTAAAAAGAATTTTTAACTGGAGTGCCTCAACACCTATCCTGGTAGCTTTCCATTTCTTGAACAAATAGTACAAACTTAGACTTACAGTGCCCGCTTCGTAAGCTGCGAACAAAGGATAAAGCAAGCCAACTTTAGGGCGGAAAACTCCATTTTGCAAATAGACATCTCTCTGGATAAGACTCGTAAAAGACAGGAAAAACAGAAGCCCACCCGTAATAATAACACCGTAATTCAAAGCAGGAAAACCATAATGCAGCTTGTTACGTCCTGGTTGGGGCTTAGGAAAAACTATGGAAAAGTATAAAAAAGCTATAGGGAGAAGAGCACCTATGGCAAAACACCAATGACCAAAGAATATAACCCATCTTATATCCTGGAAAACAGTTACCAATAAATTAAACAAACTCCAGACAGAAAGGCCATACACAAATAATGAAAGGGACCGATTGACTGTTTTCTTAGGGCCTTTATACAGCACATATGTCCCGATGACCAGATTTGTCAGGGCAGCAACTATTAGACCTAATGCTTTTAAACTCACTCTAAAACCCCGTTAAACTCTGAAATAATTAAACTGGTATTGCTCCCTCCAAATCCATAAGAGTTGATAAGCACAGCCCCCACATTGTTTCTTCTTGCTTCATTAGGCACATAGTCTAAATCGCACTCAGGGTCAGGAAATTCATAATTAATGGTTGGAGGAATTATTCCGTTTTTCATAGTCATTAAAGAAGCAATTAATTGCATGGGACCGGCAGAAGCTAAGGGATTTCCTGTCATCGATTTAATTGAACTTACAGGGATTTTATACGCGTAATCGCCAAAGACCTCTTTAATAGCAAATGTTTCTGCTCTGTCCCTTATGACATCTGAAGGGGCGTGAGCGCAGATATAACCCACATCTACAGGTTCAAGGAATGCTTGCGCTAAGACTTTTTTCATCTGTTCAACAAATCCGCTCCCCTTCTCATCAGTTTCAAATAGATTAGAAGCCTCTGTACTATTACTATAGCCTGTTATCTCCCCATATATGAACGCATTTCTGCCCAGAGCGTGTCCCATCTCTTCCAAGATTACAATACCTGCCCCTTCACTTACTATACCCCCATCACGCTCCGCGTCAAACGGTCTGCTCGCTTTGGCAGGGTCTCCATTCCGTGTAGAGACAATTCCCGCCGCACATAAACTCCCCAATGTCAAGGGGGTCACAGAGCCATCGGCACCTCCGGTAATTGCAGTGTCTATTTTGCCTGCCTGCACATCCCAATATGCGGCGCCGATTGCATCTAACCCGCAAGTGCATGCTGAAGAAATAGTGGTAACCTGGCCTTTACAACTCAACTCAATAGAAATTTCGGTAGCCGCAGAATTATGACAATAAGCCGCCGAACCAAACGGACTCATTTTAGGAATTCCTTTCTCCTGGAGCTTGATATGTTCTCTTTCAAAAACATCCGTCCCTCCCGTAACCGAGCCTATATATATTCCTGCCCTGTTATCGTTGAGGTGCTCCTCTTCTATTTTAGCATCCAGAACAGCCATCTTTGCTGAAGCCACTGCGAAGTGGGCAAATCTTCCGGTCCTCCTCACGCTTTTACTATCCATATACCCAGCAGGATTGAAATCTTTAATCTCACCGGCAATTCGGGATGGAAAGGAAGAAGCATCAAATTGAGTTATCTTGCCAATACCAGACCTTCCATGAATAAGAGCATCCCAAAAGGCATCCTTACCTATTCCGTTAGGAGCTACAATCCCCATTCCTGTAACTACTACGCGCCTCTTATCCATTTTTGTACAATATTGTCCGCATTAGAAAAACCTCACATAAAATTTAACATCTCTGTTCAATATTGTCAAGGACAAAATGCACAATTTTGCACACAAGTGCGTTTGTTCACAGTTGTGCATTTCTTAGCTACCAATAGCATTCAATACCGTTGTTCAATTTTGTCAACAGAAAAATGTACAAAAATGGAGGGATTTTAGGCTTCAGACAGAATTGGAGAGTACATTCTTGTTAATCTCTTTAATCTGTGTCTCTATACCTTTAAAATTCCCGGTTAAGAAGTTCAAACGATTCTGGTCTCTATACTGTCGGGGTGAGAGGTGGACATATTTAGCTAAGAGAGCCATCTCATCAGAAACAGTAGTAGTAATCCCCAATTCTTCTACTTTTTTCATAAATTGTTCTAACTCCTGCGCATACTTCTTGAATCTTTCCCCATTAACTTTATAAGGAAAAGGTTTCCAGAACCGAGGAGGAAACATAAACTTGACCTTATAGTTCATAGTCTTTTGAAGAAAGGTATTTTTATTGAATTGAAATCCAAAACGCTCAGGGTTCTTAAACCATTCTGTCCCTGGAACAATTAGAGGAAACAGTATAGGAGCAGAGTCGGGCTTCACTTCTGACAATAGATTGAGAGTTTCCTGTCGTGTCTCTTCCGTTTCTCCAGGCGCGGGAAATATCATACTGCCTACAGTAAACAGCCCTGCTTCCTTCGCATAAAGGATTGCTTTCTTGATCTGTTCCACCTTTACACCTTTGTTTATACCTCTATCAAGTATCCTCTGGCTGCCAGACTCTATACCTAAGAATATACCAAAACAACCTGAAGATTTCAAAAGCTTGAAGATTTCCAAACTTACCCCTCGCACATGCCCGAAAGTAGTATATTCAACCCTTAGCCCTCTCTCTAATATTTCCCTGGCAATCTCTTCCATAAGTTTCAAGGGGGTGTTTGAACCGGCATACCTAAAAACGCCAATTCCATACTTCTCCTTTATTGCAACCATTTCATTAACCACCCTCTGCGCACTCTTGACCCTCAGCCTTCCACTTTTCAGCGGATGTATGCAGAAATAGCAGGAATTATTACATCCCCTGCTTTCATCTAAGACAATCATCTTTATCTTCTCGTTTCCCCTCATTGCCGGATATATCTCATCATCATAGATGGGATAGGGGAGAGCATCTAAATCTTTAATCCTTTTTACAGGAGTTGTGACTATTCTACCATCCTTTTTAAAAATCAGATTGGGTATCTCTTGAAGCTTCCTTTTCCATCCAATATACTCTGCTAACATTACAATTGTTTCTTCACCTTCTCCATAAGCCAACGCGTTAAAATCTCTCGTCGCTGTATAAATATGCTCTCTGAAGATATCCACATGAGGACCTCCGGCGAAAATGGGAAGCTCCGGATGTACTTTCTTTAATTCGTGAGCAATTCTTAAAGAGCCGGTAAAACCATCTCCATTCCACAATTTAAACCCCACAAAATCTACTTTTTCCTTTTCAACCATCCTTGCAATCTCTCTCCCTATCAAAGAAGCTTCTCTATTCTGATAATGACTCAGCCTCTTCTCTGTTAACCATAATCTTGAAATCTCCTTGAAGGATAAAGTCTCTCCATTCATAAACCTTTCCACTATCGGAGTGATTGATTGAGACAGGTGAGAAGGATAGAGGCGTTTGATAATCTTCGGAGTATTAAAATCTAAGATTTTTGTGGTGTGACCTGCGCTTATAAGCGCAGAAGCTAAATTAGCCAGACCATTATCAGGAAGAAAACTGTTAGGACCAAGTGGATACCCGGCATAGGTAATTAAAAGACTCTTAGTCGCCATTTAAAATCTTTCTGCATTTCTCACTAAACTATTAAGTCCTTTCAAAAATCTTAACTTTAACCTGAGCTGAGAAACAGAAAAGGCTGCTGTCTTCTTTTTAGGACTTTTCAAAAACCGACGGAAAGAATAAGCTTTCTTATAGAGATTAACAAAACATCTGTAGAATTCTTTCTTTGGTAACTTAGTGGGCTGTACAACATGAGAGAAATCAAAAAGTTCATAATTGCTACTTAACCCTCCCTTCATTTCTTCATAAATATCAGTCCCTGGAAATGGAGTAAAGATAGTGAACACAGGTTGAGTTAATCTTCTCTTTTCTATATATTCACTCAATTCCTCAAAATCTTTTTTATCAAAATCAGGGTCTATTACGAAATAAGCCGCCGCTTCTACATCATTCTCTTCTAATATTCTTATTGCCTCTTCATTCTGCCGGATATTTGTCTTTTTATTCCATTTTTTAAGCTCTTTATCCCTGAAGGACTCAAAACCTATAAGTATTAGTTCCAATCCTATCTCTTTCCATTTCTTAATTAAGTCTGGGTGTTTAGCTACTGTATCTGAACGCGCATAAATCTTATAGATTTTCTCAAACCTTTTTTCTTTAATCAGCTCATATAGCTTATACGCTCTTGTAACATCTGCTAAGGTATTATCGTCAACAAAGTCAATGTACTTTTCCGGAATAGTCTCTAATTCCTTCACTACCGATTCTGCACTCCGAACTCTATATTTACCCCGATTCACCTTCCACATAGAACAGAAGCTGCATCGGAAAGGACAACCTTTGGAAGTATAAAGTGAGGTTATCGGACGCCAGGAGGCACGGAAGTATTTGCTTCTATATTTTTCTATTAGCTCCCTTTTAGGAAAAGGTAAATCATCTAATTTTAAAAGAGGGCGTTCATCGGTAATGAGAAATCTTCCATCCTTGCGGTAGGCAATCCCTCTCACATTGGTTATATCTTCACCCTGCTGTAACTTGTCTGTTAATTCTTTAAAGGTCTCCTCGCCTTCACCTATAACTACTGTATCCACAAAATCTTCAAAAAAATCTTCAGGCTTTAACGTGGCGTGGTGTCCACCAATCACAGTAATAATATCAGGATTGAACTTTTTTACTTCTCTCAGCAACTCTTTTGCAACATAAACTCCCACAGCGTAGCAGGTAGTCCCTACAATATCCGGTTTAAACCTCTCCAGCTCTCTTTGCAGGTTATGGTCTATCCGCATATCTAATATCTTAACTTCATGGTCTGGTAACGTAGACGCCACACATTCTAAGGCTAAAGGCTCAGCTAACCCTATTACTCCAATAGCTATATCATGAGGATTTGGTGGAGGCTCAACAAGTAATATCTTCATAACTTTCACGATTATAGCCCCAAGGAAAGTCTCTTGTCAACAGGAATGGAATGGAATTTTCTGCTTGATTTCCGGTAGAAAGCATGATAGCCTTAAAGTAGGAAATCTTACCAATGGAGGTGATAAAGATGGTTGTAAGAGTCAGTAGTAAACATCAGGTTACTATCCCCAAGGATATTGCAGAAGGCTTTCATTTGAAAAAAGGAGATGTCCTGGAAGTGGAGAGAAAAGGAAATAAAATTATTATGATTCCAAAAGAGGTTATTCTTGAGGATAAGTACCATCAAGAGGATTTAGAAGCAACGGAAAAGGTTTTGTCAAAAGGATTACCTGAAGAAGAAATGGCTTTCAAATCGGGAACAGCAATGTTGAGACATTTTAAGAAAAGGACTAAGAAGTGAAGTATATTGTTCTTCACTCGTTTGGCAAGAAATTTGATTCCTACCGCGAACAAGGGCAAGAACTTATCGTTTCCACTCTGGAAAAGATTAAGAAGTACCTGGAGACCAACCAGGCTCCCTATGGCTTGAGGATCAAAAGGCTTTCCAAAAAGATATATGAGGCCAGAATAAATATTCACCTTCGTATAGCTTACTTTCGTGAGAAGGGCATAGTGAAATTTTTCTGTTTGGGAAATCACGATGATATTAATAGGTATCTTAGAACCTTAAAGCGGGACCTCAAATAACGCTGCACCATGAATCAGTAGTGATGCCTCTGTCCCATAATTCTGAGCTGATAGTAACTTGGTTTTTCAGCACCTGTTGGCGAATTTTCTTGCTTTTTGGAGTAAGTTGGCGATAATATTAACAAGGTGATAAACATGGAAAAAGATGATAGTCTTTTATACAAAAAATATATATTTTGGTCAGTAAAACCGGAGAAGGTTGACCTTACTGACCCATGGACGAGAAAGTGGTATCTGACACAGGTTCTCACCCATGGGAAGATGGAAGATATTATTCGTTTGGACGTAGAAGAGATAGAAAAAAGCATGGATGAACTAAACCTGCGTAGTGAAATTGATAGATTATGGAGACACTATTTTGCAGAACGAAAAAGCATCTAAAATTTTAACCCTTTTTCAAAGAGAATCTCTTAAGATTTTCTTCTCTCTACCCGACGCTGACAATTTCTACCTTACCGGCGGTACAGCTCTGTCAGCCTTTTATCTTCAACACAGGCTTTCCGAAGATTTGGATATTTTTGTCCCTGAGGAGAGACTGTTAAGGTACACAGGCAACAGATTTGCCAAAGAGTTGAAAACAGAAGGTTTTGAGGTTGAGGTTGTAAGAACATTCCTTTCATTCATGGAGTTAATTATAAAAAAAGAGAAAGAAAGTGTGCTGGTACATTTGGCTGTTGATTCTCCTTTCAGGTTTGAAAAGCCTACGAAAGTAGACATGGGCATCAACGTTGACTCTTTTCTTGATATAGCAACTAATAAACTTCTGGCATTGTTCGGCAGATTTGAGCCCCGAGACTTTATTGATATTTTCTTTATTGTGAAAGAGAACCATATGGATTTGGAGTATCTTATCAGTAAAGGTAAGGGAAAAGACCCGGGGCTTGATGAATACTACCTGGCCATTGCTTTTGAAAAAGCTAACGATCTCCCGGACAGCATAGAAAAGATACCAGTAAACATGTTAAAGGACATCGATGTAAAGGAGATGAAATCGTTTTTCTCAAAGTATGCCATTCAGCTTTTAGACAAAGGCAGAAAAGGGTTTACATAGGAGAGATTGGTTGAGCCGAAGTGGTGGAACGGAAGACACGTACGGTTCAGGGCCGTATGGGCGTAAGCCTGTGTGGGTTCAAATCCCACCTTCGGCACCAAGAAAATTAGGAGGAGTTGAAAATGGCAAAAATGTATTATGATAAGGATGCTGATTTGAAGGTTCTCAAGGGAAAGGTTGTTGCAATTGTCGGTTATGGTATCCAGGGACATGCGCAGGCGCAGAATTTGCGCGACAGCGGCATCAAAGTATTGGTAAGCGATTTAAAAGTAAGCGCTAATTGGAAAAAGGCAAAGCAGGACGGGTTTGAGCCTGTAGAAACATCTAAGGCGGCTGAGGAGGCAGATATCATCCAGATTCTCACTCAGGACCATATCCAGTCCAGTGTCTATGAGAAAGAAGTGCGCCCATTTCTTTCAAAGGGGAAAGCGCTTGTGTTCTCTCACGGGTTTAACATCCACTACGGGCAGATTGTCCCTCCATCGAATATTGATGTATTCATGGTCGCTCCAAAAGGGCCGGGGAGTCTGGTGAGGAGTATGTATGTTAAAGGTGGAGGTGTTCCATGCCTTATAGCAGTCCACCAAGACTACACGAAGAAAGCTAAGAAACTTGCCCTCGCCTATGCAAAAGGGATAGGCGGGACAAGGGCTGGAGTTATTCAAACTACATTTGCAGAGGAAACTGAGACGGACCTATTCGGTGAGCAGACAGTCCTGTGCGGCGGGGTATCAGAGCTTATCAAAGCAGGGTTTGAGACACTTGTCCATGCAGGTTTCCAACCCGAAATTGCATATTTTGAGTGTCTTCATGAGCTGAAGTTAATTACCGATATGATTCATACTCATGGAATAACAGGAATGAGAGCGAGGGTGAGCGATACCGCTGAATATGGCGATTTGACGAGAGGAAGAAGAATTATTACAGAGGAAACAAGGAAGGAGATGAAAAAGATACTGAACGAAATTCAATCAGGGGAATTTGCAAAAGAATGGATTCTGGAGAATAAAACCGGAAGACCTGTATTCAATGCCCTCTCAAAAAAGGATGAAGAACACCCGATTGAAAAAGTCGGGAAAAAATTGCGGAGTATGATGAGCTGGCTGGAGAAATAGGATGGCTGAGAGAATTATAATTTTTGACACAACTTTACGGGATGGGGAGCAATCTCCCGGCGCAAGTCTCAGTGCAGGGGAAAAACTTGAGATTGCAAGGCAGCTCGCAAGACTCAAGGTTGATGTGATTGAAGCAGGTTTCCCTGCAAGTTCTCCGGGAGATTTTGAGGGAGTCAGATTAATTGCGCAGAAGGTAAAAGGTCCGGTTATTGCAGGACTTGCTCGCTGTATCAGGAAGGATATTGATTCAGCCGCAGAAGCTTTAAAACCTGCTAAGAGAAGACGTATCCACGTCTTTCTTGCTACCTCCGCCGTCCACAGGAAATACAAACTTAAGAAGGCAAAGCAGGAAATATTAAAACTGGCGGTTGAATCGGTAAAATATGCACGCAAGTTTGCCGATGATGTTGAGTTTTCCCCCGAAGATGCATCCAGAACAGAACCGGAATATCTGTGCAGAGTAGTGCAGGCAGTGATATCTGCAGGAGCAACTGTGGTAAATATTCCTGATACAGTCGGATATGCTACCACAATAGAATTTGGACAGTTAATCAAAAGAATAAAAAGCCGTGTCCCGAATATTAAAAAGGTAATTTTGAGCATCCACTGCCACAATGATTTAGGTCTTGCAACAGCTAATACATTAGCTGCAATTGAGAATGGTGCAAGGCAGGTTGAGTGCACAGTGAATGGTATTGGCGAAAGGGCAGGGAATGCTTCGCTTGAAGAAATTGTTATGATTCTTAAAACAAGAAAGGATTTCTTTAAATTCCGGACAGGAGTGAAGACTGAGGAGATTATCAAAACAAGCAGGCTGGTCAGCACTCTGACGGGTATCCACATCCAGCCGAACAAAGCTATTGTCGGAGATAATGCTTTCCGCCACGAGGCTGGTATCCACCAGGATGGGATGCTAAAGGAAAAGACTACTTATGAAATCATGAGCCCTGAGACTATCGGTCTTAAAGAAAGTAAACTCGTTCTTGGCAAACATTCAGGGCGTCACGCTTTCAAGAAAAGGTTATTAGACCTTGGATATGAACTTTCCGAAAAGGACCTGGTGAAAGCATTTGACCGTTTCAAGCGCCTGGCAGATAAGAAGAAGGAAATCTATGACGAGGACCTAACTGCTATTATTGAAGATGAGATTTCAGTAGTTCCTGAAACTTTTAAACTTCTCTATATTCATACGACAAGCGGGACCCAGACTGTTCCTACAGCTACAGTAAGATTGGAAAAGAGAGGGAAGGTAATCCAAGACGCCGCTTGTGGTGATGGTCCTGTAGATGCCGCATACAAAACAATTGACAGGATTACAGGGCTTGGAGCAAAACTTATTGATTATTCACTGAGAGCTGTTACCTCAGGGAAGGATGCTCTTGGAGAAGTTACTGTGAAAATAAGGAAAGGGGAAAGGACAATCACAGGAAGGGGAACAAGCACGGACATAATTGAGGCGAGTGCCAAAGCTTATGTCAATGCAGTTAATAAACTGGTAGTGAAAAAGTAATGGGATCGACCATAACGCAGAAAATATTATCTTCTCACTGCGCCAGGGAGGAAGTAATACCTGGCGAATTTATTATGGCAAGAGTCGATTTTCTCCTTGCCAATGACATCACTGCTCCAGTCGCAATTGAGGAGTTTGAGAAAGCGGGCGCCGATAAAGTATTCGCCAGTGACAGGATTGCTCTTGTTCTTGACCATTTCACGCCTGCCAAGGATATTAAATCAGCAGAACAGGCAAGGTTTGTCAGGGAATTTGCCCGCAAGCGTAAAATCAAATACTTCTTCAAAGAAGGGAAGGGAATTGAGCACGCTCTTATACCAGAAGAAGGTCTTGCTCTACCGGGTGAAGTTATTATAGGAGCTGATTCGCACACATGCACATATGGAGCTCTTGGCGCATTCGCTACCGGTGTAGGAAGCACCGATGCTGCATTTGCAATGATGAAGGGAGAAATCTGGTTGAAAGTTCCTGAAACTATAAAATTTGTCTATTCCGGAAAACTCCGTCAATGGGTGAGCGGGAAAGATTTAATTCTCTTTACTATCGGTAATATTGGTGTTAATGGAGCAAATTATTGCGCGATGGAGTTAAGTGGAGAGGCAATAGAGAACCTTTCCCAGGACAGCCGTTTCACAATGGCTAATATGGCAATTGAGGCGGGTGCAAAGAGCTGTATTATTGAACCTGATAGGATTACCCAGGATTATCTACGCAATGTTCCAGAAATTGAGGGGCGGTCTGCAGTTGATTACAAAAGTGATTCAGATGCAGTTTATAAAAACATTCTAAGATACAATGTTGGAGAGATTGAGCCGCAGGTAGCTCTGCCGCCCTCTCCGGGTAATGTAAAACCTGTGAGTGAGGTGAACTCAATCAACATAGACCAGGCTGTCATAGGGTCCTGCACAAATGGAAGGATTGAAGATTTGAGAATTGCCGCAAAAGTTCTTGAAGGTAAAAAGGCTCATGAATACGTTAGGCTCATAATTATACCTGCAACAGAAAAAGTTTATCACAAGGCTCTAAGAGAAGGATTGATTGAAATATTTATCAGCTCAGGTGCAATAGTGAGTCCGCCTACATGCGGTCCATGTATTGGAGGACATATGGGAGTTTTAGGGAAAGGCGAAAAGGCAGTTGCTACTACTAACAGAAATTTCACGGGACGAATGGGACATCCTGAAAGCGAAATATATCTCTGTAATCCTGCGGTTGCAGCCGCTTCTGCAATTAAAGGACGAATTAGCAGTCCTGAGGGACTTGAGTCCAAAGTCTAATGTCTAAATTAAGAGGTAAAGTGTGGAAGTTTGGGAATAACATAAATACAGATGATATTATTCCAGCCATATATCTCGTAACTACAGATGAGAAGGAACTTGCAAAACATTGTTTTGAAGGTTTGAGACCTGAGCTCCTTGAGAAAATAAAGTCAGGTGATATAATTATGGCAGGAGAAAATTTTGGATGCGGCTCCTCAAGGGAACACGCACCAAAAGCTTTAAAGGGGCTTGGAGTATCCTGCGTAGCTGCAAAAAGTTTTGCGCGGATATTCTACAGGAATGCAATCAATATCGGACTGCCAATTGTTGAATGCCCGGCTATCTGTGATGAGACAAGTGAAGGTGATACCGTCGAAATTGAATTTGAGAAGGGTATTGCGAAAAATCTGACGAGAAAGAGAGAATACCGTTTTGTTATCTATCCGGAATTCCTGCAAGAAATCATCTCTGCAGGCGGACTTATGAAATATGGTAGGAGCAGCGAAAATGTATAAAATTGCAGTTTTGCCAGGTGACGGAATAGGACCCGAAGTGGTGAGGGAAGGGCTCAAAGTGCTTACTGCTGTCTCTTCAAAAACAGACTTCAAAATGGATGTAGAAACCTATGACTTTGGCGGAGAAAGATACCTCAAGACAGGTGAGATACTTCCCGATTCAGCACTTGATGAATTCAGGCAGATGGATGCAATATACTTGGGAGCAGTTGGGCATCCTGATGTTGCACCGGGAATACTTGAGAAAGGAATACTGCTTAAACTGCGGTTTGGGCTTGACCAGTATATAAATCTTCGCCCTATAAAACTTTATCCTGGTATCTCCACTCCATTGAAAGATAAAGGTCCCAGCGATATAGATTTTGTCGTTGTGCGTGAGAATACTGAGGGATTGTATCTTGGAGTTGGAGGATTTGTAAAGAAAGACACACCGGATGAAATTGCAGTCCAGGAAATGGTGAATACGCGAAAAGGTGTTGAGAGATGTATCCGCTATGCCTTTGAATACACAAAAGCGCGAAACAAGAAGAAAAAACTTACGCTTTGTGATAAAGCAAATGTCCTGACATATGCTCACGATTTGTGGAGGAGAACATTTGCTGAGGTCGGGAAGGAATATCCTGATGTAGAGAAAGACCATGCTTTTGTTGATGCTACCTGCATGTGGATGGTGAAGAACCCTGAATGGTTTGATGTAATTGTTACCTGCAATATGTTCGGTGATATTATTACAGACCTTGGCGCAATCATTCAGGGTGGGATGGGAATTGCCGCAGGAGGAAACATAAATCCTAAAGGTGTTTCCATGTTTGAACCAATTCATGGTTCAGCGCCAAAATATACTGGTAAGAACGTGATTAATCCAATGGCGGCTATCTGTGCCGCTCAAATGATGCTTGAGCATTTAGGGGAGAAGAAAGCATCAAATATTGTTGAAGAGGCAATAATAAAGGTTCTTGCAAGCGGCAAGATGAAAGACCTGTCAACGAGAAGCGGTCTCTCAACTTCTGAAATCGGCGACCTTGTTGTAAGCTACCTGAAATAAAGAGGGAAAGAACCCCAATTTTTCAGAAGCAGGTTGCTAAACTTGATGGTAAATGTTCGGTAGAGTGTGTATCCCAAGTGTCATTCCTGCGGAAGCAGGAATCCAGAAGCAAAGACTTGTCCCCACGAAAGTGGGGATAGATTCCCGCTGGAGTTCATCCCTGTGAAAACAGGGACGGGAATGACAGCCAACACGGTTCACCGAATATTTACACTTGTAGTTGCCTCATTTATGAGGCTCTTTTAGGGTAAATATTTGGTCGAGTGTGTTGCGCCCTGTCATTCTGAGGGCAAAGCCCGAAGAATCTCTATAGATTCTTCACTTCGTTCAGAATGACACACGGTTACCTTTTAGGAAAATTAGGAGAAGGAGATGCAGGGATATAAAGTAGCGGTGGTTGGAGCAACAGGTGCGGTAGGGAAGGAAATGATAAAAATTGTCGAGCAGAGAAATTTTCCCGTGCGAGAGATGAGACTTGTTGCTTCAGAAAGGTCAAAAGGGAAAATCCTGAAGTTTTGTAGTGAAGATATAAAAGTGGAAAATCTGAGTGAGTTTTCATTCAAGGGAATAGATTTCATCCTCTCTTCTCCGGGAGCCTCAGTCAGTAAAGAATATGTTCCGAGAGCAGTGAAGGAAGAAGCAATTGTCATCGATAATACAAGTGCTTTCAGAATGGAGCCCGATGTGCCGTTGGTGGTTCCGGAAGTCAACCCGCATGCAATTCAGAAACACAAAGGGTTAATTGCAAATCCAAATTGTTCAACAATCCAGCTTGTTGTCGTCTTAAAGCCAATACATATGAAAGCGCGGATAAAGAGGATTGTTGTGAGCACATATCAATCAGCTTCCGGAGCAGGCACGCCTGCGATGAATGAATTGAAAGAGCAGACAGAATCAGTTCTTGCTAATGCAAAGCAAGCTTTGCCACTACCAGGGAAAAATGTGGAGGTGAAGGCATTACCATCTCAAATAGCTTTCAATGTTTTCCCGCATATTGATATTTTCCTGGATAATGGCTACACGAAAGAGGAGATGAAACTTGTCCATGAAACGCAAAAGATTATGGAAGATACCTCTATCCGGATAACAGCTACTGCCGTGAGGGTTCCTGTTTTCATCGGACATTCAGAATCTGTCAACATAGAAACAAAGAAAAACTTAACACCTGGCGAAGCAAGGGAAATTTTAAGTAGAGCTCCCGGAATTATTGTGGTGGATGACCCTGTAAAAAATGAGTATCCCACCCCGATTAATTCAGCAGGAACAGATGAGGTCTTTGTCGGCAGAATCAGGCAAGATGAATCAATTGAAAACGGTCTCAATCTCTGGATTGCAGCTGATAACCTGCGTAAGGGAGCAGCCCTCAACGCTGTTCAAATAGCTGAAGCGATTATTGGTTAGTGAACAGTCCACGGAACAGCTTCCACACCTTATCACTAAATCGTAAGAAGGGCAATTCTATGGAGGTAAGTTGAATAAAATTCTCAGGAAAGAAGTGCTGAGCACAGGGATAAAGTTGATAGAAGTTGAAGCAGTTGAGATTGCAAGAAAAACAAAACCAGGTCACTTTGTAGTCATACGAATTGAGGAAAAAGGGGAAAGAATCCCTCTTACAATTGCAGATTATGATACGGAAAAAGGAACTCTCACAATTGTATTTCAGGAAGTAGGTTTTACCACAGAGAGACTTGGAAAGCTTGAACCCGGAGACACTTTCTTAGATGTTGTTGGTCCAATGGGTAAACCTACAAGGATAGAAAAGTTTGGCGTCGTTGTCTGTATTGGCGGAGGTGTTGGAATAGCGCCAGTGTATCCAATTGCCAGGCAATTAAAAAATGCAGGGAATAAAATTCTCTCCATTATTGGTGCTCGTTCACATGAATTTCTGTTCTGGGAGGAAAGGACGAGAGGTGTAAGTGATGAAATCCATGTCTGCACTGATGATGGTTCATATGGAAGAAAAGGATTTGTGACTGATGAATTGAAAGTTATCCTTGAAAAGAATGAAGGAATTGACCTTGTGATTGCTATCGGTCCCGTCGTAATGATGAAAGCAGTCTCGCTCCTGACAAAACCTTATGGTATAAAGACAACAGTGAGCCTCAATCCAATCATGGTTGATGCCACAGGTATGTGTGGTAGCTGCAGGGTTACAGTTGGAGGAAAGACAAAGTTTGCATGTGTTGATGGCCCGGAATTTGACGGGCATGAGGTTAATTTCGATGAATTGCTCTCCCGCCAGCAAATTTACCTTGAAGAAGAAAAACTCATCCATAAAAAATTATGAATAGATATTCAGTCCAAGGATTAGTAGCAGCTATAGCATCTCTTGCTATATTACTTTCCAGTTGTGGGAAAGTGACGAGTATAAAAGAAAGTTCCCTCCTGATGGGGACAGTCGTTGAAATTACTATTCAGCATAAAGATCCTGCTGCAGCGAGGAAAGTTATACAGGAAGCCTTTTATGAAGGGGAGAGAATTGAAAATCTTCTGAGCATCTATAAAAAAGAGAGCGAAGTCTCAATGATAAACCTGAAAGCTGGCGTTGAAGAAGTGAAGGTATCAAGAGATTGCCTATATGTAATAGAAGAGGCTCTTTCCTACAGCGAACTAAGTGATGGCGCATTTGATATAACTGTTGGGCCACTAATTGAATTATGGGGTTTTGATAGGGGAGGGAAGAAAGTCCCGAATAAAACAGAAATTAAAAAAGCCTTACGCCTTCTGAATTACAAGAATATCAGTATTAATCGCGAAAAAAGCACTGTTAAACTTAAAAAGCGGGGAATGAAAATTGACTTGGGCGGAATAGCAAAAGGATATGCTGTTGACAGGATGGCTGCTATTCTTAAAAATGGCGGGATAAAGAAAGCAATTGTAAATGCCGGAGGTGATATATACGCTCTTGGAAATCCAGCAGGAAAAAGTGGCTGGGAGATCGGGATACGGAACCCTCGTGACCATGAAGGTATTGTAGATGTAATCAAGGTTAAAAATAAAGCAATTGCTACTTCAGGGGATTATGAAAAGTTTTTCACTAAAGGTAGCAGGAGATGCTCGCATATAATTGACCCAAGAACAGGAGAGCCCGCTTCTGATGTTATGAGCGTTACTGTTATTGCCCCGAATGCATTAGAGGCAGATGCTCTTGCAACAACTCTTTTTGTCCTCGGGAAAAAGGCTGGTGATGAGCTCATCAGACAATTAGAAAATGTTGAAGTCTTCTTTTTCCCTTTAAAACTGACAAAGTGAAATGTATAAAGTGGGAGGAAACAAGTGGGGGTGTATTTTAAAATGAGAGTGGTTATTCAGAGAGTGATAAGAGCGGGAGTATCCGTTGAGGGAAGAACAACAGCCAGCATAGGGAAGGGATTATTACTCCTCGTGGGTATAGGTAAGGGAGATACAAGAAAGGATATAGAATACCTTGCAAGGAAGATAGTAAACCTGCGAATTTTTGAAGATGATAACGGCAAAATGAATCTGAATATAAAGCAGGTAAACGGAGAAATTCTGAGTATCCCCCAGTTCACATTATTTGGAGATATACGCAAGGGGAATAGACCTGGGTTTGATGGAGCCGCCTCTCCTGAAACTGCAGCGGAATTGTGGCATGAACTGAATGCCGAACTCAGGAAAGAAAATATCCCTGTTAAGGAAGGCCGGTTCGGAGCACATATGCAGGTAGAACTTGTTAACGATGGCCCTGTAACTTTATGGATTGATACAAGTGAGTAAATTTACATGTGGTATTAAGAAACTCACTACCAAATTAGGAGGGATTTGGAATGAAAGATTGTCTTTTCTGCAAGATTGCAAATGGAGAAGTTGAAAGTGAAACTGTTTACACAGATGAACTGGTATGCGCATTTAACGACATAAACCCCCAGACTCCAGTCCACATTCTTATTGTGCCGAGAAAACATATAGAGGGAGTTAATGCTCTTACGGAGGAGGATAAGGAAATCATCGGGCATATTTTCCTTGTTGCAAGAAAGCTTTCAGAGGAGAAATCTATTTCTGAAAGCGGGTTCCGTATTCTTGTTAACTCAGGTTCTAATGCGGGTCAGGTCGTTGAACACCTGCACTTTCACCTCCTTGGGGGAACCAGGCTAAAACCTATATAAACCATAGTTATCTCATTTATGAGGCTTTGTTAACGAGATGATGACAATATTAAAAAGGCAATCAATGCCTAAACAACCTCCGGATAAGCGAAGACATAATTTTGAAGAAGTTGCTCTTGGCTACAGTGAGGAGCAGGCTTTAAGAGAAGCGAGCAGGTGTCTTCAATGTAAAAAAGCCCCCTGTATAAATGCCTGTCCTGTTGAGATAGACATCGCCGGTTTCATTAATCTGATAAATGAGAAGGATTACATCGGTGCGGCTCGTAAAATTAAGGAGAAAAACAGTCTGCCTGCTATCTGTGGTCGCGTGTGCCCCCAGGAGGAGTTGTGTGAAAAAGCCTGTGTCGCCGGGAAGAAAGGAGAACCAATTGCAATCGGACGTCTAGAGAGATTTGCTGCCGATTATGAACGAAATACAGGGCAGGTTGAAATGCCGGAGATAAGTAAAGCAACTGGCAGAAAAGTCGCAGTTGTAGGTTCAGGACCTGCCGGTTTGACTCTCGCATCAGATTTAATAAAAAAAGGCCGCAGCGTAACAATATTTGAAGCACTTCATAAACCTGGAGGTGTTCTCACCTATGGCATTCCGGAATTCAGATTGCCAAAAGCAATTGTGGGTGCAGAGATTGATTATGTCAAGAAACTCGGAGTTAAAATAAAAACAGACGTTGTTATCGGGAAACTTTATACAGTAGACGAATTGCTATCCGACTTTGATGCAGTATTTATTGGAAGTGGTGCCGGGTTACCACACTTTATGGGAATCGAAGGCGAAAATTTAAACGGTGTGTATTCAGCCAATGAATTCTTAACCAGAGTTAATTTAATGAAAGGTTACCTTTTCCCTGAATATGCCACGCCGATTAAAAGAGGCAAAAGAGTAGCTGTGGTGGGAGGTGGCAATGTCGCAATGGATTCAGCGCGCTCAGCGTTGAGACTCGGGGCTCAACATGTTTACTGTGTCTACAGACGGTCGCGAGTTGAGATGCCTGCAAGAGATGAGGAGATTGAAAATGCTAAAGATGAGGGGATTGATTTTCGACTACTAACAAATCCAATCAGGATTATTGGCGATGAGAAAAACTGGGTAAAAGAAATAGAATGCATAAAGATGGAATTGGGCGAACCTGATGAATCAGGAAGAAGACGCCCTATTCCAATTAAAGGTTCGGAATTTAGAATTGACGTTGATGTCGTTGTAATTGCTATTGGTCAAGGAGCAAACCCATTGATTTCCTCAACAACCCCTGACCTCGAAATCAATAAATGGGGTTACATAATTGCTGATGAAGAAACAGGGAAGACCAATAAAGAAAGACTTTATGCCGGCGGAGATATTGTTACAGGAGCCGCTACGGTAATATCGGCTATGGGAGCAGGCAGAAAATCCGCCATTGCAATAGATAAATTCCTATCTGTCTTTCTTTTCATCCTCGCTCATCATCTTCTCTTGTCCCTTAAGTATGTCCCTTAATGTCCCTTATTTTTTCTGTCACTTTTGCTGATAAAACGTAGTAGGTACCTTTCTTCTCACCGCGCCTTCCGAGGACATTCTTTTCGACCAGAGTAGTCAAATCTCTCGTAGCCGTTCTTTTAATGCTGTTACATACTTTCTGGCATTGCTCATTATCAATCTTTTCGTTAATGACAAGGTAACGGACAATTTTCTCCTGCCTTGTGTTAAGGCTAATATCCTGTAACATTTCAATGACTTTATCCGCGATAATAATTTTTTTGCCTTTCTCTTGAATTTCTGCCATCTGTGACCGTAGTCCTTTAAGAAAATATTCAAGCCAGACCGTCATATTCATGTTATTTTCCCTTACAGACTGAATGGCCTTATAGTAGGCTGGTCGGTCATTGTCGTAGTATTCTGAAATTGTGAACAATCGTTTAAAGTCGTAACCAGTTTTATAAAGAATAAGTGTGGAAAGAAGACGGGCAGTCCTACCATTGCCATCAATAAATGGATGAATATGCACAAATTGGAACTGAGATATACCGGCAATAAGAATCGGAGAGAGGTTTTCTGTTGAATTTATCCACTCTACGAATTCTTGTATGAGATGAGGAACATCAAGAGGTGTTGGGGGAGTATAAATCACCTCACGAGTTCTGGAATTAACAACATAGTTTTGAATTTTACGGTAATTGCCAGGGTCCGCTTGACCGCCACGGACATCTTTGACAAGAATTTTATGAAGTTCCTGAATAGTTCCTTCGGTGATAGAGTCATCTTTACCAAGATATTTCGAGATGAAATCCATTGCTCTTTTATAATTTAAAAGCTCCTTTTCGTCATCCCTGTTAATGCCTTTAAGTCTTTTACCTTCCAGAATACTCTTTGCTTGCTCAAAGGTTAATGCCGTTCCTTCAATGTGCGTGGAATGGTGCGACTCAAGGATAAGAGCCTTTGTTTGCATATCAGCAATCCATTCATCCTTGAGTTTCACCGCATCAAGAAACCCCCTTACTCGCTCTATCTCAACAAGCAACTTATTAATCTTTGGGGTTATAGTAAATTTAGGTCTAAACATTTAATTCTTCCCCTCCGCAATCGCAATCTCCTCCGGCGTAAGCCCGTAAATCTTATAGACCATCTGGTCGATTTGGCATTCGTATTCTTTGACTTTGGCTTGTTTTGCAAAATTTTGGAGATAGCCTTCGCTTTTAATAAATAGGTGTCTGTCCCTAAATTTTCGTTTCCAAATCATCAGCTTTTTCATCCCTTTGATTCTTCCAATGGTAGCTCTAACAGCTTAATGACAGGCAACGAAGCATCGGCTATTCCTTCCAAATCTCCATGCATACCGGCAATATTTTGAATTACGCGCTCTATCTGTTTTTCCCTTTTAGCCCAAATATTCGCCATCTCTCTTTTTTCTGAGTCTAAATCTTGTTTCATTGCAATAAAGCCTTCCATAATTGCCTGTACTCGATTTCTGAATTCTACACCTGTAAGATAATTATAAACAATTTCCATTTTCTCTTCTTTACCTGTTTGAATCGCACGAGTCGTGGCTACCTGAATCAAAATAGTCCTTAGAGCCAATGCCAAACTCAACGCTGATGGAATATCGGTAATCCATACTTCCTTTATTCGTCTAAAATGATGAAACCCTTTTGG
>JAUWGW010000011.1 GCA_030606215.1 bacterium
AACTGTCTTGATATTTTTGACTTTGCTTACTGCCGCCTCAATGGGTTTGGTAACCAGGGTCTCTACATCCTCAGAAGCTGCGCCTTCATATGTAGTGATAACTGAGGCGATAGGATAGGTTAAATCGGGCATAATCTCCAGCGTCAGCCTGCTCAAAGAAACTAATCCTAAAATGACAATTATAAGGATTAGCATTAATACCGTAACTGAACGATGGACAGAGAATTCAGGTAGTCTCACAGGATGTCTCCCGTGGTTTCTATAAGAACGTTTGTATTATCCTTGAGGCCATAGTTTCCTTCTATGATCACAATCTCGCCTGCATTTAACCCTTTCGTAATTTCCACAGAATCTTTTTGATATATTCCCGTCTTTACTTCTCTCTTGCGGGCAATAGAGCCGTTAACAACAAAAACAAATTTGCGATTGTTTTCGCTAAGGATTGCCTTAATAGGAACAAGAAGCGTGTTTTCTTTCTTTTCAATAATGATATTCACTCTGGCAAACATTCCCGGCTTAAGCTGATGTTCTCTATTAGCAATTCTTATTTCCACCTCGGATGTCCGGGTGGCAAGATCAACCAAAGGAGCAATCCTTGTAACCTCACCAACAAAAACCTCACCGGGATAGGCATCCACCTCAACCTTTGTCTCAGCATTTTCTTTCAGCCTGCCCAAATATTTCTCAGAGATGTTTACCAACACCTTTACTGTATCAATATTAGCCACCATAACCACTGGAATTCTCATCAAAGGGTTTGCACTTGGTTCAACCTGGGAACCTTCGTCTAAAAATTTCTTCATCACCATCCCATCGATCGGCGATTTAATCAATGCCTTTTCATATTTCATCCCTTCTATATCCCTGTCAATCAATACCAGTTCATCTCCCTTTTTTACTTTATCACCTTCCTTAACAAGGAAACTATCAATCTTTCCTGAAACCTTACTCATCAAAGTCACCATTTCTTGGCCAGCAATATTACCTACACATGATATTTTATCTTCGACTTCACCTTTTGTAACTTGAGTTACCTCAACAGCGGAGATTCTTACCCCTTCCCGGCTTTGCTCATTATCACCCTTTATAGTCTTAATAACCCTAAAACTGCCCAGTGCTGCCAAGAAAATCGCCAATACCCAGATTATAAGTTTCTTCATAATTCTTTGCCCCCTGATTTACCTATCGCCTTTTCTAATCTTGCCTCACTCAAAATATGGTTGTATAAAGCCTCAAGATGATTTGTCCTGGCTTGAGTCAAAGCTAATTGAGCAGCTAATACTTCTACATTATCTACTCGGCCATTCTTATACCCGATTTGTACACTATTTAGACTCTCTCCAGCCTGAATTACCGCTTTCTCCGATACTTTAATCCTCTTTTTCGCCTCTTCTAAATTTAAGAGAGCTCCTTTTACCTCTAATGCAATTCCATCTTTTAGTTGAGCTTCAAGATGTTGCAGCTCTCTCAAGACAGCTTTCGCCTGACCTACCTGTGCTTTAGTTTCACCCCAATTCCAGATGTCCACACTAACAATTATTCCCGCCATCCAATCTTCTTCCCATTCTACGATAGGCTCATCACCTTTATGGTATTCATAATTTCCGAAAAGCCCCACTTGCGGCCAGTAGTTACTTTTAGCTATGCTAACACCAGCCTCAGCCATCCGGATATTGTATTTCATCTCATAGAGTTCGGGCCGATTTTCCTGAGCCTGTGTAAGTAACTGGCCTAAGTTGTATTCTTCGTCCCTAACCTCAAATACATCAACTACCTCTACCGGCAAATTTAGGCCTCTGCCTAATACGGTATTGAATGAAGACTTTGCTAACTCAACCCCGTTTTCAGCTTTGATGAGTGCTTGCTCTGCATTTGCCGATTGCACCTCTGTTCTTAGAAGGTCAATATTTGAAACAGTGCCGGCGCTATAAAGACCCTTTACCGTTTCAAGGTGTGCTTTCATCTGTACCACTGCATCTTGACAGACCTCTTTGAACTTCTCTGCTACCAAAACTCCAAAATAAGCTTCTTTAACCTGTAGGATTAGATTTTGCTTTGCGCCTTCGTAATTATACTTTGCAGCTTCTAAATTGTTTCTTGCTTGCTTATTTAGGGAAGAGATTTTACCTCCTGTAAAAAGGGGCTGTTGAACTACAGCCCGTGCACTATACATATTATCATCACCTATCTCTATTGATAGAGCTTGGGGGGTAAGAATGCCTGCCTCAAGGTCTAAACTCGGAGCCTCGCTCAAGCGGGTATAAGAAGATTCTGCTTTGAACTTGGGTAAGAACAGAGTTCTTGCTTCCCAGCTTTTTTCTTTGGCGCCAGTTATTTTTTCCGAGGCGGCTCGTAAACCATGGTTATCCTTTAAGGCTATATCAATACTTTCCTCTAAAGTAAGTGCCTTGCTCTCTGTTTTAAATTCTTCTGCATGTGAATGTATTGGTAAAAGCTGTGCTAAGCAGATTTGTACGAAAATGCACGCTAAGGATAATACCCCAATGTGAGCTAATCCCCTTGCTGCACCACTTCCTGAAGCTAATCCTCTTTTGAGCTTTTTACTACCACTCATATCTGACTCCTACTAGTCCCCAATCCTCTGTCTACAACAGAATTGAGATTGAATTAGAAGTGACTGTTTTCAGGAACATAAAGTCTTCGCATATGTTCTGACCTTTTAACTAAATTTTTTACATACACAACCCTTTTTTCTTCCACTTCCAAAACCTTAGCTATCTCAAAATTGTCCCATCCTTTTCCTAAAGCCAATAAGATTAAATCCAACCTCTCGTAAGGGATTCCTATTGCTTGTTCATCAGTAATGCCCGGAATAATGTCAGGGGACGGAAGCTTTTCCAAGATGTTCGAAGGTATGTTTAAATATCGAGCGAGTTTTCTTACCTGAGTTTTATATAAGTTCAGAAGTGGCATAACATCAGATGCATCGTCACATCCATGCTTTACAAAAAACCCAATTTCATACTCGCTTCTATTCGCAGCTCCAACCACCAATTTATTTTCAAGCTCTGCGTAAAAATAGATTAGCATCATTCTCAGTCTGTGCTTTATTCGATAATAAGCATTACTTTTTTTTAGATAAGAGCCAAATTCTTTATCTTTAAAACCCAAAATACTGGCTGAGAAAGGAGTCTCTCCTGTTTTCCTTTCATAGGAACTATAGGCCTTTTTAACTAAATCCCCTTTTAATTTTTCCAAGAACAAAGGTTTATTTAATGGAAATAATTCATATACCTTAAATTTTTTAAGATATGGAGTTATGTCAATCAACTTTGTTTCAATCTCCAATTCGCTGGCAAAATTCACGGCATCTTCTATATTTTCCTTTTTTGAATCCTTCTCTGGCATAATTATAGCTAGAGTTCTCTCTGAGCCGACTGCCCTTTTACACAAAGCGGCAACCACTGCTGAATCAATTCCTCCACTCAAACCTAATATCGCTCCTTCCCTCTCTAATTTTTCTGCATATTCTCTGATAAAATTCCCTAAAGAAACAGATAGTTGTCCTGGCACGATTTCCATTCCAGACTTGAGTTCATTTAATTTAGTAGCCAAATTCATTTTTGTCAATCGGGGGAGCTCTATTCCATTTCTATTTTTAACTTTTGAATTACTTCTTTCTCAAAACTTTTCATCAATTCTTTGTCCCTAAAAGATGGAGGATAAAGGGGTTGGTAAAATTTTACTTTGATTTTACTTACTCTTATTCTCTTATTGCAGTTTTCCTCAGGGTTTTCCACAACTACAGGAATGACAGGAACTTTCGCTTTCTCTGCAGCAAAAAAAGCCCCTCTATAAAATCTTTTTCTATTTATCCCTCCCTGAGGGAATATCGCTACAATTTCCCCGTTTTTTAGTGCTTTTACTATCTTTATCAACCCGCTCGTAGACGAGTTACCTCCCACAGGGATTGACCCAACCCATTTTAGCCCAAGAGAGTAAATAGGATGAGAAAAGAGAAACTCAGCAGAAGTAAATCTGGGAGGTCTCGGGAGAGCACATGCAAGGATAGGTGCATCCAAAAAAGATTGATGCTTTGCAATTATTACCATGCCCTCCCCCGGAAGGTTTCCCATTCCTTCTATGTTCAGAAACAATGCTCTGAGAAAAGGACTTAAGAAGCTCTTGGTTAATCTACAATAACTTCTTAGATTAGACATAGATAGAATTTTTCAAGTCTTTCAAACCCTTTATTGCTGCTTTTCTTCCCGCATTTACTGCTTCTTTAGCTCTATAAAATTCAAGAAGTTTGATATTAGAGACTTCTGAGTCAATAACAAGGTTTGCCTTCGGAAGTGAATCCCTTATCATCTTCCGCTGCATGATGCTTGTTGATTGGAGGAGAATTGTAAAAATACTTGGAACTTTGATTTTATTCTTCGTTCGTACGTCTTCTATTTCCATTGGTGGCTTGCTAAACAGGGGATTAACATTTGAAGCAATAACAAAATCTGCCCCCATTTTTGAAACAACATTTACCGGAATAGGATTTACTATTCCTCCATCAGCAAGTATTCTTCCATCAAGAATTATTGGAGTTAATATTCCCGGAATGGAAATACTCGCCCTAATTCCATCTACCAAGTCTCCCTTATCAATTATTATCTCTTCTCCTGAAAGTACATCTGTTGCTACACAGGCAAAAGGAATTGGTAATTCTTCAATTTTTTTATTTCCTAAAAATGAGCGGAGATATTTTTCAATCCTTTCGCCACTCACTAAACCACTTTTTGAGGGAGAAGGCGCAAGTAGAATAACTGCTTTTTTCCAGTCAGTCTGATAAGCAAATTCCTTTAATTCTTTTATTCCAAGTCCGGATGCATAAAGCCCTCCAATCAAAGCTCCCGCACTCGTTCCAGCAATATAATGAACGGGTATTTTTTCTTCTTCCAGAGCTTCAAGAACTCCAACATGCGCGAACCCTCTTGCCGCACCGCTCCCCAGTGCTAACCCTATCTTAGACATTTTCTTTTTGAGAAATCCCATCTTCATAACTTATTGTACAGGAACTTCGTAATCATTAAGCAGTCAGAAAAAGCTCGCCACAAAGGGCGGCCGCATCCTTCAGGATGAAGACAGATACTCCTTTTTCCAGATATCTCTGGTAAGTTTTTCAATTTCCTCCCCGTAAGCTGTAAGACCTCGCTGGTATTCTTCGTCCTTAAGAGCTTCTTCAGCGTTTTCGTCAATCGGGGAAGCTCCGCAGCCCTTGATGAGTTCGTGCATGGCAGCGTAGTGGTCCCGTATCGGGCAGGGACGCATCAAATTCCCAACCTCGTTCTTTGCTCTCTTCAGACAGTAGTTATCCTGCCACTCTCTTATACCCTTCATAAAGGGAGAGAATAAAACCGTATTCAGGTTACCTCCGCTCGCGTAGACATCATTGATATTGTGCGTGGAATACGGATTAAAAACACACGGAGTGACGTTACCGTTCCATTCTATGTAGATGTAACCTGAGCCTCTGCCTGCTGATATACATCCGTAGCTGGCGGTGCCGCTATTCCAGAAATCGGCAATAAACAAACCCTTGTCCTTCACAAGCGACCACATCCTCCTGAACATTCTCAGGCGCTGTTGAGGCGTAACCATCATATCAAGCGTGAAACTTCGTCCAATAGGCATGTACTGGAATATCCACCCATAAAGCGCTCCCTGTTCTTTGGAGTAATAGTCAATGAGCTCGTCACTCAGAAGCATCTCAGCATTATCTCTTGTTGCAGTCATTGAGATTCCGAAAGGCACGCCGACATTCCTCAGGTTTGCAAATGCTCTCAGTATTTTCTTGTGGACTCCTTTTCCTCTCCTCTCATCAGTCTCTTTCTCAAAACCCTCTACTGATATTGCAGGGGTGATATTCCCAACCTCAGCCAATCTCCCCGCCATATCCTCGTCAATGAGTGTCCCGTTTGTATACATAAGGAAGAAATTGTCGGAGTGCTTCTTCGCTATGTCGAAAAGGTCCTTGCCGTCGCTTCTGTAGAGAAGCGGCTCTCCCCCAGAAATTACGGTGAAATATGAGCCCCACAGCTTCTTTTTCTCTTCCATAATGCGGTCAAACACCTCAAAACTAAGTGCTGGAGCTGAGGCATCCGAACTCCCGGCGTAGCATCCAGTGCAACGTAAGTTGCAGCGTTTGCCAGGGCTGATGGTGACAAAGCCGGGAGGTTTGAACCCATGTTCCTTTTCGAACTCTCTGGCAATATCTTTCCCGCCCTCAAGCAGGACATTCTGTATGTAACACCTGAGCCCTTTTCTCACTGAATCGGATATGGTTTTGTTCTTGTAAGCTTTATCAACGGCATGTATCATACTGCGAACCATGTAGAATTTGTCTTCCCTTGTGCGGTCCGGAGAGTTTCCCACATTCTCCCCCAGAAAAGCTCTGTAGGCTCTTCTCTCAATGACTCCCAGAACCGGGGCTCTGAGGCGGTCGTTAGCAATCGCCGCATCCAGCGCTTTTATGATTGGCTCACGCAATAATTTTTTCTTACGTATCTTCATTGCCTTTGCCTCCGTTTTGATTTTTCAACTTCCCCTTTGCCTAAAATCTGCCCGAACGCAGTATCGCTACAGCTAACCATAACCCCATTACACCTGTAATGACGAATCCAATGACTCCAAGTATAGGAAATCCAAAAAGTATTGGTCCTTTATCTGTCTGCATTATTACAGATGACCCTACAACTAATGCTGCTATAATCAAACTGAAGGCAATTCGATTACTTGCCTTATCCGTCTGCGAGATTAAATCTTCAAGACCCCTATGTTCAAATTCTATCCTTAGAGTTCCGCTTTTTATTTTCTCCAGTATCTCAGTGAAATCCTTTGGGAAGGATTTCGTAAGACTGATTACCGCTGATGCAAGTTTTCTGATATCCCTGGCTATCAATTTAGGACTATATTTGTCCCGGATAAGTCTCTCTACAAAAGGTTTTGTCTGCGCTACCATATCAAAATCGGGATCTAATTTTCTACCTATTCCCTCAATTGTTATTAATGCCTTTGTCAGAAGGAACAAATCATGCGGTACTTTTATCCTGTTTTCAGAAACAATATCTACCATATCTACCAAGAATTGTCCCATTTTCAGCTCTCTTAGAGAAATTCCATAATAACGGTCTACGAGCTCTGCCACATCTAACTCAAATTTTTCAATATCCGCCTCACCTTCAACCATGCCAATTGCTGTAAAAGCCTCTATTATCTCCGGAGCATCCCGCTCAATAACCGCGGTCAAGATATTAGCAATCTGAGCCTTTATTCTTTCATGAATGTGCCCTACTTGACCAAAATCCAAAAAGGCAATTCTGTTCCCTTCCAATACAAATATATTCCCAGGGTGTGGATCAGCGTGGAAGAAACCATCTACAAAAACCTGCTTCAATACAGCATTAGCCCCATTTATTGCTATCTGTTTCCTATCCAGTCCGAGTTTTTCTATTCTTTCTAAATCACTTACCTTTATTCCTTCAATTCTCTCTATGGTTAACACCTTCTTGGTTGACAGGTTATGAAATACCTTTGGGATATATACCGTATCATCCTCTTTGAAATGTCTTCTGAATCTCTCAGTATTGTTTGCTTCTACACTGAAATCTATTTCTTTTAGAATTGCTTTCCTAAACTCACATGCTGCTTCTACCGGACTATAGGGCTTGCTTTCCTGAATATATTTCTCTGCTAACTTAGCCAGCGCGTGTAAAATCTCCAAATCCGCCATAATTACTCTTTCTATATTGGGCCTCTGTACTTTAACAATGACCTTTTCGCCTGTCTTTAATTCGCCTGTATGCACCTGGGCTAATGAAGCTGCCGCTAAGGGCTCACGAGAAAAATTGTCAAACAATTTATCAACATCACTTCCAAATTCATTCTTAATTTGCTCTTCTACCTTCCCATATTCAAACGCGGGGACATCATCCTGAAGTTTCTCAAATTCCTTGCAAAAATTCAGTGGAATCAAATCAGGCCGCGTACTTAGTATCTGACCTAATTTAATAAATGCCGGCCCCAGTTCTTCTAACACCTTGCGCGCTCTGACTGGTGGAGGGATGTCAAATATGTCAAGTTTTCTAATAGGAGTGAGTCTGAAAAGGCTTCGGCCAACAACATTCTGGTCAATATTCAGGCGGTTAACAAGGTAACCAAAACCATACCTAACCAGAACCTGCAGAATCTGGCGAAGCCTTTGCACATTATGAATCTTTTGTGTAATGGTTCCTAATCTCAAAATGCCCCTCACTTCTCTACCTGCCCCCGACTGCCGGACAACGGGCAGGGGCGGGGTTCAGTAGGTCAGTATATTGCGCTTTGCGTGCAAGGTAATGCGTGTTTCTCTCTTTACAGTGCGCACGCTGCCGCATGCTGGAGGAGTAAATCCGGGTCTCTTTCTATTCCTTCTTATCCAGTTTCTCTTTTAACCGCTCAATCTCGGATTTAAGCTCACTGAGTTCCTTGCGCGTCGGGAAATCCAATTTTGCCGTAATACTCTCAACTATCTTTTCAAGTCTTGCCTCTATTTCCCTTTTGCTTTCTTCTCCCTTTTCAATAAGCTCACTGACTAGCTTCTTGCCTTCCTCCTGACCAACTTCGCCTTTCTTAACCAACTCACTTACAATATCTTCTACCTTCTCTTTCGTTATCAGCAGGGCTCCAACTCCCAAACTAAACGCTTTCTTCAAAACGTCTTCCATAACTTTTCCCTCCTCGTGATTTTTGCACTCCCCTTAAGAATATCTCAATTAAAGAGGGAGCCTGAGCGAGCAATCTCCCTCTTCTTGGACTTGTGACCCACCGGGAAATAGAGGAATTCAATAGCCCTGTAAGGGCGTAAGCCGCCTCTTTAGGATTCAAATTCCTGAATTCACTGTGTTTTAAACCATCTTTGATAATTCTTGCGACAAAATCAATGTGGGTTTGGTAAACTTTGTTAACCCTGCCGCCCACGTCTTTCCCGGCCATCCATTCAAAACTGTCTCTTTCTCTAACGAATATTTTGAAAAAGTTTCTATTCTTCTCAAAAAAAGCCATCTGTGCTCTTATCAGACACTTAACCTTTTCCACCGCGCCGCCTGTTTTAGATACCTGTTTACGGAGATAGTCTAAAAGCTCCTCGCTTTTCTCCTCAATAAGACTATGATAGAGGTCTATCTTGCTTTTGAAAAAGTTGTAGAGCGTTCCTTCAGCGAACTCAGACTCCTTAGCTATCTCACCCATAGTAGCCTTGTGAAATCCCTTGGCGGAAAAAACTCTCTCTGCCGCTGTCATTATTTCGGCTCTTCTTACTTGGTACTCCCTCTCCTTCCTTGTAAACTTTGGCATTAGCTTCACCTCCAGTTGTTAATTAAATGAGCCATCACTCAGATTTTATACTATTCACTCATAACTTGTCAAGTACTAAATGCAAAAAAAGTGCAAAAAAAGTTTGACTTGCCAATTCTTTCCACTGTGTTATAATACGACTGGGAGATTGGAAGAAAAACAAAGTTGCGAAAGCTAAACTATTACTTTGATACTTCAGTATTTAATTTCATTTTTGCCGAAGATGAGCCCATAAGAAAAAACAGAACTCAAAAATTATTCAAGAATCTGTCGGAATTAGGAGAGAGCTTCATCTCAGAAGTCGTCTTGCGTGAAGTCAACAATGCTCCCGAGCCTAAAAGGACCCAGCTTACTGAATTGATAGATAGGTATAATCCTAAGGTATTAGACGTCGATGAGGAAGTGGAGAATCTAGCGCGAAGATATGTGGAAGAAGACATTATTCCTGTAAGATACCATGACGATGCTCGCCACATCGCAGTGGCTGTAGTCAATGATCTGGACGTCATCGTCAGTTGGAATTTTGAGCATATTGTAAAACTGAAGACCCGGTTGGAGATCAATGGTATTAATAAGCTGCTTGGCTACCGAGAAATAGAAATATGTTCTCCAGAGGAGGTGATATAACCAGTGGGCATGGAACCAAGGGCTATGAAGGAAATCCACAAAATAATGGAGAAGTTATATGAAGAAGAGAAAAGCTTGAGTCAGGAAGAAATTCTAAAGAGAATTCACGAATCATCCGAAGCCCTGATTAGAGAAAAGGGATTGAAATTAGAGCGAGTGAGAAGAAAAGCTCAGATTGTATGACTCTCATGGTTCGGTTTAGGACATTATCATTTTCTGGTGTTTTACCTTTATTCCTCAAATGCATTTTTAGATAATCTCTTAGAATGTTTTATAGGGTAGTTTCCATTAAAGCAGGCTGTGCAGAACTCGTCCCTGGATAACATCATAGACTCAAGCATGCCTTCCAAACTTAAATACTCTAAGCTATCCAATCCAATGAAGTTTTTTATCCACTCGACCGAGTGATTTGAAGCAATTAATTCCCTTTTAGTGGGAAAGTCTATGCCATAGAAACACGGATACCTGAGCGGGGGGCAGCTAACACGCATATGGATTTCCTTAGCACCCGCTTCTCTGAGCGTCCTTACCCGGATACGGCTGGTCGTTCCCCTAACAATTGAATCTTCTATAATAACTATACGTTTATTTCTAAGAACATCTTTTATCGGATTAAGCTTCACCCTGACCCTGAAATCCCTGATAAGTTGTGAAGGTTGAATAAAAGTTCTTCCAATATAATGGTTTCTTATCATTCCAACCTCATAAGGGATTCCGGATTCTTCTGCAAAACCAACTGCCGCATAATTCCCCGAATCCGGGATAGGCATTACGAAATCGCAATCCGCAGGGCATTCCCGGGCAAGTTGTCTGCCCAGTCGTTTCCTGGTCAGATATACACTCTTGCCAAATATATTGCTGTCGGGTCTCGCAAAATAGATATATTCAAAGATACACAAGGAGTGTTTATCACCGGGGAAAGGTTTAATGGATTCCAACCCATTCTTATCAATAAATACAATCTCGCCGGGCTCAATTTCTCGTATATAATCAGCCTGGATCAAATCTAAAGCGCAGCTCTCACTTGCTAAAACATAGCTATCTCCAAGCTGCCCCAGGCATAGAGGTCTGAATCCATAAGGGTCTCTTGCGCCAATTAGCAAATTATCCAGCATTAAGACCAATGAATAGGAACCTTCAATCTTAGATAACGCCTCAACAACCCCGCGCTTACTATCTTTCTTCTCCGACTTAGCTAAGAGATGGACTATTATTTCAGAATCCATCGTAGTTTGAAAGATAGAGCCTTCCTTCTCCATCGCCCGGCGTAATTTTAGAGCGTTCGTAAGATTGCCATTGTGGGCGACGGCAATATGACCTCTTCGTAAAGTTACCAGAAACGGCTGGATATTTTTTTCATGGCTTAAACCGGTCGTTGAATAACGAACATGGCCGCAAGCCGCACTGCCGCGCAGGGACCTGATTACCTTCTCATCAAAAACATCGCCAACCAGACCCATACCCATATGGTGTTTGACCTTCTTCCCATTATAAGCGACTATCCCTGCGCTTTCTTCTCCACGATGTTGAAGGGCATACAAACCCAGATAGGCAAGTCTTGCCGCATCTTTATGTCCGTATATCCCAACTATTCCACACATATAACCCTCACTACATTCCAAGAAAGCCCAATAAATTGGGCAACTACAAATAACTGCAGTTGCTTGATTTATCAAGCTAAAGAAAGTTCACTGGACCACACCACTGCCTGTCATTCTGAGGAGCCCTGCGACGAAGAATCTCCATAGATTCTTCACTCCGTTCAGAATGACATGGAGTTGACTGAACTTGCACTTTCACAGTGCTGCTCTGATAAAGTCTCTGAAAAGCGGATGCGGAGCTCCAAATCTGGACTTAAACTCGGGGTGGAATTGACATGCGACAAACCACGGATGTTCCGGCAGCTCAATAACCTCTACAAGGCGTCCGTCCGGCGAAAGTCCACTCAGAACCATCCCCGCCTTTTCAAACTGTTCCCTGTAACTCATGTTAAATTCATAGCGGTGCCGATGTCTTTCACGAATCTTCCTTACTTTATACGCCATATGTGCAAAAGTTCCACTTTTAAGCTCTGCCGGGTAAGAACCAAGCCGCATTGTTCCACCTTTCTTTTTCACTTTCTTTTGCTCCGGCATCAAATCAATTACCGGGTGAGCTGTTGTGGGGGCAAACTCAGAACTGTTGGCGCCGCTAAGCTTACATTTTTCTCTTGCGAATTCAACCACAGCGCACTGCATACCAACACATATCCCCAGGAATGGAATCTTTTTCTTCCTGGCAAAACCTGCTGCGATAATTTTCCCTTCGATTCCCCGGCTGCCAAACCCTCCGGGGATGAGGATCCCATCCACCTTCCTCAAAAGCTTACCAGGACCATTTTTTTCTACCTCTTCAGCATCCACCCAGGAAATTTCCACACGGGAATCAGAAACGATGCCCGCGTGGACAAGTGCTTCATTAATACTCTTGTATGAGTCAAAGAGCTGGGTGTATTTCCCGACAACCGCAATAGCAACTGACTTGCGAGCATTCTTGAGTCTCTTCAGATTCTCCTTCCATTTCCCGAGATTTTGTCTTCTTCCCGGAAGATTCAACCGCTTCATGATCATCCTGGCGAGCCCCTGTTCTTGCAATTTGATGGGAACTTCATATATAGATTCAACATCAATTGCATCAATTACAGCTTCTTCAGGCACACTGCAGAAAAGGGCAATCTTACGCCTTGCATCTTGTGACAGAGGCTTCTCAGTCCTGCAGAGAAGCATATCAGGTTCAATTCCGATCTCTCTCAATCGTGCCACGCTATGCTGGGTAGGCTTGGTTTTCACCTCTCTGGCACTTCTTACATATGGCACGAGTGTCAGGTGAATGTTCAGACAGTTTTCTCTCCCGATGTCAAGAGGAAACTGCCTTATTGCTTCAAGAAAAGGCAGTCCTTCTATATCTCCTACGGTGCCGCCAAGTTCAACAATAACCACATCCAGGCTCCCTTCCCGGGCAATTCTTTTTATGAATCTCTTAATCTCATCAGAAACATGCGGCACGACCTGAACAGTTTTACCAAGATAATCCCCTCTGCGCTCCCTCATAATTATGGAGTGATAAATCTGCCCGGCAGTGAAATTATTTTCTTTCCTTATCTTCAGAGATGTGAAACGTTCATAATGCCCCAGGTCCAGGTCCGTCTCAGCTCCATCATCAGTAACATAGACCTCACCGTGTTGATATGGGTTCATTGTGCCGGGGTCAACATTAAGGTAAGGGTCCATTTTCTGAATGGTAATTTTCAGCCCGCGACTTTCCAGGAGACACCCAATTGAAGCAGATGCAATCCCTTTACCCAGTGAAGAAAGAACACCGCCAGTTATAAAAATATATTTAGGCATTTTCATCCCCTTCATATCCTGACCGGAATACCTTTGCTTTTCAAATATTGTTTCGCTTCTTTAATCGAATACTCACCGTAATGAAAAATTGAGGCTGCAAGCGCAGCATCAGCCTTACCTTCAGTAAAAGCACGACAGAGATGTTCTAAATTCCCAGCTCCTCCAGAGGCAATTACAGGGATATTCACTGCCTCCGATATCGTTCTGGTCAACTCTAAGTCATATCCCTCTTTGGTGCCATCCTTATCCATACTGGTTAGGAGAATTTCTCCTGCCCCCAACCCTTCAACTTTCCCCGCCCATTCGAGGACATCCATATCAGTAGATTTCTTGCCTCCGTAAATATAAACCTGCCACCGCTTGGTTGATGGTTTACCGTCAACGGACTTTGCATCTATAGCGACTACAATACATTGAGTTCCAAATTCTTCAGATGATTCTCGAATCAAATCAGGATTCTCTACAGCCGCTGTGTTCAGAGATACTTTATCTGCTCCAGATTTAAGCAGGAGTCTTATATCCTCTATATCCCTGATTCCCCCGCCGACAGTCAGGGGAATAAAGACCTTTTCTGCACATTTCTCGACCACCCCTAAAATTGTTTTGCGCTTTTCAATGCTAGCAGTGATATCCAAGAACACTATCTCATCAGCACCCTCTTCGGAGTACGCAAAAGCTGATTCCACAGGATCCCCGGCATCTCTCAAGTTCAGAAAATTAATCCCCTTTACGACGCGAGCATCTTTAACATCCAAACAAGGTATAATCCTTTTAGCTAACATAACGGCAAAAATTCTCCAGGAATTTCAAGCCAAGTTTTGCGCTTTTCTCAGGGTGAAATTGTACACCGATAACGTTATCTTTGTTCACTACTGAAACAAAATCTTTGCCATATTCAGTCGTAGCCACAATTGTCTCTTTATCTTCCGGTTCAACATAGTAGGTGTGAACAAAATAAAAATACGACTCATCCGGAATACCATCAAAAATTTTCATGCTTAATTCCTGACTCCCGGCAGGCAAGGTTTCATTTTCCGTTTTGAACTTTATTTTGTTCCATCCCATATGAGGTACTTTACCCCCGCACTTATGTATATCTGTGGTGGTGAATCTTTTCACCCTGCCCTTTACGATATCCAAGCCATGGTGGAGCCCGTGTTCTTCACTTTCACTAAATAATAACTGCAACCCCAAACAGATCCCAAGAAAGGGCTTACCCTCTTTAATAGCCTTAAAGATGGAAGGCAGAATGTCAAGTCTTTCAAGATTTTCCATGCCTCGATGGAATGCTCCTACCCCAGGAAGAACTAATCCTCTTGCCTGAGCTATCTTCCTTCGATTATTAGTAATCTCCACTTCCGCGCCAACAGATTCCAGAGCTTTGCTTACACTCCTTAAATTTCCCAGGTCATAATCAATAACTGCTATCAACCTGTCTCCTTTCTTATTCCCATTCTATTGTGCTTGGCGGCTTTGAAGAAATATCATATACTACTCGATTTATCCCTTTGACTTCATTTATAATACGATTAGAGATTTCCTCCAGCAGCTCATATGGAAGTCTTGCCCAATGAGCAGTCATTGCATCCTCGCTGGTTACTGCCCTTATAGCAGCAACACTTTCATAGGATCTTCGGTCTCCCATAACACCTACCGTTTTTATTGGTAAGAGTACACAGAACGACTGCCACAACTTCCGATATAATTTTGCGCGTTTTATCTCATCTATCAAAATCCAGTCTGCCTGGCGCAAGATATCCAACCTTTTGGAAGTTACTGCGCCAATAATTCGTACTGCCAACCCCGGCCCCGGAAAAGGCTGCCTGTAAATAATGTCATCAGGCAGTCCCAGCTCTCTGCCGACGAGTCTCACCTCGTCCTTAAATAGATACTTAAGCGGCTCAACTAACTCAAATCTCAAATGAGGCGGTAGTCCTCCGACATTGTGGTGTGTCTTGATGGTTGCCGAAGGTCCACCGAAAACAGAGCCCGACTCAATTACATCAGGGTATAGTGTGCCCTGAGCTAAGAACTTAATCTTTCCAAGTTTTTTTGCCTGTTTCTCAAAAACATCTATAAAGATTCTCCCGATTATTTTGCGCTTTTTTTCAGGGTCTTTAACGCCTTTCAAAGCCTTAAGGAAAACACCCTTTGCGTCAACCATCCTCAAGTTAATACGACAATGACTTCTGAACCTCTTTTGAACAAACTTTGCTTCATCTTTGCGCAATAGACCATTATCAATAAATATGGCTATTAGACTCTTGCCTATCGCCTTATGCAGTAGTATTGTCAAAACAGAAGAATCTACGCCGCCACTTAATGCGCACAAGACCTTTTCCTTACCTATCGTTTCCTTTAGCTCATTAATGGAATTCTTGACAAAAGAATGCATACTCCATGAAGATTTGCAATTTGCTATATTGATGAGGAAATTTTTCAATATCACTTTGCCTTTTGGTGTATGCACCACCTCGGGATGAAACTGAACTCCGTAGAACTTTCTTAGTCCATTCTCCATCGCTGCAATATCAGCATTCTCTGTTGACCCGATTATTCTGAAACCCCGGGGCAGTTTTGCAATCCTGTCTCCGTGGCTCATCCAGACTATCTCTTTTTTCGAAAGTCCCTTGAATAGATTGTCTCTGCACTTAGTCTTAAAGGTTACCTTGCCATATTCCCCTGCCTTAGCTTTCGCGACCCTGCCTTGTAAGCTCCTCGCCATGAGCTGGGCACCATAGCAAATTCCAAGGATCGGAATGCCCATACTAAATATATCCTTATCGCACATAGGGCTTCTTTTTAAAATAACGCTCGCTGGTCCGCCGGACAGGATAAGGGCTTTGGGAGACCGCTTCACAAGTTCGCAAGCACTAATATTATGAGCGACTACCTCGGAATAAACACCGCACTCTCTCACTCTACGCGCAATGAGATGGGTATATTGTGAACCAAAATCTAAAATGGCTATCCAATCCTTTTCACATCCGCGATTCATCTTCTGCCTCATAGGTAGAATAATAGTAAGGAGTAAAAGCCTCAAATTCTGCGCCACAGGTATCTACCGACTTGAAAGTAGGTACAATTCCCTTCTCTTTGCGAAATTTATAAATTCGGCTTTCATCCATTCCTAAGAGTCTGCCCAATTGTTTGTCTGAAAACCCATATTCCTTAGCCCTGCGCAATAAATCAACTGAATCCTGAATCCTGAGTGCTGAGAGTTGACTCTCTAACTCCACAATCTGTTTAATATTATGTAAGAACCATTTGTCAATCTTAGTTAATTCATAAATCTCATTTAGACTCATTCCTTCCTTTAAGGCATATTTTATGTAAAACACTCTCTCTGCATTAGGTATCCTTAAATTCTCTTCCAGACTTTCGTTCGAAACCTCACAACTCAGATCTTCTAATCCGGAAACCCCCACTTCTAAAGAGCGCAGCCCTTTCTGCAATGCTTCTTTAAATGTTCTACCAATAGCCATCGCCTCACCTACAGATTTCATAGAGGTGGTTAGAGAGGAATCCGCTTCAGGGAATTTCTCAAATGTAAAGCGCGGGATCTTCACTACACAATAGTCAATAGTCGGCTCAAAACAAGCTGGAGTCTTCTTAGTAATGTCATTTGGGATTTCATCCAGGGTATAGCCGATAGCCAATTTCGCTGCAATCTTTGCAATAGGGAAACCCGTAGCCTTAGAAGCTAAAGCCGAACTTCTTGAGACCCTGGGATTCATCTCAATAATAACCATTCTACCGTCATCCGGATTCACGGCAAATTGAATATTTGAGCCTCCAGTCTCAACCCCTATTTCTCTAATACAGGAAATCGCCGCATCGCGCATCTTCTGATACTCTTTATCGGTCAATGTTTGCGCCGGGGCAACAGTAATTGAATCTCCTGTGTGAATTCCCATAGGGTCAAAATTTTCTATTGAGCATATAATGACAACATTGTCTTTTAAATCTCTCATTACCTCTAATTCAAATTCCTTCCAGCCAACAATGGATTCCTCAATCAATATCTCATTGATCATGCTTGCCTCAAGACCTCTCTCTGCAACCTCCTTAAATTCCTCCCTATTATTTGCTACACCCCCTCCTATGCCACCTAAGGTAAAACTTGGCCGAATAATCACAGGGAAGCCTATCCTCTCAACTACCTCAAAGGCTTCTTTCAAATTATAAGCTTTGTCACTCTCCGGTAAATCCAGTCCTATTCTCTTCATTGCTTTCTTAAATAATCCTCTATCCTCCGCTTTCTTGATCGACTGTATACTTGCGCCTATCACCTCTACATCAATACCTCTTTCTGCTACCGCTACGGTAACATTTAAGGCAGTCTGGCCACCCAATGTTGGTAAAATAGCATCTGGCTTCTCTTCCTTAACTATTTCCTCCACTACCTCCGGGGTAATCGGTTCAATATAAGTTCTATCAGCTATTGCCGGGTCAGTCATGATAGTAGCAGGATTACTGTTCAGCAAAATCACCTTAAACCCCTCAGACTTCAAAACCTTACAAGCTTGTGTCCCTGAATAATCAAATTCACAAGCCTGGCCTATTACAATCGGCCCTGAACCAATTATCAGAATTTTTTTAATATCAGTTCTCTTCGGCATCTTTCCCTAAAGGCAAAGCAATCTTTGCCACTACATCTTAATCCTCATTAAATCAACAAATTCCCCGAATAAATATTGCGCGTCGTGAGGACCGGGAGAAGCTTCAGGATGAAATTGCACTGAAAATACGGGCAGTGTCCTGTGCCTCATTCCCTCACACGTGCCATCGTTCAAATTTATATGTGTTATCTCTATATCTTCATTGCCCACCATATAATACTTTTTCTCTGTTTTCTCCCCCATTCTTACACAGAATCCATGGTTCTGAACCGTTATAGCTACTTTGCCTGTCTTTAAATCTTTAACCGGGTGATTTGCTCCATGATGCCCGAATTTAAGTTTGTAAGTCTTACCACCGAGGGCTAATCCCAGCATCTGATGCCCTAAACAGATGCCCATAATGGGCAGTTTATAATTGGCAGTTGATGATTGATAGATGAGTTGCTTCACAGTCTCTACAACATAGGGGACACCGGCAGGGTCACCGGGACCATTGGAAAGTAGCAGTCCATCGGGTTTCATCTTCAGAATTTGCTCAGCAGTCGTTTTCGCAGGAACAACTACTACATGGCAACCCAAGTTAACCAGGCTTCTTAAGATATTATATTTTACCCCGCAGTCAACAACTATCACTTCAAATCTATCTGTCTCTCGGAGACTAACCCCTGCGCAAGCAGGGACTGCGGTTACGTCTGTCTTCTGGTTTCTGGTATCCGGCACCTGGTTTCCCGGAACACCCACCAAAGGTGGGTCGGGTTTCTGGTTACTCCAACCATATGTTTGGCCGCATGCAACTTCCTTGACCAAATCCCTGCCAACGAGACCCTGCGAAGACTTAGCCTTTTTAACCAGACTTTTATCGTCTAAATCTTCAGTAGAGAGCACTGCTCTCATTGCTCCCTGTAACCTAATATGTCTGGTAAGCGCGCGTGTATCTATGCCCTCTATCCCCATTATATTATTTTCCTGTAGATAATCGTCTAAACTCTTCTGTGAACGCCAGTTGCTAACAATGCGACTGCACTCTTTAACGACAAAACCTTCTACGAAAGGCTTTCTTGATTCAACATCCTCCGAATTTACACCATAGTTACCAATAAGAGGATAGGTCATGGTGACAATCTGACCTTTATAGGAAGGATCCGTGAGGATTTCTTGATAACCGGCCATACTGGTATTGAAAACTACCTCACCAAATCTCTCGCCAGTTGCGCCGAAAGAAGAACCTTCAAAAATCCTGCCGTCTTCTAAAGCTATCTTTGCCTTCATTCAGTTTAGCTTAGCATACCTTTAACATACTTAGCAATTGCTAAAAAACCACTCCTCACCAGACATCTCCTGAATAAAATGTGGAAGCTGTTACGAGGAGGGCCTCGGAAAATTACCTCTTGCAGAAACTACTGACTTATACAATAAAACGATTGCGGTAATTTTCCGTGGAGTGAAGCCACCAGATGCATTTAGAATCCTTGCTGAACGTCCCAACGAGGAATAGCAGACAAAGATTTCCTTTTCGGTTTTTCCAAATTCAGACACAGTCTTTGGCAATTCATTATTTTTAATCCAATTGCCAATATTTTCACCAACCAGGCCTGGTATCATCAAAGCACGCCCCATACAAACCGCTTTTACGAAAGGAGCTCCCATACTCAGCTACGCCCAAACGCGTATCTTCTACATTCACCTGCACTAATATTTCGCCGTAACCTTCATAGAACCTCTTATAAATCTCTATGCGCCGATCCATATCCGGGGAACTTTTGACCCTGCCTTCACTATCAAGCTCAAGGCCGGGGTCAATACCGCAAACATTCTCCCTGCAGAACAGGAAACTTCCTGGGAAAAGTGCACCATCTATCATTCACACAACTGCTGCATAATCCTTTCTTCTTCATGGCTCTGCTCCTTTCAAAAGAAAAACGCCCTCCTTAGCAAACTTTGCTGCTAAAAAGGACGTCGTTATCCAGTCTTTCCTAACTTTGGAAAGAGTATGAAACAAGGAAATTCATCACTAAATCCAACCACGAAGTTCCATTGCTTCGACCACACGCTCAACAGCAACCACATAAGCCGCTTGCCGCATATTTATGCTGTATTCCTTTGAAGTATTTAGTACAGAGTCATAAGCAGACGTCATTTTTTTATTCAGACGTTCATGAACTTCTTTTTCGTCCCAGTAATCCATATTGAAATTCTGGACCATCTCAAAATATGAAACTGTCACGCCACCAGCATTACACAGGAAATCAGGTAATACGTGAACACCATTTTTACAAAGAATATCATCCGCCTCTGGTGTAGTTGGCCCGTTAGCTAACTCCGCGAGGATCTTGGCCTTAATGTTTGGGGCATTCTCCTCGGTAATAACATTTTCCAAAGCGGCAGGAACAAGTATATCTACTTCGATTTCCAGAATTTCCTCATTTGAAATAGATTCAGCATCTGGGAAATTGATTACCGAACCTGTTTTGGCTTTATATTCATGAACCACCTCTGGTTCAATTCCTTCCTTACTGAATATGCCTCCTTTGCTGTCACTAACCGCTATTATCTTAGAACCGAAGAGAGTTTTAGCAAGATATGCCGCATTATACCCAGCATTCCCATAGCCCTGTATAGCAACGGTAGCTTCTTTAAGATCTACACTGCATTCTTTAGCTGCTTCACGAACAGTGTACATACCACCCCTGGCAGTTGCATCGCCGCGCCCTGCAGAGCCGCCTATACTGAGCGGTTTCCCAGTAATAACACCGAACTGATTCTTCCCGACAATTTTTGAGTACTCGTCCATCATCCAACCCATTATTTGAGGGTTTGTGTAAACATCAGGTGCAGGAATGTCTCTATCCGGTCCAATTAATTGCCATACCCGATTGATATATGCACGACTCAAGCGTTCCAGCTCACCTTTGGACATCTGTTTGGGATTACAGATAATCCCGCCCTTCGCTCCTCCAAGAGGTAAGTCAAGAAGAGCGCATTTCCAGGTCATCCAGGCTGCAAGAGCCCGTACAGTATCAATCGTTTCATCAGGATGAAATCGAATTCCCCCTTTTGTTGGACCTCTCGCATCATTGTATTGAACTCTGAACCCCTGGAACACCTTAACAGAACCATCATCCATACGAATTGGTAACGATATATGAAATTCACGCATCGGAATACGAAGGATTTCACGCACACCAGAATCTAACTTTAGAATCTTCGCACACTCACTCAATTGTCTCCCTGCAATCTCAAATGGATTAAGTTTTGCCATTTTCTCCTATACCTTCCCTTTTGCTGTCTTCTTCATAGTACTCTATCCATGACAAAATAAAAAAAGGCATTCTTTCCCCCTTCTTTGGGGTTTCAAGAACACCTTTGTTCCATTTTGATACTAACGTTGTATCAGCTTGTATTATAATCTATAATTATTGGTCGGTCAAACAAAAAAATTCAGAAAAATTCAGAAAAAGTGGGGGGGGGCAAACCTCGCTTAGAAGTTAGTATGCGTACAACCTTCCATAAGGTCGGTGGGTATGGGGAATTAATTTTACAAAGTCAGTATCCATAACCTCTTTAAAATCCAATGAAAAACAAGCACAATACTCCTTTAGATATTTTCCTAACATTTTATCATCCTCATCATTCAGCCTGAATTTCTTCACCTCTTTACCTAACTGGTAATCTTCTATATCACCCCGAATATACATTGTTCCGCCATGCATACCTGTGCCACAATAGTTGCCAACCAGTCTATAATCCATAGTCGGTAGTCCATAGCCCTTTATCTTCTTCTGTGGACTATGAACCGTGGACCGTTGACTTCTTTCCCGGTTTAGACCCAGTACTACTATAAGTCCGCCTGCCATATATTCTCCCAAAAAATCTCTTACAGTACCCCCTATTATGATTACCGGATATAAATCCTTATAGGATTTCATATGAATTCCAGTTCTATAACCAGCACTCCCTCTTATATAAATCTTACCTCCTCGCATAGAGTGTCCGGCGATATCGCCAACATCACCATGGACAACAATTTTACCAGCATTCATCGTATTCCCAATCCCATCCTGCGCATTAGAATTAACAACAATAGTCGGACCGTCCATAAAAACAGCTAAATCATTGCCTGGCACTCCATTAATGGTAATTTTTACATCACCGGCTAATCCATCCCCAATATAGCGTTGACCATTGACATTATCTAAGACGAGTTCCTCAGTGCCACTATTGACAGCCTGATGGACTTTCTCGTTCAGCTCCTTGTAGTATAAACCCCTTGCATTTATTCTAAATACTTTGGACTCTTTCTTCATATTACCGCGACCTCTCCTGCTACAAGATGTTTTCTATACTCCTTAGGCAAACTGATCAAACCGAAGTCTTCTTTTAAAAGATGTTCCTTAAAACTCGCGGCATCAACTTTATCCTTAATAAGACCTGTGTAAATCCCTGCTCGTTCTATATCGCTTACAAAGATAGCACCTACTACCTTATTGTTTTTTAAAACAATTTTCTTATACACAGAATTCTTTTGATCAAAACACTCCAAAACTTGATACCCTTTTCCCTCAGGATAAGTTTCCCCCACTGAAATAGTCGGAATTCCACACAGCTCAACAGAATTCATGGCGAAGCTTCCTGGATATTCTTTTCTCGCTCCAGCCATATTGAAACCTGCAATTTTCCCCTGCCTCACCGCTGCCGGCCAGATAGCAATGGGACGCTTCATTTCCAGGAGTAAATCTTCTGCCTCACAGCAATCTCCTGCAGCGTAAATATCTTTGATATTTGTCTGCAAAAAAGCATCAACTAAAATTCCTTTATTTGTCTTAATTGGGGTATTTTTTACAAGCTCTATATTTGGTCTAACACCGACAGCAACAATAACTAAACTCGCTGAAATCTTTTTCCCATCTTTTAGAATAACTCCTTCTGCTCTCTTATTTTTGCCCTTTATCTCCACAACAGTATTATTAGTAATCAATTCACAACCCTTCCTGCCCAAAGCATTTTCAATTATACTTGATGCCTTTTTATCAAAAGTTGCAGATAGAACTCTGTCAGCTAATTCGACAATGACTACTTTAATCTTTAGTTCCATCAGAGCTTCAGTTGCCTTCAAGCCAATTAACCCTCCACCGACAACAACCGCTTCCTTAACTTTGTTAGTCCTTATATAGTTTTTTATGTTCCGGGCATCAGCCAGCCTGGTAAAAGTAAATACACCTCCTGAATTCAAACCTTTTATCTCCGGTATAACAGGCATACCACCAGCAGCTATAAGCAACTTATCAAAAGGGAGCTTTCGGTCACCTGCGAGAACAACTTCTTTTTTCTTCAAATTTAGCTTTGTTGCCTTCCTATTTAAAATCAGCTCTACTCTATTATCTTTATAAAAATCTTCTCCACGATACGGCATTTTATCAAGGGTTACCTTCTCGCCTAATAAATAAGATATCAAAGGTCGGGAATAATTAATATGTGGTTTACCCCGCACAAAGATGCGGGGTTCGTCGGAAATAACGGTTATCTCACCCTTCTTATCACATTCACGAATAGCTTCTATCGCAGCAATTCCACCTGCAGAATTACCGATAAGGACATACCTCATTTCTCCTCCTCACAAACAATTGCTTCGTTAGGACAATTCTTCACACAAACAGGTACTTCTTCACCCACACATAAGTCACATTTAGAAGCTATCTTTTTACCTTCAATATTTCTTGAGATAACTCCAAATGGACAGACCATAATGCACATCCAGCAACCTATACATTTATCCTCATCGCACAAGACAGCCCCTGTCTTTTTATCCCGATACATTGCCCCGGTTATACACGCCTCTAAACACGGAGCATCTTCACAATGACGGCATTGAAGGGCAAACGACACATACCCTTTCTCTTCTACAATAATCCTTGGGATAGGTTTTGGATACTCCCCCTTATATGCCTTTATTATATTCTTCGTCTTGGAATGTTGCACAAGGCAATGAACTTCACAGAGCCTGCACCCCATACAATACTCTTCCCTTATATAGATCCTCTTCACCATGCCTCCCCCGCTGGTTTTATTCCGAGCAATTTCAAGTCGGTGTCGGACAAACCTACCCCCCTCAACTGTTCACGGTTTCCTCTTAAACTCTCAATTGCATTTATGCCCATGCCACCGAGCATCTCTTTTATCTCCAGGCTCCAGGCACGCAGTAAATTAACTAACCTTCGAGTGCCTATATCCGGGTTGAGCCTCTTGGTTAGATACGGGTCCTGAGTAGCAATACCCCAGTTACACTTTCCCGTGTAACAGCGCTGACAGAGGTTACACCCCATTGCTACCAGGGCTGCTGTGCCGATATAGACAGCATCTGCACCTAAGGCAATAGCCTTGATAACGTCAGAGCTTGACCTTATACCTCCGGCAGCAATCAAAGAAGCTTGATTTCTAATGCCTTCTTCCCTCAAACGATTATCCACAGCGGCAATTGCTAACTCAATCGGTATCCCCACATTATCCCTTATTACTGTGGGGGCAGCTCCTGTCCCTCCTCGCAGACCATCTATAGCCACAAAATCTGCCCCTGCTCTAACTATCCCAGAAGCAATGGGAGCTACATTATGCACAGCAGATATTTTTACCCCTACCGGTTTACTGTACCGAGTAGCCTCTTTCAATGCAAAGATTAGCTGCTTCAAATCCTCAATTGAATAAATATCGTGATGCGGCGCAGGAGACAAAGCATCTGTCCCCACAGGAATCATTCTGGTCTGACTAATCTCCTCTGATACTTTCTCACCTGGCAAATGGCCGCCAATTCCTGGTTTTGCACCCTGGCCAATCTTTATCTCTATAGCAGCTCCTGCTTCTAAATATTCCCTATGCACTCCAAACCTTCCCGAAGCTACCTGGACAATTGTATGAGCACCATATTCATATAAATCTTTATGTAGTCCTCCTTCTCCCGTATTGTAGAATGTCCCGATTTCTTTAGCAGCCCTTGCAAGAGATATGCAGGCATTCAAACTGATAGAACCATAACTCATTGCGCTGAATAGAATCGGCGTTTCCAGTTTGAGTTGAGGACTTAATTTAGTCAATAGTCGATAGTCCATAGCCGATGGTATCTTATTTTTTTCTGTGGACTGTGGACTGTGAGCTGTTAACTCAATTCTATCCGGCTTCCTTCCAATATAAGTACGCAGTTCCATTGGTTCTCGTAACGGGTCAATTGAAGGATTTGTAACCTGAGAAGCATTAAGCACAATATGGTCCCAGTATACAGGATAGGGTTTATCACAGCCCATCCCGGTTAAAAGCACACCGCTTGTTTCAGCCTGTTTGGTGATATTTCTAATGACCTGAGCACTCCAGTTAGCATTTAGCTTAAACTCGGAAGGATTGCGTTTTATTATAATTGCGCCGGTTGGGCAAATGGTCTCACAGAAATGACACCCAACGCATTTTGTGCTGTCAGAAGTTACCGTATCAGTCTCAGGATCATAAGAATGTGCATCATTAGAACACATTCTCACGCATACCTGACAGGCGATGCATTTTCCCTCATCCCTTTCTATAATAAATTCCGTTGGTGTTGGGCGTTTAGCCATTTTTCCCTTTAAGCCTCCCGATAACCGGCTCTCCTGCCTTAGGCATCCAGACTTCATCCGGTGTTGGGCAAACCTCTCGGATTGCTGATTCCTCAGACGCTATGTAAAGTTTATTCCCAGAAGTTGCAGCTACCAAAGGCCTCAGCTTAATCCTATCATTCAATCCCACCATAGTATTTGTATTTGCTACGATAACACTAAAAGGTCCGTTAACCAGCGCACTTCCATAAATAATACGGAGTGCTTGTGAAATTTCTCTCTTCTCCTCAGACTGTCTCTCTATATCATCCCAAAAAGGAGCTGTTAATATATCAGCCGCTACTTCAAAAGAAAGTTTATGTTTCCTGACTAAAAGGTCAAAAAGATATGTTATTACTTCAGTATCCGTAAAAAAGGCACAAACATATCCATAATTTAGAAGGAACCTTTTGTTTATTCCATAGGAGGAAATCTCCCCATTGTGTATAACCGACCAATCCAGAAGTCCAAATGGGTGTGCACCACCCCACCAACCAACTGTATTGGTAGGAAATCGGCCATGCGCTGTCCAGATGTAAGCTTCATATTCTTCTAATCTATAGAATCTTCCAATATCCTCCGGATATCCTACGCCTTTAAACACACCCATATTCTTGCCACTTGAGGCAACAAAAGCGCCGCTAATTCGAGTATTTATCTCTATTACTGTCTTAGCCACAAAATCTTCTTCTGTTATATCATAATGCAACTTTTTCTTTTCTTCCTTAGGTTGTAGGAAATACCTCCATAAGAGTGGCCTATACTTTATGGACTTATCTTCTTTTGTAGGTATAATTTCGTCCTTTACTATTTTATAATTATCCCTGATGTATTCCTCCGTTTGAACCATGGCAGATTTATTTTCAAACATCATATGAAAACACCAGTCTCTTTTGAACTCCGGGTATATTCCATAAGCGGCGAAACCGCCACCTAAGCCGTTGGCTCGTTCGCGCATGGAAGCAATTGAGGTAATTATGTCTCTACCTGAAAACCTCTTGCCACTCTGCTCCATTATCCCGATTATGCCACAGCCACTTATATCCTTTTCGTGAAACCTATCCATTGGAATCTCGCCCCATAGCTCCAGGACCTTCTATCAAAATATGCTTTATGATAAGAATCACACTCTTAAAGGATTGGAAGAAGCTTATCTAACTCATATTTGGTTAACTGTATCCTATAATCCTCCCATTCTTTTTTCTTCAGTTCAATAAATCTGCTAAACACATGCAGGTCTAATGCTTTTCTGACAAGCTCACTCTGTTCAGTAATGAGAACTGCTTCTCCCAAACTGTCAGGCAGCGATTCAATCCCTAACTCCTTTCTTTCGTTACCGGAGAGATGATACAGATTCTTCTCCATATGCTCTGGCAGTTTATATTCCTTCTCTATTCCCTCCAGTCCCGCATGAAGCATCACTGCAAATGTGAGGTAAGGATTACATGCCGGGTCGGGACATCTAAGTTCTACTCTGGTGGCTTTTTCCTTACCCGGATGATAACCCGGAACACGAATCAGTGCTGAACGATTTCTCCTTGACCAGGCAATATACACAGGCGCTTCATATCCCGGAACAAGCCTCTTATAAGAGTTTACCCACTGTGCAAATATGGCACTCATCTCCCGCGAATGCCGCAGTTGACCAGCAATAAATTTCTTGGCTATATCGCTTAAATGGTATTTATCATCTTTGGAGAAAAACGCATTCTTATCACCTTTAAAAAGTGACTGGTGAGTATGCATGCCACTTCCATTCTCACCAAACAAAGGTTTTGGCATAAATGTGGCATACACCCCATACTTCTGCGCTATCTCTTTAACCACTATCCTGTAGGTGAGCACACTATCAGCCATATCCAGGGCATCCGTGTATCTCATATCAATTTCGTGCTGACTTGGTCCTACCTCATGATGTGAATATTCTATAGGAATACCCATTGCTTCCAGGCAGAGAATTGTATCTCTGCGGAGGTCACTCGCTACATCCAGGGTTGTTAAATCAAAATATCCACCCTTATCCAAAACCTCTGTCAGCTGGTCATTCTTAAAATAGAAATATTCTAACTCAGGCCCAAGATAATAATGGTCAAAACCCATTTTCTTCATTCGCTCTAATGCTCTCTTTAAGACATAGCGCGGGTCACCTTCATAAGGCTCCCTTTCAGGAGTCAGAATATCACATATCATTCTGGCAACCTTCTTCTCCTCCTGCGGCCTCCACGGGACAATCTGAAAGGTAGATGGGTCCGGCATTGCTACCATATCGCTTTCTTCAATATCCTGATAACCGGTAATTGAAGAACCGTCAAAACCCATACCGTTTTCCAATGCCCCTTCCAACTCGTTATCTGTAATTGCAAAGCTTTTCACCTGACCCAAGATATCAGTGAACCATAATCTAATAAACTTCACATCCTGCTCTTTAACTATCTGTAAAACCTCTTCTTTAGTCTTTCCACTCATCTTCTCCTCCTCCTCCTTTTCTAACTCCATTAGATGTTTACTATCTTATATTTCTCCTCATTAAAAAAGGCATCCAATCCCAATTTGCCATCGCGGCATCAGACTGGACGCCTATGTCCGATTACTACCTGCCTGTTTGCGACAGGCGTGCTTTGTAGTTAAAACATAAAAGGCGCTCTTTTCTGAACGCCTTTGTTCCTTTTCTTCACACCGCAAGAGACCAAAAATCTTACGGAGCTTAAGCACCAACCTTGTGCTTTACTCTATTGTCTAATAATTTACCACAAGGACTTAACCCTTGTCAAGAAAATTCGTCACTTCGACTTCTTCATATCTTGAGCTAAAATAATTGCATCAGCTACTTCACGCATTGCTTTACGGTGATCCATGCTATACTTTTGAAGTTTTAGGTAAGCTTCCTCTTCTGTTAAACCCTCCCCCTTCATCAAAATTCCTTTAGCGCGCTCAATCCTTTTGCGCGCTTCCAACTCCTCTTGAATTACCCTGGTTCTTACCATCAACTCAGTATTTTCAATAGCTACAGCCGCCTGGTTAGCTATGGATGTTAAAATATCTATCTCTGTTTCGGTAAAGTCATGCGGCTCCGGAGTATAACAATTTATCACCCCGATAACTTTTCCCTTCACCGCTAAAGGAACACATAGAAGAGAGCATAGTCCTTCTCTTTTAGCGATGTCCTGATATTTATATTCTTTTTCCTCAGTAACATCCTTAACAGCTAAAGGCTTATTCTCTTTAGCCACCTTCCCTGCAATTCCTTCCCCTATTTTTAAAGGGGGCTTTTTGTTATACTCTTCACTGATGCTCTGCGTGGCTCGAATCACGAGCTCGTTCTTTTTTTCATCAATAAGCATCAATGAACATATATTAGAACCCATTGCCTGTGCGGTTACCACTACTATAAGGCGAAGAATATCTTCTAAATATAACTCTGAAGCAATAGCTTTGCTTATTTTGGATAAAGCTTTAATCTGTTCTTCGTAAGGTGTAGTATCCATGATTTGAGTTTTTTATTTTTATGGATAGAGCCCTCTTGTGAGGTGAGCGTCTGCCACTCTGGATACAGCAAGAATGTATGCGGCTGTTCTCATGGTGACTTTCTTTTTACGTGAGAGTCTATAGACATTATCAAAAGCCTTTTGCATTATGTCTCTCAGTTTCAGGTTGATTTCCCTCTCACTCCAGAAATAAGCCTGCATTCCCTGCACCCACTCAAAATATGATACCGTAACCCCGCCTGCATTTGCCAGGATATCAGGGATAACGAATATCCCTTTATCCTCAAGTATTTTATCTGCTTCCGGGGTTGTGGGCCCATTAGCCGCTTCAAGAAGCACTTTTGCTTTTATCCGTCGTGCATTACTTTTAGTAATCTGAGTTTCGATGGCCGCTGGCATGAGGATGTCGCAGTTTAGAGTGAGCAGCTCTTGATTTGTCAGGTTTTCCGCCTCTTTATAATTTACAACAGAACCTGTTTTTCTACTATGTTCATACACCTTATACGGGTCCAAACCATCTGAATTATAGATCCCCCCTTCTACATCACTTACACCAATAATTTTACACCCTTGCTCAAAAAGCAATTTTGCTGAATTCCATCCAACATTTCCATATCCCTGCACAACAACCCTCTGCCTATGGAGGTCTAACCCAAGATATTTCACAGCACTCATAAGCGTATAAACACATCCCCTTGCTGTTGCTTCATTCCTGCCGAGAGAACCTCCTATAGAAAGTGGTTTCCCAGTAACAACTCCAGGAACTGAATATCCTTTATCAATACTATAAGTATCCATAATCCATGCCATAATCTGTTGATTTGTATTAACATCTGGCGCCGGTATGTCACGTTCCGGACCAATCATAAGTATTATCTCAGATGTGTAACGTCTTGTAAGACGTTCTAATTCATCAGAAGACATTTCTTCCGGTTTGCAAACTATACCACCTTTTGCACCTCCAAACGGGATATTGACAATGGCGCATTTCCAGGTCATCCACATAGCCATAGCCTTTACCCCGTCAAGCGTTACATCCGGATGGTATCTTATTCCACCTTTACCCGGGCCTCTACTTATATTGTGCTGGACCCTGTATCCTGTAAAAACTCTAACGCTGCCGTTATCCATTCTAACAGGTATGGAAACTATCAAAGATTTCTTAGGATGTCTGAGAATAGCATGTACATTTGGGTTGAGCTTCATTTTTCTTGCAACGCTGTCAAGCTGCTCAAGCGCCATCTCCCATGGATTAAATTTAGTAGATTGCACTTTTACCTACCTCCTCCGTACTTATTCTGACTGCATCTTCAACCGGCACAACAAAGATTTTCCCCGCTCCTATTGTGCCGGTGCGTCCAAGTTTTTTTATCAGAGCAATTATATCCTCAACCATTTCTTCATCCACAACAATCTCAAGCTTTGTCTTTGGCAAGAATTTTACTTTCTTTTTTGGTTTCTCTTCGGCTGTATATCCTCTCTGACGTCCTACCCCGCGCACATCCGTAACACTTAATCCCTCTGCACCTGCGCTGAAAATAGCATCCTTTATAGTATCCAGCTTGGAAGGTTGGATAAAACATTCAATTTTCTTTAGCATATTTTTTCTCCCCTAAAAAATTGGCACTTTAGCCCTTTTGTGCTCTGAATCTCTCATCATCTTTTTTACTTTCAATAAGCTGTTCTCATCTATATCTTTTATCTGGCCTTTTTCAAGCGCCTTTATCACTTTATCAAGCTCCTCATATGTAATCCCCATCTCACCTTCGTCCGTCTGACCATCCCATAAACCTGCTGAAGGTACTCTATTTATTATTTCATCAGGGATTCCCAGGTCTTTTGCCAGCTCTCTCACCTCAGTTTTGAGTAGCCCACCCAAAGGCAAAATATCTACCCCCCCATCGCCATGCTTTGTGAAATAACCAACGAGAAACTCACTCTTATTGCCCGTGCCTGCTACCAGATAATTTAGGGTGTTGGCAAAATAATACAATATAGACATTCTCAAACGTGGTTTTAGATTAGCCTTTGCCATATTGTTAGATTCTATGCACGTCTGGACTAACTTATCAAATACATCATCCAAAACTACCTTCTCAGTTCTTATATCAAATTTCTCCGCTACCTTTAAGGCAAGTTTTTCATCTTGAGGACTGCTTTTACAGGGAAGGAGCAAACCCAATACATTCTGTCCCAATGCCTTTTTAGACAATACTGCTACAGCTGCTGAATCAACACCACCGCTTAAACCGACAACAACCCCTTTTTTGTTTGCTTTCTCAACCTGCTCTTTTATCCAGTTTGCTATTTCTTTAGAAAGTCCCATATCAAAGAAAACCCTTAAAGGATTGGGAGAAATTTATCCAACTCATATTTAGTCAACTGTATTCTATAATCCTCCCATTCATTTTTCTTTAGTTCAATGAATCTCGTAAAAATGTGGTCCCCCAATACATTCCTGACAAGCTCACTCTGTTCCGTAATAAGAATTGCCTCCCCCAAGCTATCGGGCAAAGATTCAATCTCCAGCTCTTTTCTTTCCTCGCTGGACAAAGAATACAGATTCTTCTCCATAGGCTCCGGTAGTTCGTATCCCTTTTCTATTCCTTCCAATCCCGCATGAAGCATTACCGCAAATGTGAGGTAAGGATTACATGCCGGGTCGGGAGATCTAAGCTCTGCCCTGGTAGCCTTCTCCTTACCCGGATGATAACCCGGAACGCGAATCAGTGCTGAACGATTCCTCCTTGACCAGGCAATATACACAGGCGCTTCATATCCCGGAACAAGCCTCTTATAAGAATTTACCCACTGCGCAAAGATGGCACTCATCTCACGCGAATGCCGCAGCTGACCGGCAATAAATTTCTTACCTACATCGCTTAAATGGTATTTATCATCTTTGGCGAAAAACGCATTCTTATCACCTTTAAAAAGTGACTGATGAGTATGCATGCCACTTCCATTCTCACTAAATAGAGGTTTTGGCATAAATGTAGCATACACCCCATGCTTCTGCGCTATTTCTTTAACCACTATTCTATAGGTAATCACACTATCAGCCATATCCAGGGCATCCGTATACCTAACATCAATTTCGTGCTGACTTGAGCCTACCTCGTGATGTGAGTACTCCACAGAAATTCCCATTGCTTCCAGGCAGAGAATTGTATCTCTGCGGAGGTCACTCGCTACATCCAGGGTTGTTAAATCAAAATAGCTGCCTTTATCCAAAATCTCTGGCAGCTTGTCATTCTTAAAATAGAAATACTCTAACTCAGGCCCCAGATAATAATGGTCAAAACCCATTTTCTTCATTCGCTCTAATGCCCTCTTTAAGACATACCGCGGGTCACCTTCATAAGGCTCTTTTTCAGGAGTCAGAATATCGCATATCATCCTTGCATCTTTCTTCTCCTCCTGCGGCCTCCACGGGACAATCTGAAAGGTAGATGGGTCCGGCATTGCTACCATATCGCTTTCTTCAATATCCTGATAACCGGTAATTGACGAACCGTCAAAACCCATACCGTTTTTCAATGCCCCTTCTAACTCGCTATCCGTAACCGTAAAGCTTTTCACCTGCCCTAAAATGTCTGTAAACCATAATCTAATAAACTTCACATCTTGTTCCTTAACCATCTTTAGGACTTCTTCAGCCTTTTTAGCCATTTTCTTTCTCCTCTTTTCTCGCCGCCATTACTGTATTCCTTAAAAGCATTGCTGTTGTAACAGGACCAACCCCGCCTGGAACAGGTGTAATCCAGCCTGCTCTCTCCTTTGCTTCTTCAAACTCCACATCACCAAGAATTTTCCCCTCTACGCGGTTTATCCCTACATCAATAACTATTGCCCCTTCTTTTATCCATTCACCTTTAACCAAGTTAGCCTTTCCGACAGCAACAATTAAAAGTTCAGCTTTCCTGACATATTCAGCTAAATTCCCTCTCTCCCCAGTAGCTATGTGGCACACAGAAGTCGTTGCAAACTTATTCAGAAGAAGAAGAGCAACCGGTTTCCCGACAATATCAGAATGCCCCACCATCACAGCTTCTTTACCGTAAAGGTCAACTCCTGCAGCCTTAATCAGTTCCATAACTGCAGCTACAGTGCAGGGTATGAGTCTCGGTTTCCCGTAAGTTATCCAACCAAGGTTTGCAGGATTCACTCCCTCAACATCTTTCCCAACATCAATTTTAGATTGCACCTCAACCGCAGATATCCCCTGTGGAAGAGGCAACTGCAGGATGATTCCAGTTACGCTGTCATCCTGATTAAGTTTCTGAATATGCTCAATAATTTCCTTCTGTCCCAATCCCTCATCAAGTATTGTTAGTTCATAATCTATCCCGAGTTTCTCGCAATTTTTCTTCTGAGCTCTTGTATAAACGCCTGACGCTTCACTCTCCCCAACCTGAACCGCTGCAAGTTTAAGCGGGCTCCCCTCTTTTTTCAAAACTTCTATTTCCGCTTTTAATCCATCTTTTATCCTTTGTGCAATACTTTTTCCATCAAGAATTTTTGCAGTCATCACAAACCCTCCATTTCCCCATAAAATATTTTCTCCACCGTTTCATGCTCATGCGGTCCGATGAGGGCGAGGTTCATCCCTCCATCGTGGAAAAGCTCCGATGACAGACGGTGCAAATCGTGAGCAGTGACTTTCTCAATTCCCTCAAGAACTTCTTCAACCGGCGGGACTCTTCCAAGCGCAAGTTTGTTCTCACCCAGCCATAGCATTCTGTTTGAAGTATCTTCCATTGAAAGTAAAATCTGCCCCCTGCAAAACTCCTTTGCCTGGAGCAGTTCTTTCTTGAAGACATCTTTCTCCCTGACTTTCCTCATCTCCTTCAGAATAACCCTGATTGCACCGGATATACGGCGTGAATCAATTCCGGCAGAAATAACGAAAGCTCCTGTATCAACAAATTTCTGCACATGTGAGTCTATATGATATGCAAGTCCTCTTTTCTCCCTCACTTCCTCAAAAAGACGGGAACTCATATTTCCTCCAAGAATAATGTTCAGAATACTGAGGATATATCTGTCAGGATGGCCATGGGGAAGAGCCCTTGTGCCAAGACAGATGTGAGTCTGTGCTGTTTTTCTACTCTCTACCACCAATCGTGGTTTTGTTTGTTTCTTTTTCAAGAGTGAGGGTTTATTCCCCATTGATTTGCGGATGGATGAAAACCTTCTAAAAACCACTTCAACTATTCTCTCATGCTCCAACTTCCCTGCAACTGCGACTACTATATTGGCAGGTTTATAGAAGCTCCCTTTATATTCAGAAATATCTTTCCTGGCAAGAGAATCTACTGTCTCAGCAGTTCCGCAGATATTTGAACCAAGCGGATGTTTTCCCCACATTAATCGGCTAAAGAGAACATGAACATATTGCATCGGGAGGTCTTTCTGCCTGCTTATTTCCTCCCTGATTACACCTCTTTCTTTCTCTATATCCTCCTTCCTGAGAAGTGGATGTAGAACCATATCAGCCAAAACATCAAGAGCAAGTTCCAATTTCCCGCCAACTACCTTTGCAAGGTAACAGGTGCATTCCTCAGTTGTGAAACCATTGAGGCTGCCTCCAACCCCTTCAATATCTTCCCTTATTTTCCTGCTGCTTCTTTTCCTCGAACCTTTAAATAAAAGGTGCTCAAGGAAATGCGAAACGCCATTATTCCTGCCCGTTTCATAACGACTACCGACACCTATCCATATACCGAGAGTGGCTGAATTCATCTCAGGCATCTGGAAACTAACAATACCTATCCCATTATCAAGAATAGTCTCTCTATACATTTCTTGTAACTATATTTACAAGTTTCCCTGGAACCACGATAACTCTTTTAATTTTCTTACCTGCTAAAAGTCCCTTAATGCGGTCATCTTCAAGAGCAATTTTCTCAAGTTTCTCCTGAGAAAGGTTTGCAGGAATAGTTATTTTCTTCCTCAATTTCCCGTCAATCTGGATAACTAAGGTAATTTCCTCCTCCTTCGCAGTGTCCTCATCATAGGATGGCCAGGATTCATTGAAAACACTTCCATCATTCCCTATTCTCTCCCATAACTCTTCACACATATGAGGGGCAAACGGGGCAAGGAGCAAAATAAGAACACGAATTGCTTCCTGCCGGTCCTTTTGCCCAACTTCCTTCCCAACATCAATTAAATAATTGACATACTCCATCAGGGCACTTATTGCTGTATTGAAATGAAACCTTTCAATATCCTGTGTGACTTTCTTGATTGTCCTGTGTTCACTCCTCAGGAGAGACCGTAAGTTTACAGTCTCTCCGCCTGCTTCACTCTCCGCCATAAGTTTCCACACACGCCCTAAAAAACGAGAAATACCGTTTATCCCTTTATCACTCCAGTCTCCTCCCTCTTCATAGGGACCCATAAACATTAGATACATCCGGAAAGTGTCTGAACCAAACTTATCAATGAATGCATCAGGATTTACGACATTACCTCTTGATTTTGACATCTTCGCACCGCGATTTGTAATTGTCCCCTGATGAACGAGTTTAAGGAAAGGTTCATCAAAATGTATCAATTTGAGGTCATATAAAACCTTTGTTATGAATCTTGCATAAAGCAGGTGCAGAACAGCATGTTCTGCTCCGCCTACATAATGGTCAACCGGAAGCCATTTCCCGACAAGTTCAGGGTTAAACGCTCCATTGTCATAATCGGGCTCCGGGAAACGGAGGTAGTACCAGGATGAGCATACAAAAGTATCCATTGTATCAACCTCGCGCCGCGCAGAACGACCACACTTCGGACATTCTGTCCTGACAAACCCAGGCGCAGTATCAAGCGGAGCTCTCCCCTTTTCCCCGGGAAGAAAATCAACCTTCTCAGGTAATAGCACAGGTAGTGACTCTTCTAAGACAGGCACCTCTCCGCAGTTCGGGCAATAAATAATAGGTATAGGAGCGCCCCAATATCGTTGACGGGATACCAACCAATCACGCAGTTTATAATGGATGCTGAACTCTGCAAGCTCTCTCTCTTTCAGGTATTCAACAACTTTTCTTCCACCTTCTCTTGAGTTCATTCCGGTAAACTCACCTGAATTTATCATTTTACCTTCACCGGTATAAGCCTCTTCAAGTTCATCAGATTCGCTCTGCTCCTCACCAAGAACGACCTTCCGCACAGGGAGAAAAAATTGTTTTGCAAACTCAAAATCCCTCTCATCATGAGCCGGAACAGCCATAACAGCTCCCGTCCCGTAGCTCAGAAGAACATAATCAGAAATCCAGATTGGGATTCTCTCGCTATTTACAGGATTAATTGCGAAACTGCCGGTGAAAACACCTGTCTTCTCCTTCACAGTCGATGTTCTTTCAACCTCACTCTCCTGTCGTGTCTTTTCAATGTACTCAGTAACTTCTTTCTTTCTCTCACCCGTTGTTAGTTTATTAACCAGAGGATGTTCCGGAGCGAGCACCATGTAAGTAGCTCCAAAAAGTGTATCAGCTCTTGTTGTGAATACAGGAATAACCTCATTGCTTTCAGGAACCTCAAATCTTACCTCCGCACCTTCACTTCTTCCAATCCAGTTAGTCTGCATCAACTTCGTCTTCTCAGGCCAGTCAATACGGGAGAGCCCGTCAAGGAGTCTATCTGCATAATCAGTGATTTTTAAAAACCACTGTTCCATATCCTTCCTTGTGACCTGAGTTCCACATCTCTCGCAAGAGCCATCCAGAACCTGCTCATTCGCAAGAACAGTGAGACATTTCGGGCACCAGTTAACAGCAGAAAGTTTCTTGTAAGCCAGCCCTTTTTTATAAAGCTGGAGGAATAACCACTGTGTCCAGCGATAATATTCAGGGGAACTTGTATTTATCTCTTTACTCCAATCATACATCGCCCCGATTGCTTTTAATTGCCTGCGGATATGACTGATATTCTCCGCAGTGCTTTTTGCAGGATGTATCCCTTTCTCAATAGCATAGTTTTCCGCAGGCAGCCCAAAAGCGTCATACCCCATCGGTTCAAACACTCTGAAACCGCACATCTTTTTATACCTTGCCCACGAATCCGTCGGTCCGTAATTGTACCAGTGCCCAACATGCAATTTCTGCGCAGATGGATAGATGAACATGACAAGACAGTAATATTTTGAGGTGCTTACGCTCATATCAAGTCTATGAGCACCTGTCTCATCCCACCTCTTCTGCCACTTCGCCTCTATTTCTTTAAACGGATATTCCATGAATTAGACCTTCTGATGTCGCTGGCTAAATTCTTCAAGCCAGGTACTAACTTCCCCCTCACTCATACTTTCCGGAGAAGGTTTCTCATCATCTAAGAACTTTCTCCTCTTTTGAATACCTTTATTCAGGAGCATATCAAATTCCGATGGAGATTTTATCTTCACACCGCATTCCCTTACATCTCTTAAAATCCCTTCATCCTCACTTACCACCAGAATTGAAGCTTTTCTCTGACTATTGTTTACTATCTCCCTTATATAATCATCAGCATCCTGGCAGAATACAACCTTCAATCCTTTTTTGGAAGAAACTGTTGAGGAGTATTCATTCTCCTGTGAATCAAATACAACTTCTATTCTCACTTTTTTCTTCTCAATATAATTCTGTAAGCGCAGAAGAAATCTCTCCCTCGCCTTCTGAAGCTCTGTATACTTAAAATTGTATATCCTGAAAATAAAGTTATACCCGTCAATAATAATATGCATTCAATCTCTCATCAGTTCTGTAACATAATCCCCAACTTTTTTTACTAAATTCTTTTTCCCGAGGTTACGTCTGATTACATCAATTATTGCGCTTCCAACTACAACTCCGTCCGCCCATTTATTAACTTTCTGAACCTGCTCAGGACGAGATATTCCGAAACCAACGACAAATGGTTTATCAGTTGTTTTTCTTATCCTTTCCAAAAAAGGTCTGAGGTCATGTTCAAGTTTTTCCCTCACCCCGGTAATACCGATGTGGGAGAGACAGTATATAAAACCTGTGCTTTCCCTTGCAATAAGTTTCATTCTTTCAACCGGACTGTTTTGCGCAAGAAGAAATATGAGAGATAATCCATATCTTCCAAAAGCATTTTTCAAACGAGAGGACTCTTCAGGAGGCAAATCAGGGACAATTATACCATCAAGACCAGCATCCGCTGCTTTCCTGGCGAGCCTCTCAATCCCGTACTGATACACAGGATTATAATATGTCATAAGGATAAGCGGGACCTGAGTATCTTTTCTCAACTTTCTCACCAGCGAGATGATTTTATCAAGATTTATATTGTTGAGAAGCGCTTTAAAAGAAGCCTCCTGAATAATTACTCCATCTGCAAGCGGGTCGGAGAAAGGAACTCCAAGTTCAATCATACTCACACCCCTGCCAGCCAGTTCCAGAACAAGTTCTTCTGTTGTCTTCAAATCAGGATATCCTGAAGTAAGATACACAACAAATGCCTTTTTATTCGATTCTTTGAGCCTAACAAAGGTCTCATGGATCCTATTCACTTTATCTTCCCCGCAACTATATCCACATCTTTATCCCCTCTACCGGAAAGATTTACTATAATTACCTTATTCTTATTTAGTTTTGGGGCAAATTTAACGACATATGCGATAGCATGCGCGCTCTCAAGAGCAGGAATAATTCCCTCAGTTTCAGAAAGAAGTTTAAAACTTGACAGAGCTTCTCTGTCAGTAACTGTCACATATTTTGCTCTCCCGGTTTTCTTGAGGTAGCTGTGTTCAGGACCAACTCCGGGATAATCAAGTCCAGGCGCAACTGAATGAGTTTCCCTTATCTGCCCATCTTTATCCTGCAGGAGGTAGCTCATAGTTCCATGCAGGATACCCACTTTCCCTCTGGCAAGAGTCGCCCCGTGATGACCGCCTGCTAAACCAAGCCCGCCTGCCTCAACACCTATGAACTGAACTTTATCTTTAATAAACGGATAAAATAACCCTAAACTATTACTTCCGCCGCCAACACATGCAACAAGATAATCAGGAAGTCTTCCTTCAACTTTCAAAATTTGTTTCTTAGTTTCTTTCCCTATTACTGATTGAAAATCCCTCACCATCATTGGGTAAGGATGCGGTCCAACCACAGAACCAATAACATAATGAGTAGTTAGAACATTTGTAGTCCAGTCTCTTATCGCTTCATTGATAGCATCCTTCAAAGTGCAACTTCCGCTGTCAACGGGGATAACCCTTGCCCCGAGAAGTTTCATCCGGAAAACATTCAATTCCTGTCTCTTTATATCCTCTGTTCCCATATATATATCGCACTTCAATCCAAAGAGTGCCGATGCTGTCGCTGTTGCCACTCCATGTTGACCTGCTCCCGTCTCAGCGATAATCCTGCTCTTACCCATTCTCTTAGCAAGAAGGAGTTGTCCAATCGTATTATTTATTTTATGTGCGCCGGTATGGCACAAATCTTCCCTTTTTAAATAAATCCTTGCGCCACGCAGTTTCTTCTCAAGTCTCTCAGCCCGATATAGAGAAGTCGGTCTACCTGCATACTGGGAGAGGTAATATTTAAATTCTTCCTGGAATCTCTTATCTTTCTTAGCCTGAAGGCAAACTTCGTTAAGTTCATCAAGCGCAGACATTACCGTCTCGGGGACAAATTTCCCTCCAAAAAACCCAAAACGACCTCTCTTATCAGGTAACATAATTAACCCTCACGATTTGTACGAACTCCCTTAATTTCTCTGGATCCTTCTTTCCCGGCATTGATTCCACTCCACTGCTGACATCAACCATTTCCGGTTGAACTTTCCTGATTGCCTCGCCAACATTCTTAGCATCAAGCCCTCCGGAAAGGACAATCGGACAGCCAAACTTTTTTACCTCAATCGCAAGTTCCCAGTCAAAGGATTCCCCTGTCCCACCATACACTCCTTCAACAAATGTATCAAGAAGATAGGCATTTACCCTGTATGATGGGATAGGAATAAGGTCAGTTTTATCCCTGAGTCTGAAAGCTTTGAAAACTTCACTCTCTCCCATAAAATGCAGACAATAATCCGGTTTCTCATCTCCGTGAAACTGAAGAACATCAAGTCCACAGAAATTAGCTATATCCTCAACCGTAGTCAAGTCCTCATTCACAAAAACACCAACTTTCTTCACTGCTTTAGGCAACTCATCTATAATCTTTCTTGCAGACTCCTTTGTTATACGCCTGGGGCTCTCAGCAAAAACGAAACCAATGAAATCCACACTAAGATTTGCACATGCTCTTGCATCCTCAATATTCGTCATTCCGCAAACTTTTATCTTAGCCATCTTTTCCCAGCAATTCCCTGACCTTAGCAGGAATATTTTCAGCACGCATAAATGCTTCCCCAACAAGAATTGCGTTTACTCCAAGGGAAATGAGAAATTCAACATCAGCCCTCGTATTAATTCCGCTTTCACTTACTATAAGTTTATCTTCAGGAACCATTCCTGAGAGCCTTTCAGTTACCTTTAAATCAACCTTGAAATTTTCAAGGTTTCTATTATTTATACCTATAATCTCAGTTCCAGAACTTATTGCTTTTTTCAACTCAATCTCGTTATGAACCTCAACCAGACAATCCATTCCAAGTCCCCGTGAAATTTGCAAGAAATTGCTCAGAGTATCTTCCTCAAGAATCCTCACAATAAGAAGGATACTGTCAGCGCCGCTAAGTTTTGCTTCATAAATCTGATACTCATCAATAAAGAAATCCTTTGCAAGAACCGGTTTTGAGGTAACTCCCTTAACTTCAAAAAGAATGTTCAGGGACCCTTTAAAAAAATCCTCCTCTGTAAGAACGGATATGGCATCTGCTCCTACTTCATACTCCTTAGCAATTCTAACAGGGTCAAAATCCTCTCTCAGAACTCCAGCTGAAGGAGAAGCCTTCTTTATCTCTGCAATGAGAGCTATACCCTCTGGCTCGGAGATTGCCTTTTTGAAATCCCTTGACACAGTTCTTCCTTCCTTAATCCGGTCTTTAAGAACAGCCAGCGATACCTCCTGCTTTCTCTTTTCCACCCTTGCTTCTTTGCCCCGAACTATCTTATCAAGAATATCCCCATTCACTACAATTTAGCTCGCTTCGTCGGACAAATTTGACTCCATGAACGCTTAGCGCCGCGAATCCTTGATGAATTACTATACTGTCTTAAAAGTTCCAGTTTCTCAAGTGCATTCCCCGAATCAATAGAATGAGAAGCTTTAGATATACCCTCTTTAAAATTTTTTGCCAGCCCACTTGCTATGATTGCCGCCGCCGCATTAAGAAGAACAATATCACGTCGTGGTCCTCTTTCCCCTTTAAGGACATTCTGCAAAATCTTTGCATTATGCTTTACACTGCCACCGCTTATTCTGTCAACCGGACATTTCTTAAACCCGTAATCACGAGGGTTCAATGTATATGTCAAAACCTTACCATTCTTAAGCTCTGCTACAATTGTCCTGCTTAGCGATATCTCATCAAGCCCATCAAAACCATGCACAACTAATGCTCTTCTTGACCCGAGATCTGAAAGAACATTTGCCAGTTTCTCAAGCAGATTCCTATCATAGACCCCCAGGACCTGTGCTTTCGCCCCGGCAGGGTTGGTAAGAGGACCAAGAATATTAAATACTGTCCTGATACCAATTTCCCTCCGCGGAGGAAGAGCATGTTTCATCGCACCATGAAAGATTGGAGCAAAGAGAAAAGCTATCCCGACTTTCCTGAGACATTCCTCAACTGCTTCTCTGCCAAGCATTATATTTATTCCAAGAGCCTCTAAAACATCCGCACTACCGCAGTGACTTGATACAGAACGATTTCCATGTTTGGCAACTGTGATACCTGCTCCTGCTACAACAAACGCAGCAGTTGTTGATATATTGAATGTATTACTTCTATCCCCACCGGTTCCACATGTATCAACAAGTCTTCTCCCGCGGAACCTCACTTTTACAGATTCCTCCCTCATTGCCTTTGCAAAACCCACAATCTCAGGAACTGTCTCTCCTTTCATACGGAGAGCTGTTATGAGACCTGCAATCTGTGAAGGAGCAGCCTCTCCCCTCAAAATCACTCTCATTACTGACCTGGCGTCTCTCTCAGAGAGATTTTCCCCATCAACTACCTTAGCAATAGCCTCCTTAATCTGCATATCTCATTCCCCCTTTAAACTTCAAGAAATTAGAGAGGAGTTTCTTCCCTTCGGCTGTAAGAATTGATTCTGGATGAAACTGGACTCCATCAATAAGGAAACTGCAATGCCGTATACCCATTATTACTCCTTCCTTTGTATAGGCACTTATCTCAAAACAATCAGGCAAACTTTCCTTATCCACAATAAGTGAATGATACCTTGTAGCGGTGAAAGGAGAAGGCAGTTCCTCAAATATACCTTTGCCGTCATGAAAGATTTCGGATGTCTTCCCGTGCATAAGTTTCCCCGCAAGAACAACTTTCCCTCCAAATTCCTCTGCAATAGCCTGATGCCCGAGACAAACTCCAAGAATAGGGATAACTCCGGCAAACTTCCTGACAACTTCCTTTGAAAGTCCGGCTTGTGAAGGAACTCCGGGACCAGGAGATATGACAATTCCATCAGGGGACAGTTTTTTAACTTCCTCCACATGAAAAGCATCATTGCGCCTTACCACAACCTCCTCACCAAGTTCACCGAGATACTGGAAGAGGTTATAGGTAAAAGAATCGTAGTTATCCACGAGAAAAATCATTTCCTGCCTCTGACAAAGCTTTTAAAAGAGCCTGTGCCTTATTTGCTGTCTCCTGGAACTCTCTCTCAGGAATTGAGTCCGCCACAATACCAGCTCCAACCTGTATATAAACCTGTTTCTCCTGTACCAGCACTGTTCTTATTGTAATACATGTATCCATCACTCCTGAGAAACCGAAATAACCCACAGCTCCGGCATATGGACCTCTCCTTGTCGGTTCAAGTTCATCAATGATTTCCATTGCCCTTATCTTTGGAGCGCCTGAGACAGTGCCTGCAGGGAAAGAAGCCCGCAGGACATCAAAAGAATCCTTGCCGCCCTCAAGTTCTCCACGTATGTTGGAAACAATATGCATAACATGAGAATACCGTTCTACTGTCATAAATTCAGTAACGTTCACAGTTCCAACCTTTGCAACGCGCCCTAAGTCATTCCTCCCAAGGTCAACTAACATGAGATGTTCAGCCCTTTCCTTCTCATCGGCTAAAAGAGCTCTTTCCAGCTCGTTATCCTCATTAGAAGTTTTACCCCTTCTCCTTGTCCCTGCAATTGGGCGAATGGTTACCTCATCACCGCAAACTCTCACAAGTACCTCAGGTGAGGAGCCAACAAGATACATATCCCCGAACTTCAAATAAAACATATAGGGTGAAGGATTTATCCTGCGCAGTGCCTGGTAGATATCAAAAGGAGAACTGGCAAGATGTGTCTTCAACCGCTGGGATAAGACCACCTGGAAAATATCCCCTTTCCTGATATACTCCTTCGCCTTTCTTACAGCTTTACAGAAATCGCCTTCACTGAAATTTGATTGAATCTCAGGCTGAAGTGGAGCTTCTCTTAAAGAGATTGGCGTCGCTACTTCAGGCACTTCTTTCTTGAGAGACTCAACTATTCCCTCAATTTTCTCAATTGCCTCGTGATAAGCTGCATCCGGATCTCCTTCAATATATGCATTTGAGACAATCTTCACAGAAGAGCTAACATGGTCAAATATTAGAAGAGTCTTACTCAAAATGAAATATAAGTCAGGCAGTCCAAGGTCGTCTGTATTTTCATCAGGAAGCTTTTCAAAAAAACGAACCGTATCGTAACTCAGATATCCAACCGCTCCCCCGTAAAATGGAGGAAGATTTTCATAAGAGTTCGCTTTGTATTTACTCATACAATCTTTCAGCAAATGAAGTGGGTCACGGTTTTCAAGATTAACAGTTTCACACTTCTCCCCCCTCACTATTTCTGCTCTTTTCCCTTTACATCGTAGAACAAAATCAGGTTCTGCACTGAGAAAAGAGTAACGTCCAAGTTTCCCTCTCTCAGCACTTTCAAGAATGTATGCATATTCACTTTGAGGAAGTTTCTGAAAAGCAGAAATCGGGTTTTCTCCCTCCATAGGCAATTCCCTGTAAACAGGGATACAATTCACCCTTTTAGATGCTTTCCTGAACTCTTCAATAGTCGGATGATACATAATATACGGGGAGAATTCTACCAGAGAAAGACCATCAATGCAACAAAATCATAGAGGCGTGTCAAGACAATTTAAAAATGTCCTATTTTTAGCAAAATCAAAGTGTCCTATTTTGATAATTGTTTTCAATAATTGTTTTTGAGTTTTTTAACATATTAAATCAGTAGTAGTCGGCCTTGTGTGAAATGTGGGTAACTG
>JAUWGW010000020.1 GCA_030606215.1 bacterium
ATATCTATATCGGTACAGGAAATGAGGGGATGATGTATAAAGTCTCTACGGATAGAAAAGTTGAGACAGTTCTTGAATCTGACGATTTGCAGATTCTCTCAATGGTCTGGCAAAGAGATAAACTCTATTTGGCGACAGGGAATATGGGGCGCATTTACAGTCTAACAGATTGCTGCTCTCAAGAAGGTTTTCTCACATCATCTGTCCACGATGCATCTTTCATATCTCAATGGGGCGAAATTTGCTGGAATGAAACCTTGCCAGAGAGAACAGAAATACTTTTCCAGAGCAGAGCAGGAAATACTGAGAAACCTGATGATACATGGTCTGAATGGTCTAAAAGCTACTCGGATTTTTCTGGAGAAAAGATAGAAAGCCCTTCTGGAAGGTTCATTCAATACCGTGCGCATCTTAAAACCAGGGTTTCTTCCGTATCTCCTATTCTTCATGATGTTACAATTCGTTACCTGACGGCTAACCAGCCTCCTGAAATAAAGTCAGTGAGGATTGAAAGTTACAACATACAGATAAAACCTGGTAAAACGCAGTCAGTAAGAATTGAAGGTTACAAAATTAATGTGAAAGGCAGGAAAGCGAGAATTCGTAAGGGTGAGAAGAGAGCAGTCTGGGAGGCAAAGGACCCGAATGGCGATACGCTAATTTACAATATATACTATCGCGGGAGAGAAGAAAAGAGTTGGAAAAAATTGAAAGAGGATATCAGGGAAAACTCTTACCGATGGGATACTGCAGCCTTCCCGGATGGTTTCTATCTGCTCAAGATAGCTGCAACTGACAAGCCGGATAACCCGATTGAAAAAGCTTTGAGCTGCGAGAAAGTAAGCGAACCTTTCCTGATTGATAATACTCCTCCGGAAGTGGAAGAGCTAACCCACCTACCTCCTCCCTCCTTGAGGGGGAGGATTAAGGAGGGGAGCAAGTTATTGAAATCTCAAGCATACACAATAAAAGGTGTTGCTTATGATGATACGAGCAGAATCTTGCGAATTGAATACTCTCTTGATGGAGGGGATTGGATTCATATTTTCCCTGAGGATGACATATTTGATTCAAAGAGGGAGATTTTTGAATTTAGTCTGTCTTCTCTTTCCTCCGGAGAGCATACTGTTGTTGTGAAAGCGGCCGATTCTGAAGGCAATGTCGGAGCGGGAAAAATAGTATTTGAGAATCCAGCCTCTAAAGATAGATGATCAGTCAGGGGGCAGAGGCAACTCCCCTTGCTTCGGGGAACCCCCTTTTTGCTTGCTCTATGCAGGAGGCATTTTAGTGGAGCAAAAGTTGATGTGCAATAAGGTAATGACTTTTTATTTTCTTGGGGCAAAAAGCATTTCCCTAAGTCGCTGCGGTGGAGTTGCCCCTGCCCCTGCAGCCAAGAGGTAGTTTAGAAATTTAAGTCCGATGTCTGAACTAAATGGGATACTCATTATTAAGAAAGAACGGGGGATGACTTCTCACGATGTAGTTGCGGAAGTCAGGAAGATTTTACATACAAGAAAAGTTGGGCATACCGGCACTCTTGACCCGGATGCAACCGGAGTTCTGCCTGTATGTGTGGGCAGGGCAACCAAACTATCGCAATTCTTTCTGTCTTCTGACAAGGAATATGAGGCGACGTTGGTTTTGGGTATAAGAACGGATACTCAGGATTCCACCGGGAATATTGTTTCGGAAGTTAAGGAGCTGAATTTTGGGGAGAAAGAAGTTCAGGAAGTTTTCTCTAAACTTACAGGCGAGATACAGCAAATTCCTCCAATGGTATCAGCCGTCAGATATAAAGGCAGGAGACTTTATGAGCTGGCGAGAAAGGGTGAGGAAGTTGAAAGGGAACCAAGAAAAGTTCAGATTTTCAATTTGGAGATTTTAAGTTGCCAGATTCCCAGAATTCGTTTCAGAGTTGTATGTTCCAAAGGAACCTATATCAGAACGTTGTGTGCGGATATAGGGGATATGCTTGGCTGCGGCGCGCACCAGGCTGAGTTAACGCGGCTCAGGTCAGGTCTGTTCAGGTTGGGTGATTCAGTAACTTTAAAAGAGCTAAGGGAGTTGCCCAATCCCGGGGAGAGAATAATTCCACCTGATGCGGCACTTTCACACCTTCCATCTGTGGAGGTCAGGGATTGGTTCGGGGAAGTTATGAAGAAAAATACTCTGCTTTCAGGTGTTGGTGTTGCCGGGTTGCCTGAGAGGTTGAAGACAGGGGAGTTTGTCAGAATCAGTAATTCAAGGGGAGAGCTGCTTGCAATTGGTGTGGTGGAAGCAGGTGCTGGAGTTAAAGTAGCTTGGATCCATAACAACAGGTGAGGGGTGAGTTGGAAGTCATTCGCGGTCCTGGCAAATCCGGGAAAAAGTTTCAAGAAACTGTTGCGACAATCGGCGCCTTTGACGGAGTTCATATAGGACATCAGAAAATTATCAGAGAGGTGACTGAGTCTGCGGAGGAGTCAGGGGGAAGGAGTGTTGTAGTTACTTTTGACCCCCATCCTTCGAAAATTGTTGCTGATGCACCGGTCCCGGTTCTGCTAAGTTTACCAGGAAAAATTAATCTTCTAAGAGAGCTCGGAATAGAAGTATGTCTTATTGTCAATTTCAATCGTAAATTTTCACATCTTTCCCCGCAGGATTTCATCAGGGAAATTCTGGTAGATTATTTGAAAGTGCGTGTTGTCATAATCGGTTACAACTATGTTTTCGGGAAAGATAGGAAAGGAAATGCAGGGCTTTTATCAGAAATGGGGAGTAAATATGGATTCAGTGTGAGACAAATTGAACCTGTAAAAGTTGGGAGTGAGGTTGTAAGCAGCACGAGAATAAGAGAGCTTGTGGGAAAGGGAGATTTTGTAAAGGCAAATTCTTTTCTCGGCCGCCCGTATGAAATAACTGGCAAAGTTGAAAAAGGGGAGGCAAGAGGACGCATTATCGGTTTTCCAACAGCGAACATTGATATTCCTTATGGATTATTACCTCCGCCTGGAGTATATGCTGGATTTACGGTTATTGGGGGCGAGAAGTATAGAGCAGGTCTTAGTCTTGGTTATAGACCGACATTTAGTCCAGATGAGGACAAAGCAAGCTTTGCCACTACGGGTATAGCAGCCGAGCTTGCTCGGCCAAAGGCAAAAGGTGGAGCGCCAATAGCGGAAGTCCATATACTTGACTTTAACGGCAGTATCTACGGTGAAGAACTTACATTTTATTTCCTGAGAAAGATAAGGGATGAAATTGCTTTTTCAAATCCGGATGAATTGAAAAGGCAGATTGAGAAAGACATTGAGAAAGTTAGGACTTTACAACCAACTGTTTCTGTATTAGAATAAATTAGGATTAAAAATTGTAGTGGCTGAGATTGCTCGGCAGTGGTTCGCTAAGGGCAAAGCAAGCTTTGCCACTACACCTTAGTTCTTCAGTAGAGGAGTTTAAATTATGGCGCTTGCGAAAGAAAAGAAGGGGGAGATAATCAAGGAGTTCAAATTGCATGAGGGTGATACCGGTTCGCCAGAAGTGCAGGTGGCTCTCATGACCGAGAGAATCAACAGTTTAACAGAACACTTCAGGGCTTATAAGAAGGACCACCATTCCCGTCGGGGACTGCTCAGACTCATCGGACAGAGACGGGGACTTCTTGATTATCTTAAATCCGACAGCAGGGAAAGATACCTGAATTTGGTGAATAAACTTGGTTTAAGGAAATAGGAGCATTTAAAAATGCAAAGTGAAAAATATAAAATTATAGGAGTGGCAGAGTGACAGTAGAAAGAGTAGAAATGGAACTCGGTGGAAGGGAACTTTCCATTGAAACAGGTAAAATGGCCAAGCAGGCTGATGGTGCGGCTGTTGTTCAGTATGGTGGCACAGTTGTTCTTGGGACAGTTGTTGCTTCACGGGAACCAAAGGTGGAAGCAAGTTTCCTTCCGCTTTTTGTAGAATATCGGGAGAAGACATATGCGGCTGGAAGGATTCCAGGAGGGTTTTTCAAGCGTGAGGGAAGACCCACAGAAAAAGAGATTTTGAGTGCCCGTCTTATTGACCGTCCATTACGCCCTCTTTTTCCGCATGGTTTTCAGAATGAGGTGCAGATAATTGTAACGGTCCTCTCTGCTGACCAGGAAAATGACCCGGACATACTTGGCGTGATTGCCGCATCAAGTGCACTTGCTTTATCGGATATTCCTTTCCCTGTTAGTATAGGTGCTCTAAGGGTGGGCAGGGTTAATGGTAAATGTATTATCTGCCCGACTCATAAACAGATTGATGACAGTGACCTCGATTTGGTGGTTGCAGGGATGAGAGACAGACTCCTTATGGTTGAGGGGTGCGCAAAGGAAATTAAGGAGGAATGTATTCTTGAAGCTGTCGAATTAGGGTTGGAAGAAGTAAAGGGGATTTCCTCGCTCGTTGAGGAATTTAAAGGGAAGTGCGGTAAAGAAAAAAGGGAGATAAAACTTATTCAGGTTGATGAAGAGATGCAAAAGGCTGTAAGGGATTTTGTAAAAGGGAAGATTGAAGAGGTATTTACCATACCGGATAAAAACAAACGTGAAATGTTCGTGTCTCGTCTTATATCGGAGGCATCTGAGCATTTTGGTGAAGATAAGACTACTGATATAAGAACTGTGGTTGAAGAAATTGAAAGTGAACTAATCCGTGAGCAAATTTTCGGAAAAGGGAAACGAGTAGATGGGAGAACTCCTGAAGAGATGAGGCCTATCAGTTGTGAGGTTGGGATACTCCCGCGGACTCACGGTTCGGCTCTCTTCACAAGAGGGGAAACACAGAGTTTGGCAGTTGCTACTCTTGGCACAGCTGAAGATGAACAAAGACTGGACGAATTGAGAGGGGAATCTTCTAAAAGTTTCATGTTGCATTATAATTTCCCTCCGTTTAGCGTGGGGGAGGTAAAACCTGTCAGAGGTCCCAGCAGGAGAGATGTTGGGCACGGTGCATTAGCTGAACGGGCGTTGAAACCGGTTTTACCATCAAGCGAAGAGTTCCCTTATACAATCAGGATTGTTTCGGATATCTTAGAATCAAATGGTTCCTCCTCAATGGCAACAGTCTGCGGCGGTTGTCTTGCTTTGATGGACGCAGGGGTGCCAATAAAAGCACCTGTTGCAGGGGTTGCGATGGGACTTGTCAAAGAGCGTGATAAAGTAGTTCTTCTGACAGATATTGCCGGGTTGGAGGACCACTGCGGAGATATGGATTTCAAAATGGCGGGAACGAGAGAGGGTGTTACTGCTATCCAGATGGATGTGAAAATAGATGGAATAAGTTTAGAGTTTGTGGAGAAGATTCTTTCTGCTTCTAACAAAGGGCGTATGAAAGCACTTGATGAGATGGAAAAGGTTATCTCCCGTCCAAGAGATGAGATATCTATCTACGCGCCCCGTATCATTACAATAAATGTAAAGCCGGACAAAATTGGGAGTATAATTGGTCCGTCGGGGAAAATCATAAAGGGTATCATTGAGAAGACTGGTGCTGGGATAAATATTGAAGATGATGGCAGGGTATTTGTCAGCTCAGTTAGTGAAGATAAGGCGAAGGAAGCTGTCAATATGATCGAAGCTCTTGTGGCTGAGGTAGAAGTTGGAAAAATCTATCTTGGTAAGGTTAAGCGAATTACCGACTTTGGCGCTTTTGTTGAAGTTCTGCCCGGACAGGAAGGGCTGGTTCATATCTCTAAACTGGCTGATTATCATGTTAAAAAAGTGGGGGATATACTGAAAGTTGGAGATAAGGTGGAGGTAAAAGTTATTTCAGTTGACGACCAGGGACGCATTAACCTCAGCAGAAAAGCTGTGCAGAAAGGAACTTCCGAATAGGAGTTCCGCAGGAAATAATGAGAGATGAGAAGAGAAATTGGAGGCATATTTCTCCTTTCTTTATCAGTATTCACTTTAGTAAGTCTTATTTCTTACGATGCACTTGACCTTCCGTTATATACATCATCCCCAAATTCTCCCGCATTGAATAGAGCAGGTAGAATTGGAGCATATCTTTCAGGATATCTCCTATATTTCCCATTCGGTTTAGGCGCATGGCTCTTTCCGTTTATTACTCTTATATGGGCGTATAATAGGTTTTACAACAGGAGAAGAGAAAAACTGAGCATAAAGCTTGTGGGAATGGTTCTTGTGCTTCTCACGTCTTCCTGCGCGTTCTCTTTCGGCCATGTTGATACAAGCAGAGGATACTTCCTGCCAGGTGGTATTGCTGGAACTATTTTTTCTGAGTTGATGCTGCCGTGGTTTGGCAAATGGGGAAGTTATCTTATGCTCTTTTTTCTATTCGTAATCGGGTTTCTTGTCTCTTCAGAATTTTTAGCTGTCTCCTGGGTAAAATTCGTCATTAGGTTTTCAAGAGAAATTATTGGGAAAGTTGTCGCCTTGCTCCACAGACCCAAAACCAAGCGTGTAAGTGTAATGAGAGAACATGAGGTTACAGATGTTTCTCGTGTTAAAACTCCTGAAAAGCTCCGTTCTGAGCCGGTTATTCACACTCATGAGAGAGGAGCTCCTTCATCATTCCAGCTGCCCCCGCTGGATTTATTGGATCCACCACCTCCCCTCCAGAGGGAGGAAGAGGATATTGATGCAAGATGCCGTACGCTGGAGGACGCCCTTCGCAGTTTCGGGGTGGAAAGTCGTGTTGTTCAGGTGAATCAGGGACCTATAATCAGCAGTTTTGAAATAGAGCCTGCAAGAGGAGTGAAGGTAAATCGGATTACATCCTTAGCTGATGATATTGCTCTTGTCCTGAAAGCTTCAAGAGTGCGCGTTGTTGCTCCTATTCCCGGAAAATCAGCAGTTGGAATTGAGGTACCAAATTTGAATCCCCGTTTTGTATATCTGAGGGAAGTCTTAGAATCCCAGGAATTCAGAAGAGCTTCTTCAAAACTGGCTCTTGGACTGGGGAAAGATATTCTCGGAAGACCTCTTATAGCTGACCTCTGGGAGATGCCTCACCTTCTGGTTGCCGGCACAACAGGTTCCGGCAAAACAGTATGTCTTAATTCCATTATCCTCAGCATTCTCTTCCAGGCTACGCCTGAGGAAGTCCGGTTTCTGATGATAGACCCGAAGATGGTGGAATTAGCTGTTTTTGAGAGACTCCCGCATCTGATAGCGCCGGTTGTTGCGGGCGCAAAGAAAGCTGCAAAAGCACTTCGCTGGGTTGTCAATGAAATGGATAATCGTTACCGCACACTTGCAGAGGAAGGAGTGCGAAACATCGCATCATACAATCAGGTTAAGAAGAAGGAAGAAAAGATGGCACATGTTGTTGTCATAATTGATGAGTTGCATGATTTAATGATAGTTGCGCAGGCTTCTGTAGAAGATGCAATTACGAGACTTGCGCAGTTATCCAGAGCAGTCGGGATACATCTTGTTATTGCTACTCAACGCCCCTCGGTTGATGTCATCACGGGGGTAATCAAAGCTAACCTGCCGTACCGTGTTTCTTTCCAGGTCTCATCCAAAGTTGATTCAAGAACAGTCCTTGATATGAACGGCGCAGAGAAACTACTTGGCAAAGGGGATATGTTGTTCTTACCTCCCGGGGAGGCGGCACCGGTGCGCGCTCAGGGTTCACTCGTTACGGATAAGGAAACCGGGAGGGTAGCTTCATTTCTCAAGAGTCAGCGCAGGCCGGATTACAAGGCGAAAATTGACGAGTCGGGAGAAGTGGAGAGCGGCGGGTTTGAATCGGAGGGGGGAATTGATGACGAACTCTTTGATGAAGCTGTGCGGTTGGTTTTGCAGGCAGGTAAAGCTTCCACATCAATGCTGCAGAGAAGGTTGAGTATCGGATATGCCCGCGCTGCACGGCTTCTGGATAGGATGGAAGAAAAAAACATAATTAGTTCACCGAGGGGAACAAAACCCAGAGAAGTGCTGACTGATGAGAACAAGGAATAAACGGTAATGATTTTTAATTTCTCTGGGGCAAAAAGCATTTCCCTAAGTCGCTGCGGTGGAGTCGCCCCTGCCCCTGCAGCCGGTGGGTATGGTTAATGAGATTTTTTTCAAGAAAGAGCAAGGATAGCAGGTCCCGCATACTGAAAACGTATGGTCTGAGCGAATCTGTAATCAGGGAGAAGCTTGGAGATGTCGCTCAGCGTGGTCTATATTTTGAGATTCTCAGCCATCCGAAAGGAGTTGATTTGAGAATTGTGGTTGAAGGGGAGAGCGAGAAAGCTCTGGAGAGAATGGTTGAGGCAGTTGAGAAAAGAATAAGACATCGTCTCGGTGAGCATGTCTTCGGAATTAACGGGGATAAGATGGAAACTGCGGTGGGGAAGGCTCTCCTCGCTCAGAAAAAGACAATTGCTGTGGCTGAGTCCTGCACCGGAGGATTGCTCTGTCACTGGCTTACTAATGTGCCGGGTAGTTCTGAATATTTTAAGCAGGGTATAATTGCATATAGTAATGAAAGTAAGGTTGCACTTCTAAATGTCCCCGGGGAAATACTGACTACATCCGGGGCGGTCAGCAGTCAAACTGTGGAGGCAATGGCAAAAGGTATAAGACAGATTAGCAAGACCGATATTGGTCTTGCTGTTAGCGGGATTGCCGGTCCGGGTGGGGGAACAGCGGAAAAACCTGTGGGTCTGGTGTGGCTCGGGCTTGCTGATAATGTTAAAGTTATAAGTGAAGAACATCATTTCAGAGGGGGGAGAGAGTTGATTAAAATACAAGCCTCACAGGCTGCGCTTGACCTTGTGAGGAGAAATCTGCGGTGAGTGAGAAGAAGATAAGGACATTTATTTCAGTTGTGCTTTCGGATGAGATAAAGGGGAAGTTGGGGGAAGTGATTGAAAGTTTAAGGGAAACAGATGCAGGAGTGAGGTATGTAAAACCTGAGAATGCTCATCTGACCCTGAGGTTTCTTGGTTATGTGAATGAGTCAAAGGTGGAAGATATAAAGATTGCCTTAGGAACTGCATTACAGGGCATTAAACCATTTGATGTATCATTCTTGGGGATTGGCGCTTTTCCGAATGTGAATGTCCCAAAGGTTGTGTGGGCGGGAATAAGAGAAGGAAGAGAGACGCTTCATGAAATACGGGATAGATTAGAAGAGAATCTTTCAAAAATTGGTATTGAGAAGGAGAGAAGGCAGTACCATTCACATCTGACAGTTGGAAGAGTGAAATCAGAGAGGGGAAGGGATAAACTTGTATCATGGTTGAAATCAAATGCGGAGCTTGAAATTGGTTCTATGAAAGTATCTGAAATAATATTAATGGAGAGTATGTTGAAGAAAGAAGGCCCGGAATATTTTCCACTAAAAGTGGTCAGTTTAGAAAAGGAGGAGGATGGTGATGAGCAGACAGAAGGAGAAGGGGAGTAAAGAGAAAGCGCTTGAGATGGCAATGAGCCAGATTGAGAAACGGTTTGGACGTGGTGCTATAATGAAACTCGGTATGGAAGCCGCTCAGGTTAAAGTTGATATTATCCCGACAGGGTCAATTTCACTTGATCTTGCTCTTGGGATTGGTGGGGTCCCAAGAGGGAGAGTTGTGGAGATTTTTGGTCCTGAAGCATCCGGGAAGACAACCCTTGCCCTCCACATTGTTGCCGAGGCGCAGAAGATGGGAGGCGTAGCCGCCTTCATTGACGCTGAACATGCTCTTGACCCTGCTTATACCCGCCGGATAGGGGTTGACCTTGATAATCTTCTAATTTCACAGCCGGATACAGGAGAACAGGCTCTTGAGATAACCGAAGCGCTTGTAAGGAATAATGCAGTCGATGTCATAGTGATAGATTCTGTTGCCGCTCTTGTGCCGAGAGCTGAAATAGAAGGGGAGATGGGGGAGGCGCAGATGGGGCTTCAGGCGAGGCTTATGTCGCAGGCTATGCGTAAACTCACCGGAGTTATAAGTAAATCAAAAACATGCGTGGTATTTCTCAATCAGATTCGGATGAAGATTGGGGTTATGTTTGGGAATCCTGAGACTACTCCTGGCGGACGGGCACTCAAATTTTATTCTTCAGTCAGGCTTGATATAAGAAGAACCGGTTCCATAAAAGAAGGGCAGGAAGTAAAAGGTAACCGCACACGTGTAAAAGTTGTGAAGAATAAGGTTGCCCCTCCATTCAAACAGGCTGAGTTTGATCTAATGTATAATCAGGGTATATCAAAAGAGGGAGAGATTCTTGATATGGGGGTAGGTGAAGAAGGGCTTATTGAGAAAAGTGGAGCCTGGTATATTTACGGGAAGGAGCGTATAGGCCAAGGGCGTGAGAATGCAAGGGCGTATTTGAGAGCCCATCCTGAGCTGATGAAACAACTTGAAGATAAACTCAGATCCATACTAAATAAGCAGGATTAGAGATTGAATTGTAGTGGCAGCCCCTGCTTGCGCAGGGGTTGCTCTGCTGAATTAAGTGAATGCTCAGTAAAGTACGTGTCATTCTGAACGGAGGGAAGAATCTGGGGGAGGAGCATAATTGAAATTTCAGTGGTTTATAAGTCTGCGATATTTAAAAAGGAGAGGGAATTTTTTTTGCTGTCTTTATTTGTTTTACTATATTCTTCACATCTAGCCCATTCAACCACTGCCTTTTGTCTTTAGTGTAATTCCCACTTCCTGTTTCAAATTGTTGCAGAAAACGGGCCATACCAACAGGCCCCAAAGACTTACGCAGGACATCCAGTCCCGTCTTTCTTATTTTTACAGGACTAATTATTGTTCGCGTCGTCATTTTTTAATCACCTCCATTTGCCATTTTCCACTTAAACAATGGTTTAAGGTTGTAAGGATAGATTCTGATTCAATACGAATTCTGTCCTGTGTCTGATCATCAAACGGACGGTTTAAACAACAAACATCTAAATAAATTCTCATTTCGGAAAATAACTTTTTTCAACTATAAGTGTTATAACCTACTATTTTCTCTTTTGCAACAACTTTTTCCCCGGAACTTTATCTACAAAGAATTTATCCTTGAATGTATCTGTAGTGAATATCAGCGGCTCAGGCAGCCCTTCTTCTCTAATAAACTCTTTAAATCCTCGTATTCTTTCCATGTCCCTCCATCCCGCATTAAGTTCAGGTATTTTTCTTCTTCTCTCGGTGAATCATCAGTGATATAGATAATTATTTCTAACCCATGGTTCATGGCTTCTTTTTGAATAGATGTTAATAAGCAGGAGAAGAAAGGGGTGAGAGAATTGAATATTATCCCAACAGTATCGGTTTTTCTTGTGACAAGGGTTCGTGCACTTTTACTGGGAACATAATTATACTTTTCAATTAGGTCTAGAACCTTCCAAGTGCAGAGAAGGGAATGGCTACTTCCAAAACCCGTTTGTCATCCATATCCTTCCAATTATTCAGAGTTCCGTTCACCAGTACTTGACAAAGGAGAGAGCCCAGTGTATATTTATATCAATAACACCCATAAAAATAGGTATAACAGACATGAAGTATGGAGATTTTTTAACTACAATTAGAAAAAACAGAATTTATATCTTTACCGCGGATGAGTTATCAAGATACTTTCCTGATTCTGCAATGAAGACTATCCAAAATCAAATTCAGGTATGGGTGGAACGAGGATTATTATTTAGGCTTAAGCGAGGAGTTTATAAAATTCAGTTCCCTGAAGGCGGTCCCGATCTGCCGGATCTGTATATTGCCAACAGGCTTTATGAACCATCGTATGTTTCGTTAGAGACTGCATTGTCTTTTTATAGTCTAATTCCTGAAGTGGCCGCTGAAGTTACTTCAGTAACAACTCGTCAGACGAAGTTGTTCCGGAATGAATTTGGCAGTTTTAAATATAGTTCATGCAAAAATGAAGCCTATTGTGGTTATAAAATTATGCTTTATGAGAATTTTAAGATTTATGTTGCCGAAAAGGAAAAAGCACTCGTAGATTTTGTATATTTTAAACATAGATACGGAGAAAAAATTGATGTAGACGCAGAGCGTTTTGATAAGGAAAAATTAAACGAATGCTCATGGAACAAAGTCTTTCATTACGCCGCTATTTATAATAAGAAGACATTGTCAGTGCTAAAGAGGATTAGGGAAGGATTAAGATGATTACCTTAGATTCCTTAATGGAAGAAGCCCAACGTCTCAGTCTGCCGTTACACAAAAAACGTGCTATCTTAAGAGAGTATCTTCAGGTGCTAATGCTTAATGCTATCTATAAACATAAGCTTGGGAACAAGATGTATTTTATGGGCGGGACTGCATTGAGGTTTTTCTATAAACTTCCGAGATTTTCCGAAGATTTAGATTTTAATGCAAAAGGATTGTCCAGTGAAGAATTTGATTCTTTGTTAGATGTTGTCGGAGTATCTTTAAAAAATGAGGGCTTTGAGGTTAGTATAAGAAGGAAAGATATTTATGATGTATATTCTGCCAGGATTGGTTTTAGGTCTGTGATGAAAAATTTTGGATTGGTTGACCAGAGAGGAGAAGATATTGTTATCAAGATAGAAACAAACAATCCCGTCTGGCAAATGAAATATGAGCCCATGGCTCTTTCTGCTTTTGGTCTTCTGTTCACGGCTCTACTAATGGATAAAGGGTCGTTTCTTGCCGAGAAATCCCATGCCTTTATCCGTAGATGTAGAGGCAGGGATATTTATGACGTGTTATTTATGCTGCGTCTTAAATTTCCTCTTGATAAAAAGATGTTCTCAGCAAAAAAAATCAAAGGTAATCCTAAAGAGATGTTGCTGGATAAATTTAGAAATTTGAAGGAAGATGACCTTAAAAGATTAGCCAAGCAGGTGAGACCCTTTTTATTTAAGGAAGGTGAAGTTGAATTAGTTGAAAAAGCGTCCTTTTATGGACAAGAATTACTGAAGAATTATAGATAGTTTTTACCCCCTCACCTGCTTCCGAGATGTCTTTAAAACGATTTCTGGCTACGGAAAAATTTCCAAAATCCTGTTGCACTGTTAGCTTTCAGGTGGTAGCATACGATTGCTGACAGTCAAAAAAATTGGGAAAAACTTGACAGAGAACGGCTTAATGGTTACCGAAAGTGAGCTCTGGCAGCAAAAGAATCGGCCGAGAAAGGCTGTTTTGTCAAAGTTCGGCAGGTGGGGGGATAGCGACGGAATCTAAAAGTCTTGAGAGAGTTGGTATTGGGAGGATAATGGAGGAGGCTTATCACCAGCATATTGTCATACCTGCTTTTAATGTTCCCTATCTTCCAATGATAAAACCTATTGTTGATACGCTTAGAGGTTTTGATTGTTTTGGACTTGTAGAAGTTGCACGACCTGATGTGGAAAAATTTGAGGCTGGAAGTTTCAAGAAAGTGGCTGATGAATTCAATAAGTATGCTGACCGCAATTTCACCCGTCTTCATCAGGACCATATTCCTGTAATTGATGAAGATTGGCAGGAAGTTGATTGGAGAAGTCTTATACAGGAAGCTCTTAACCTCAACTATGACTCTGTAATGGTGGATGGTTCAAGACTCTCTCTGAAAGAAAATATCAAAGTCGCAAGAACTGTTGTTGATATGGCGCATGCAGAAGGTGTGCCGGTGGAGGCAGAGCTTGGAGCTGTTCTCGGGCATGAGAAAGGACCTCTACCACCGTATGAAGAGCTATTTAGTTCAGGAAGGGGATTTACCAGGGTGGATGAAGCAAAGAAGTTTGTGGAGGAGACAAAGATTGACTGGCTCTCAGTTGCTATTGGGAATATTCACGGAGCTATAGTAGGAGTTGCGAAAGACAAGAAGAAAATTTCTGCAAAACTCAACATTGACCATCTACGAAAACTATCAGAGGCAGTTGGGATTCCTCTTGTTCTTCATGGTGGTTCTGGAGTAAAACAGGAATCAGTTCTTTCTGCTATTCAGAATGGTATTACAAAGATAAATGTTGGGACAGTTTTAAGACAGGCATATGAGAAGAATAAGGGAGATATACATCTTGCACGGGATACTGTCAGGAAAGAAGTGGAATATCTCATTAAGGACTACTATTATATTCAGGGAAGTGCCACAAGGTTAAATATAAGGGGTTAAATATGATACAGCCAAAAATAGGATTTATAGTCTATGGGGTCCATAAGGATGGGCTCAAGGATCCTATGGGGGTTCCCTTCGTTGATGATAAGATTATAGCCAATTCCAAAAAGGCGTTGGTAAATCAGGGAATGAGACTTGTTTGACTTCTATGCCATCCAATCCTTTCCGGGACTTGCTGACGATTATTCAGCAACCTGTTTTGCCCAGAGTATGATGCTTGAAGATGGTTATGGTGCTTCTACTCTGGGAGATTTCAATACTGCCTTAACTGTACTGCTTTTAACTAAACTCAGTAAAGAAAGGGTATATTACGGATTTTCGGCAAATGGAAGTTTAAAACATACAATACGAGGGAGGAATGGATATGAGACTTTTCAGAAGTTATATGTTGATTCTGCTGGCACTATCCTTAAGTCTATTTGCTGGATGCGGTAAGAAGAGAGTCTGAATGAGCCGGGAAGCATCTTAGGACAAAACCAGATATACCTTGATGCGATGGAATATTGCTATACTATAAACGAGTTATACAGCGACCTTGCTTCTCCGGAAGAACAGCAGGCCGCAATGACAGATGCAATGGACTTAGTAAATTTGGACCTCAAGCCGGTAGGCGGGGTTCTTGCGGAATTGGAGAAGAAGCTTAACGACCTTGTTACGGAGCAATAAAACCAAGCTCCCTATGCCCACCAGAACTTTCCGTTTTTTTTGCTCACTTAGCCCGGGGAAATGTGATATAAGCTGTAAGGCCGCTTTACAAAGGACCCTATACCAGAGGATTTCTTTGGCTGCGCGGGTGTGGCGGAGATCGAGGGATTGCAGGATGCGCTTCAGAGAATAGGATATATGGGACATCGGCATCATGTCAGCGTAACTCCTGGTGAAGTCCTTGAGCCTGTCAAAGAAGCTTTTGAAAAATATCTTGGTTATGAGGTGAGTGTAGTATGAGTTTAAAAAGATGCTTCTTATCCTCCAAGCTCTCTTCCTGCCTCATACATAGTGACTATATTCTCCAGCGGGATATCCGGTTGAAGATTATGACTTGGAGCTAAAATAAAACCTCCACCTTTTCCCAGGATTTCAATGCGCGCTTTTATCTCTTCTCTTATCTCTTCCTGTGTTCCTAATGGTAAGGTTTTCTGCACGTCTATAGAACCATGAAAAGAAAGGTCTTCCCCAAAATCTTCTTTTAATCCTTTTGGGTCCATCCCCTTTGCCCGGGTCTGAATCGGATTTAAAATATCCAGACCAATCTCAACAAAATCAGGAATGAATTCTCTTACACCTCCGCAGGAATGGAGCATAACTTTTACTCCATACTTATGGCCGAGAGCGATTAGCTCTTTAAGCCCTGGCTTAAAGAACTTACGAAACATTTCCAAGCTGAGCATCGGTCCGTTCTCTGTGCCAAAGTCATCCCCAAGCATAAAAATATCAATCTTAGAAGCCGATAGTTCTAAAATTCTCCGGGCATGTTTTAGATGGAACTCTAAGAGTTGCGCAATCAGGCTATGAGCTATTTGGGGATTCAAACTCAAATCCATTAAAAGATTCTGCATCCCCCGCAGATACATTGCTAATTTGAAAATACTTGCCCGGGTTGTTATTCTATCCCCGGTTAAGATAAGAGCAAAATTATCATATTTCCGACATTCCTTAGAAAATCCTTCATAGTCAAAGGACTCTACCCCCGGCCAGGAATGATTTTCTATTTCCTGGACATCGTTCGCTTCTGACAATGGCGATTCTACCACTTCTAAGTAACTGCCTTTCTCCCAATCAATCCTTTTCCTTCTCACTCCCCAGATATCTTTATAAGTTCCATCCGGCAACCTCTGCTGGATGCTTCCATCTGCTTCTTCCCTAAAATCCTTACCTGTATATTTCGGTTTTATATAGCAGATGTCAACATTCAACTTCTTTAATAATTCACTCTCATTCCTTAAGTTGAAATGTCGGAGAAGTTGGTTGGTAGTCTCAGGAACTGCCCAGTAATCTAAAGGGACCCGGTCAGGTTCCTTATGACTTAGAGAAAAAAGGACTCTTTCCTTGGAATTCATCTCTTCCATTATTTACCTATCTCCATTGACACTACCCGTGTTTATCTGTGGTTACATATTATCATAACTTCCCCACAAAACAAGAAAAATGCATCTTCCATAAAGCTTAACAGATTGAAATCAGGCAAAAATCAGGTGACAAAAGGTGGAAAAATTTCTTGCCTTTTAGAGAAAGTTGGTGATAATATTAGCCAAGGCCGTTATATGGAGGGTAATGCTATGTCGGTTAAAGCTGTTAGTTTTTTTTATCGTGTAGTTTCGTACGTGGTAGTTGGTGGAATCAGTCTTATGATAGGAATGGCTGTGGGAGAGAGTCCATCTGATGATGCGGTGGTGGATTCAAAGCCGGTTTCTGATAGTCCGTTTATTGGGGTGGCCGAGAAGGTGAAACCTGCTGTTGTGCAGATCACCACTTCAAAAGTGGTCAAGTATCGTTACTGGGACCCTTTTGAGGATTTTTTTGGAGGGCAGTTTGAACAACTCTTCCCTGATTTTTTCGGCCGTCAGCGCAAAAGACCACAACGGGAATATAAGAGAAAACAGGAGGGGCTTGGCTCAGGATTTATAATTGGTAAGGAAGGATACATTCTGACAAATTACCATGTCATAAAAGATGTGGATGAAATTCAGGTTAAACTGTTGGATGAAAAGAAACCATATACTGCGGAAATAGTTGGCGAACCGGATGTCGCTACTGACATTGCTGTTCTTAAAATTGAACCGCGCCGAAAGTTAACTGTAGCTAAGCTCGGTGATTCAGATAAGTTAAGGGTAGGCGAATGGGTCATGGCAATTGGAAATCCTTTCGGGTTGGAAGAAACTGTGACTATCGGAGTAATCAGCGCAAAAGGTCGTTCAGGATTTTCGGGAATGCCCAGATTCCAGGATTTTATCCAGACAGATGCATCTATTAACCTTGGCAACAGTGGCGGGCCGCTTGTAAATATTAATGGTGAGGTAGTAGGGATAAATACATTTATTATCTCACCGTATGTTGCTCAGGGGTTAGGTTTTGCAATTCCAATTAATATGGCGAAAAAGGTGCATGAGAAAATACTTAAGCATGGACGGGTTGTTCGCGGTTACCTTGGAATCATCCCTCAGGACATTGACCCCGCAATGGCAAAACAGTGGAAACTTTCAGGTGAGGGGGGAGTTGTTGTAGCTGATGTTGAAGATGGCACTCCTGCAAGCCGTGCGGGGTTGAAAGTTCAGGATGTGATTATTGAGTTTGACGGGAGAGAAGTGATAGATGAAGACCAGTTCAGGAAGATGGTTGCTGATACACCTGTTGGGAAGGAAGTTGAGATAAAAGTCATAAGAAATGGGAAAGAAGAAGTCCTTAAAGCTAAGATTGGGGAGCTGCCATCTGAGAGAAGGGTTGGCAGAAGGGAAGAGGAGAAGTTAGGGCTTGGACTTACGGTTCGTGAGATTACACCTTCAATGGCTGAGCGGTATGACCTGGGAGAGACTCGCGGTGTGATTGTCGTGGATGTAGAGGGTGGAAGCCCTGCTGATGGGAAAATTCAGCCCGGGGATATTATTAAGGAGATAAACAACTGTAAGGTTAAGAATATGGAAGATTATCTCTCTGCGCTGGATGAGGTTAAGCCGGGTGAGGATGTAATCTTCCTTATCAGACGGGGGAAATATACTACATTTGTTGTAATCAGGACAGAATAATTCATTATGCTTTAGAAATTTATGGGCAGTGAAAAATTTCAAGAAAGGTTGACGAAAGCAAAGAACTATGTGTATCGTCTTCTTGCTTATCGCTCGCGGAGCTGCCGGGAAGTCAGGGAGAGATTAAAGAAGAAAGGGTTCTCTAAGAAGATAATTGAGGGAACAGTTAAAGAACTTGAGGAGCTAAACTATCTCAACGATAGGGAATTCTCATCCACATGGGTTGATATGAAACTATCTGCAAATCCCTGCGGCAAGAGATTAATTGAGCATGAATTGAGGATGAAAGGAATAGATGAAGAAATTATAAGAGATGTTACTGAGAAGGCTTACGGGGTGAGGGATGAGGGAAAAATTGCATATGCCCTTGCTCTCAGGAAACTGCAAAAATATACAGACCTTGATGATAAGAAGAAGTGGCAAAGACTTTATAATTTGCTTGCAAGAAGAGGTTTCCCTCTTGAACTTGTGCGCGGTGTTCTTAGCAAAGTTCTCACAGAGGATGAAAGAGATGAATGAATTCCCTTTTTCCCGGATTATAAGGTTTATGGGAAAGCGGGAAGTCTATTTTATAATGTTGCTAAACCGAAATGTTTTTTCCTGTATCCCGTGTAAATGCAAAAGGGAATTTTTTTAGAGTTTGTGTCCGCACGAGCGGGCAGGCATTTTTTACTTGACAAACTTTTAGGGTATGGTACAATCTTTAGGGTAAGATAGAGGAGGAAGAAAATGCATAGGAAAATAGTAATGGCAGTTTTTATGGTTACAGTTTTGTGCTTGGGTCTTTCAGCCAGCTTTGCTTGGGCGTATAATCTTCCCTGGGACTTCACAGCCCCATATACCAGTGACGCCAACACGGTAGGTCTGTGGCACCTGGACGACAGCACAGGCAGTACTATAGCGGTTAACTCATCCGGCAACGGCAGCGTTTTGGATGGAACCTTGGTGGACCTCGACCCGGACAACGATTGGGTAGCAGGCAAATTCGGCGGAGCCATCGATTTGAGCGGGACAGCAGGTTACATCGATGTTGCTAGTAACCAGTTCTTGGATATCGCTGCCAACCTTACCGTGGAGTGCTGGGTAAAACGGGACGATAGCGCTTGGGTCTCCGCCTGGGAGGACATAGTGAGCAGGGAGGGTTCTACCTCAGGCTATTTGTTGCGATATTATATGTACCAGCCTGCTTGCACTGTCGGCATCCAGACATCCACCGGGCGACAGTCGCTCAGAGTCGACCGGTATACTCCCGGCTGGACCGGCGCAATACTGGATGACCAACTGTGGCACCATCTGGCTATGACCTATATTGGCGACATCCTCAAGCTCTACGTTGACGGAGACCTCGTGGGAAGCACGACGGCACCTGAGGCAAACTGCCCCATCTACCCCAGCGGCAAGCCGGTTCGCATGGGCAATAACGCTTGGGTGGGAGGCCGTCCTTTCCCGGGGCAGATAGACGAGGTGCGCGTCCGTGAGATCATCCCTGAACCATCTGCGCTGTTACTTTTAGGAGGGGGATTATTAGGCTTATTACTTTTTGGGTGGAAGTCAAAGAAGTAATAACTGGAAATGATGTTTTTTTCTAACTCTCTAAAATCTTAAGACACCGTTTCAAAGAGTTTTCGCTCGGCTCTTTTTCCTTTATCTGTAATACAATTTCCCCTTGAAATCTTTTTTTCCTCAATAGATTTAACACAGCCCTATAATCCCGGGCAGTATAGAAACCATCCCATAAGGGTTGATGCAGAAGTAAACGGTGCCAAACTTTGTTGTAGGGACCTGGATGGTTTGCAAGATAGACTATTTCTAAATCGTGCTTCATATAGAATGCAATAACGTCTTCCAGCCGGTATTCAGTGACACCGTTAGCCACTGCTTCATTGGCCGTGTCAAGAGCCCAAGATACCCGGTTCTTCAACTTTGCGTGGAGCTTTTTGATTACTTCTTCTTCATCCGGCCAAGCCCGCCAGGGCCAGACATAACGTTCCACCACCCTGTTTTTATCGGGTGGTAAACCATCCCAGGGAATCCAGCGCCTGCCGGGTACATTAAGAAGTACTACCTTTTTGCTCGAAGCTGCCGCGTACCGGAGTATCTCGGAAAGAGCAGTGAAATAGCGCTCATTCTGTTTGGTGTAAGGTTTAAAGTCCTCTGTGCTTGTACCGGTGTCACAGACTACCACAGGACATTGAAGATTGCAGGCATAATCCAAGCACTGCTTAACGTGTGCAATGGCGTTATTACGCTCTTTGTCACTGAAGGCTGCAAGGTTTCCAAGGTTGATCGGCACCAAGTCGGTAACTGCATTGATTGAGGTACAGTTAATGCCTTCCCCTGCTAGGAATTTTGTAAGTTCCTTGAATTGAACGGCAGAAAGCTCTTTCAAGGTAAGGCCGGTAAACTCTACCTTCCTGAAACCTAACTTCGCCAATCTCCTGGCAGCAGAAGACAGGGTATCCTGATAGAAATAGGAAGCGTTAATGCCAAGTTTTCCGTTATTCACGATTCCCTTTCAATGAATTGCACTACTGGTTTATCCAAGATGAGTTCAAGGATGTACATGTTGAAGTCAGCGTTGTCTCCCGGAAAGAGAGTAAGTGATACAGCCCCGTCTGTTATCGGCAATTGCTTCTCCTGGTGCATAAGGTCAAGTGCCCGGATAATTTTTGCTTCTTTTGCCTGTAGCTGGAGATAGGCAACGACCGGTTCATTGTTGATAATTGTTACCACCAGTTTATCGGGTTTATCGGTAACATTGGTCAGGTACTGCACCTTCACAGTACGTTCCGCCTTTACCTTTCCATTGTCCGGGTCAAGCGAGGCGGTGATATCTAGGAGATTGCAGTCCTCAATGATGTCGAAAACAACTTCTTTTACCCCTTCTAGGAGACGGTACGGAGAACCGATTGGTTTGTCCAAGAAAGAGAGGGTGGTCGTGTCATTGTCCGGGTTTCCGCCGATTATCGGGTGGGACTCGGCTATCCGGCAGGTCAGGCCGAAGGGAACAATAACGGTAATAATTTTACCTTTTCCCACACGATTACTGACTACCAGCGGTTTACGTTTGCCGGTTTCAAGGAGAACTTTGATCCTGGATGTAACCACTTCCGAAGCAGCAAAAGGCAGTTCCCTGTGAAGCTTTTTTGTCTTCACGTTGCGGCTTTCTCTTTCTTTTGTTTCCTTTCCCACCCATTTGATGCCGCTGAGTTTAAGTGCTTCTTCACTTAACTGCGGTAGGCTCCAGATGACAATCCCGCCTTTTTTTACGAAGTCGGAAATCTTTCTGAGAAGTTTGCCTTTGACGGAAATTTCTCCCAGCACCGGCACCACTTGGTATCGGGACAGAATTTCAGGCCTGACATCGGAAAGGAGCACATCAGCGATATCGCCATGCGGGGTTGGCGTGAGAAAACCGCGACCGTCCCGGTAGTATGGACAGTTCTGATAACCCGGGTACATCTCCCGTAAGAAAAGGTCAATCTGGTGATCTCCCCTTTCGTAAGGGATACCTCCCCAGACAGTATAAAATGAATCCGAATAAAAATGTCTGGGAGGGGCCCAGCCAGAATAAAAGTCAAGTAGAACAGCTGCAGGACAGTATTGGACCCCCCGGCGTCTTTCATTCTTAATACAAAAAGATGTTGCCTGTAATTGCATCTTACCAAGAGGGCTAAGATACTCCATCCTTGCCTCGGGAGCAATATCTTTCTCTTTATCTTTATCTGCAGAGGGAATAGAAGGTTGAGACGGACCTGCCGGACGAAAGAACTGTGACGTCTCCAGAGCTTCGATATTAACACCATAAATAAATAAGGTATACCATACCCGTTTGATTAGACTCATAGAAGGACCTCTGTCCGGGCCTCCCTGAGCATGAGGGTTGCCTTTGCCCATATCAAAACCGCTCCTGTAATTTAAATCCCTGAATTTATCATCTTCAAAACTCTTATAACCGAACATATCAAATATACTGATACCGGCCATCCATAATTTCTGATACTGCCTGGCCGCTCCCCGCACCCAAGCTGCCCACATCGGCACACTCGGTAAACCTTGAATAAACTCGGCACCTATCATCCGGTGACTATCCATCTTAGCAAAGTAATGAGGATAGGTCAGACCGCAGAGAACATTGGCATAATTCTTCAAGTCAGAAAGAAATGGTTTAAACCAGCATAGGAAATACTCGTAAACCTCCTTCCGGCTAACCGGTGCCGGCCAGATACGCGTGCTTTGCCAGAACCATCGGCCATCATTCTCTCCGTTATCCCAGCCTAAGAAGTATTTACCTAACCTTTCGGTCAGGTAATTATGGGCCTCATCCGGAATTACCCATGATGAGCCTCCCTTAGTTCCCTTTTTACATCCGGGTATCGTACCCCAGCAGTCAAAGACATATAACTTTCTTTTTTCGACCTCATCCATAGCTTTTTTCCAATTGTTAGCTCCCAAAAAATTGATATTCAGCCATAAGACAGGGCCGAAATTGTGAGTTAAAAGATTTTTGCTTGATTCGCCTGGTTTCAAGGCTGGATTATGCCACTGGTCAAGATCCTGCCGCATTTTGTTCAGGTCTATCTTGTTATCATCCCTTCCAAAATTACGCATTCCGGCTGTCAGATATGTCCCACCTAAATCTTTTGGGGTTACCGGTTTGATGGACCTCTTCTGATAACTTTTATCCGATGCTGGGTCAATAGGCCGATTCCAGACTAATGGTAGACTCTTAAAATCTTTTACCATAATTTTCTCCGGTATGAGTGTCTGCCTCTATCTTTAAGATTCAAATTTTCTATTTTGATATTTTTCTACGGCTCTAAATTCATAAAGACCGGCCCGAAGCAAAGCAAAATAGATATAACCACCTTTCTTGTGAGCTCGTTCAAGCCATGACGGGGAACTAACTAGTTGTCCGTTATTCCATATTATCTTTTTCCCTATGTTCACCTGTGGATTGTCAAAGTTTTTTATCGGTATTCCAACATTTGCTTGCAACCCTCGTGGTACTAAGAGGTTCATATTAAATACTTTCTTATGCCTATCTCTCTTCCAGGACATTCGGATTTTCCCCTGCGGTGTTGGGATAGTTCCCTTAGCCCATTTTAGGTCAGCTAAGCATGGTTTTACAGAAAAGCTCTTAAAACCAGGTGCGGTAGGTTCAATCCCGAGTACCATCTTTTGTAACAAAAATACTGGGCCCGCTGACCAGCCGTGACAATAACTGACACCTGCCCCGGGGTCAAAATTAACTCCGAGCCTGGGGACAATGCAAGGTTCTGTTTTCCGGTCGAATTCCTCCCAAAAAGTGGTCGCTCCCCTTTTAAGCATTTCTCCCCAGTAGTCACGAATAAGTTCTAACCCATCTATATCTCTACCACTGCGGAACAAAACTTCTGCCCAAAAAGCATTCATAAATGGTGTTTTAATCGGTTCCACATTTACATTGTCTCTTAGATACCTTTGAATTGCAGGCCATTTTTCCGAAGGAGCAATATTAAAAAACATGGCCAGGGTATTGGTTGACTGGCTGACACTTCTGCTTAATCCTTTTTTAGTTCGGCAATCCATATAAACCTGTAATTTATCTGACCAAAGACGTCTATTAATAATCTCATTGACCTTATCCGCGAGTGATAACCACTCCTGGCTTAATTTTTTCTTTCTCGCTGCTTCAGCAATCTTACCTGCGCAACGCAGTGCATGGCAGTAAAGAAATTGTAGAGCGGAAATCTCTTCCCTCCTGTCAATTTTAGCCCAATCAATAAAACACCAACCTCCCTTATCACCTATTTTTCTTTCCCCCCAGTCAATCAATCCATGCTCATCCACGTGAGTCTGGAACCAGGTCATTAATCTGGACAGTGCAGGGAAAAGCTCAGAAAGAAGCGCCTTATCACCGGAATGGAGAAAATAGGTATAGAGGCAAATGACATAATCCGCGCAGTAATCCGGAAGAATAAGAGTGGTTCGGGGTGAACAGAAAGCTGGCAGGGATCCGTCAGAATGCTGGATGTGTGCCATCTGTTGGAAACATTTAGCAGCTAATTTATACTCACCAAAGGCATAATAGCTAACAGGCATCGTAACCAGCATATCCCCAAACCAGGTGTTACACTCCCGCCACAGCGAATCTATATAGTGGTCCTGCATGCACAGCTCTACAGTATAACGTCCTGCCTCCCAGATTTTGTTAAGCAAATCGTCCGAACAATGAAATGCACCTTGATATTTAACTGGATATCCGGTCAGATCTAAAGTGAGAGATTTTAATTCTACTGCACGGGGAAAAGCGTGAAAAGTGAGTTTTACGTAACGAAAAGCACACCTTCGGAAAGGAGACCATTCCTGCATTCCCGGCCTGGTGACCAGGCGGTCCACATCTCGCAGGGCCAGGCTTTCCCCGTAAGAAAATGTGATGATTCCCTTGCCTACTTTCCTGAACCTAACCTGCAGATACCCAATTACCTCCTTTCCGAAATCGAAAACGATTGATGGAAAAGAACCTGGTTTTGAAGCATCAATAGTAGCAACTTTGTTTTTCGATGGAAGAAGATTGTCAGCGTGTGTAACCTTGCCCAAATTTTCCTGGACAGAAAATATTTTTTGCGGATATATTTCCACCTGCCTCAAAAACGGAATTTCTCTCGGCAGGAGGTTAGTTGATGGTTTAACTGGCGGTTTTCTAAGTACTTCCGGGACTTTCCATCCGGAGTCATCAAAATCCTCCTTTAACCACCCCACCGTATCCAGGTTGGCATCAAACACTTCCTGGTAATCATGAACAATATTGAGACGCGGGACATTTTGCCACCAGGCTTTTGCCTGGATTACCCGCCACTTCTCATCAGATAAAACCTCAATGACCTTGCCGTTACAATAGGTAATAATTGTCTGGAAAAGAAACCCGGGCGTTTTACGCATCTTGACAAAACAGGCATGTGAAGTAGTACCATAATGATAGCAAATAACACCAAAAACATTCCTACCGTGTTTTAAGTATTTCGCAGCTTCGTACTCATCAAAGTACTGCCACTCCGGATCGCAAGGGGAAGGCCCCCGCCCCACATATCTTCCATTAATATATAACTTGTACTCGTCCCTGCAGGTGCATCGTATCCGAGCGCTTTTTACCTTCCCGGTCACTTCTATGACCTTTCTGGCGTACATAAAGAAGTTGTCCATCGGATGGTCAGGGAGGAGCGGATCAATACAAGCCCCAACCTTTTTTATGGGCGGGTGCCAGATCCAGCTTGCTTCCCATGGATATTTGTTTGGCATCACCTTGGTACAACCTTGAGTATTGCCCCTTCGTAACCATCCAGGGTTAAGGTGAGTTTTCCCTGCTTTAGTTCTGAACCTTTCCAATTCTCAGTTTGGTCATGTTTAAGCACAAGACTGCCAGTCATTAGATTTTTGACCTGATAGTTTTTCTCTGGATTGATCTTCAAAATCTCAGGTTTGGCTATCTTAAGGGTAAAAGACTTCGGGACAAGCTCAGCATTAACCAGAACAATGGAATCCTTCTTTGGAAGATGCCTCAGATAATGAACAATAACAGGGGAGGATACTTCCACACAGTCAAAAATGGTCTGTCCATCTCTCAGTTCCAGGTTTTCTTTCCTGACGTTATTAAGCTGCTTAAAAGTATCAAACCACCTTGCAAAATCGCTCTTATGTTTCTCGGCTTCTAATCGCTCCGGGTTGTTTTCAGTACCCGGAGGATAGGTTGCCTTATCGCCTAAAAATAATATTCTCATACTCCAATTGAGGCCCCAATAGTACGGAATGCGGTCTAAGGTACTGACCAGGAAACTCTTGGCTTTCCAGCTTTCTTTGTATTTTTCAGCCAGGTCGCGGTTTGCAGGTACCTCTTTATAAAAACCAAGACCCTGCTGTACATAGCCAAAAGGACGTATACCGGGTATAAGATTTAATTCTTGAACCAGTATGAATTTTTGCATCTCTTCCGGTTTAATAGCCGGCCAGATTCCAAAGACCTGTAAATAGGCAATATCCACCCGGCTCATGGTTTCTGCCCCAGCGCCCTCGGCCATCACCACGCAATCCGGGTTAATGCTCTTGGCTGTCTTGACAATTTCACTTAGCAAGCTGTTTTTGGCTCCATTGGGACCGCCATACCAGCCGTCTTTAGCCTTGTAATTGAGCTGATGGTCTTGCCATGAGGAATCAAGCCAGAAACCGTCAAAACCGTAATCCTTAATAATCTTCTCTACATTTTTTAGCATAAATTCTCTCCATCCCGGAGAGGCAGGATTTGCCGGAGCCATAAATTTATACCACTTGCTGAACTTTCCTTCTTTATCATAGACCCACCAGTCAGGTTCTGTTTTCGCTTCCTCAGATGAAATATCAATACCAGCCATGGAAGTCGGCCCCCAGGTAAATACTCTCATTCCCATTGCGTGAGCTTTGGCAATAAATCTTTTCAGACCTTCTTCTCCGCCGGATACCGGATCAGGAACAACATACCCATTTTTAGGTATTGGAATAAAGCCGCGGACACCTTTCTCTGCCTCCATGCTGGAAGGACAAAACCATGTTCTGCCCCCAGTATTAATATCTGTAAAACCCGCATCTTTATAGTCCTTCAGTGCATTCCCCAAATCATCAAAAGTGTTGATACCAACGCCTGGTATTCCCTCAGCTATTAGCACCATATCTTTAACGAATCCGGGTAAAGTCTCCGGTGCCTTATATCCAGCTTCTTTCATCAGGAGCTCTTTTTCCGCTAACATGCCCTTCTGCCAATCGCCGGGAAAAAAAGCCAGGTAAACTGTGCCAAGTTCCTCAACCTGTTCATGTCCAATAATCCTGAAAATTTCAAAGAGAGCGGTTAATGAACCAGAGTCACCACCCAATGCTCCTACCCTGACCTTTGACTTGCTGTTCACTCCAGAAACTGTCACGCACTCCTTACAAATGTCATTATAAATCATCGCATAGGGTAGCATCATCCCGTGAGTGGGCTGCATATGCCCGTAGATGTACTGTGTTCCCATATAACCAGCGGTTGCATTTTTGACCTCACCCTTCATAAAATAGAAGGCGGTTGGCGGGTATATAAACCGGTTATTCTCCAGACTGCCGCCGAGCGCAAGTCTCCCCAGCTTATATTGATACTTTTGCAGAAGAACTTTCCGATTAGAGAGATTTTCATAACTACCTTTGCATACAAGATAGCGGTTGTTTTCCTTCAAGGTATATGTCTGAATTAAACCAGCATCTGGTCCCTGGCTGAATATCTTTAAGATAGCTTCACCAGGCCTGGAAACATATTCTCCCCTCAAGTAGTGGGTGCGGCAAGAACTGAAAGAAGGACTATTCTCTAATTCCACTGTCCATTCTCCCAGAAGGGTCTTTTTTGCAGTATTGAATTTTGATGAAGGATTGTCTTTATCGAAAACTTCAAAAAGCACTCCGCCTTTCTTCTTATCAAAGGCAAATTCCATTTTTTTATTACCCAGTATAATCTTTTCTTTTTCTTCCTTCAGGTAACAGCTATTTTTAGCCTGAACCTTAATTGCCACAGTATCTGTCTTAAGGATATCAGCAAGACTTTCTCCTGCTATCTTCCGGGCAATATTGGATATTCGGACCTCATCAATCTCCCCTTCAAAAAACCTGCTCTTTGCCCAGTTCATTCCACCAATCCAGAGGCTATAGGTACTGGGTTTAATCTCTCCTGTGGCTGCAGTACTGCCCATGAGATTACCGTCATAATAAAGACTTAAAAGTTTACCGTCATAGGTCATTGCCACATGGTGCCACCTGGTATCGTAAATCTGCTTTAAATAGTCAGAGTCACCTATCTGTACAGTAAATGCTCCATCACTGGTTCCAATGCTACAGGCAAGATGTCCCAGGTAAAACTGGATATGGTAGCCGGCCATGTAACTTTCATTGTTGACAATAGTTACCCAGGATTTTCCTTCAAAGTCGGTATTAGTCAATCTAATCCAGGTCTCAACAGTCAGAGCAGACTCAGGGTTTAAAGAGTCATCATCTCCACAATCAACATAACTCTTACCGTCAAATTTGAGGGCACTGCCGAACCTACCCTCGCACCAGGTTGCTCCGACAATCTGCCCATTATTACGGTTTTTGCTTTTATCTTTGGCAACCTCACCTTTATTCTCATCAAAATGCCAAAGGGTAACAGTATCCTTATCAATACTGTAAGGAACATCTGTCTTTGACCAGGCATTACTGATAAAAGATAATCTAATGAAGATTCCCATAACTGTCAAAAACACTACCCATTTAGCTCTTTCCATTATTATTCCTCCTTAATTTTGCTTTAAAAATTTATCAGCGCCAGCAACAATGTTTCTTACAGTTTCATCTACTGTTTGTATACCTAAAAAGAGTTTATCTAACTCTGGCCGATAAATAGTACCCATAAACTCTTCGCGCCATATTTTCTTCGCTATTGGATTTGGCATTATTTCCTCAATCTGGTCTATGAATATCCTTACATGCTGTGGTGGTGGTGTGCAAAAATTTGTATAAGCTACTTCCTTAAGTGAAGAAATACAGTTTTTCACTAAATATTTCTCTCCCTCCTTTCCACAGGCAAACTTAACAAATTCCCAGGCTTCTTGAGGATATTTAGTCTGAGAAGAAATACATAGAATCCCCTGGCCAGGTTCCGGGGTCCTCCTCTTGTCTTTCCCCTTAGGTAAAGGAGCCACATCCCAGCGGAAATCCTTAATCTGATTAACAGTGGAAATAACAAATGAGGAGATAAAAAACATAGCTACACGGCCGGTCATAAACATCTGCATTTCTTCTCTGTACTTATTTAGTCTTCCGAATTCTGTCAAGGCAGGAACAACCTGATGTTTCTTTTCTAAATCTACTAAAAATTGTAATGCCTTTCTTGCTTCGGGGCTATCTACGGTACATTTAGTCCCGTCCTGATTGAATATATTTCCTCCGTAACTTGCATATAACGCATATTCAAACGGTCTGGTAGTACCAAATTGAACTGTTCCCCCTTTCCTTATAGTTAATTTCTCAGCGGCTTTCAAGAAATCATCCCAGGTCCATTTATCATCAGGATAACTCAAACCAGCCTGGTCAAAAAGGTCCTTATTGTAGGCTAAAACCTCACTACCCCAGTAAAGAGGGAATGCATATATTCCATTATTAAAAGATAATGCGTCAAAAAGACCTGGAAAATAATCATCTAAATTTACCTTACTGGCTTCAATATAAGGCTTCAAGTCTATGACTGCCTTCTTTATTACTAAAGGTGCTAATATATCGTTAGACCAGAAAAAAACATCAGGCGCTGTTCCCCCAGCTATCTCAATCAGTATCTTCTGACGTCCTCCCTGGACAGGTTCAAATTTAACTTTAACCTTGGATTGGCGCTGATTAAAGGCATCGACTACTCTTTGGTGAGAGGCAACTTGCTCAGGCAAAGGCTCAAAATTTGCGTATCTGATTCTCTTCACTTCTATCTTGATCTGTCCCTCTCTACTACAGCCTCCAATCAAACCTGTGCTTACTATCACTAAAAGTAAAGAAAGTAACAACAGACCATTCCTTATTTCCCATTTCATATTTAGTTCTCCCTGATATAGTATTTTTTACCTGAACTTAAAGTCTCCCCGATTTCAGTTAACTTAATTGTTTCGACATGGCCATCGACGAATAAAGCATTGAGGAAACCACTATGCCATTCATAAAGTGTAGTTGTAAAATTTTCCTCTCTAAAAGCAGAGTAACTGAATGTTCCGTGGGGAGGGCCGCTGTCGCCTTGATATGCCGCATCACCCACTGTTATCAGAGACGATGGGTTGCTATAACAACCTATCCTTCTTCTATAGCCGTCACCATCGGCCGTTGCACTTACTCTCTTATTATAGGCATAGGTATTGCGTCTCCAGGTTGGTTGAAAATGGGGATTTGAACGACAATTGAAAACGCTCTTAGGGCTGGTTGTATAAGTTGGAGACCCCAGCTCTCCGTAAATAACCCCTGTTCCCGCCTCCTCAAGTATCCGCTGCCAAACACGGGAGGCGCCAGAATCATACCAGTATGGAAACCAGTCATCATAATTCTGAGCATATATCATAAAGGCGAACCCTATCTGCTTCAGATTACTCATACACCTTGCCTGTCTTGCCTTCTCTCTCGCTTGACTGAGTGCTGGCAGCAGCATCGCCGCCAGGATAGCAATAATGGCAACCACGACAAGTAGCTCTATCAATGTGAAACCATGTCGGCTCGGAGCCTTTGTGTTAAAATGGTTTACATGAAGCATAACAAATCACCTCCAGTTCAGACATAAAGTCCATCTGTTATTGAAAATGTTAACCGCTCCCCCATGGAGCAGAAAGGAGAAAAACCAT
>JAUWGW010000022.1 GCA_030606215.1 bacterium
AGCCTGGTGGCTATCAACTTTTAGGGGGAAATTAAAATACTTGATATTGCTACTGATTTTCATAAATAATATGACATATATCTCACATCATCTATTATACTTTGGAGAGAGAGAGATTGAGCGAACTGAACTAATATCTAAACTAAATGAGATGGAGATCAAATATGTCGGGACAGGTTACTGGCAGGCTTACCCTATAACGTTTATAACAAAAGAACAGATTATCTGCACCGGGCGCTACGGTGTATCGTCCCGGCATGCCAGAAAAGGTGATCCAGTTACATTTGATAGGTATGACCCTTATCATGAAAAGTTTCGCGAGGCACTAAGAAATAATCCTCGAAGTTGTGCATTTGTATTTGAAGACTCATCTGATTATGAGAAGAATTTTATTAATTCGCTGGAAATTCCATTGGACAGAATGACTGTTGGAAGATATAAAATATATACTTTGCAAGGGGGGACATAATACTTAAATGAAAGCATACCTTTTAAGCCCGCCATCGTCCCATGGGATAAAAATGGTGCGGGAAGGGCGATGTATGGCGCAGGAAGGTGTCTGGACCACTTTGTGGCCTCCTGTTTCCATGGCTGGGATGGGAGCAATTCTTGAGGAGAGAGGGTTCACTGTCAAAATCACTGATGCCGGCGCTGAAGAAATAGACCTGGAAGCTCTCAAGAAGATATTCAAGGAATTCCAGCCCGATTTTTTAGCTATCAATTCTACAACTCCAACAATTGAAAACGACCTTTCCATGGCGAGAATAGCAAAAGAGATTGTTCCCGGGGTAAAAACAATTGCTTTTGGGATACATGTTAGCGAGCTGCCGGAAGAGTCAATGGAGATGGAGAAAGCTCTTGATTTCATTGTTCGCAATGAACCGGAGTTGACGATAGGAGAACTCCTATGTACCGTGCGCGATAAAGGGGATTTATCTTCTGTTCTCGGAATCAGTTATCGCTCCGGTGGGAAGGTAGCAAATAATCCGCGAAGACCTTACATTGAAGACCTTGACTCCCTTCCATTCCCTGCGTGGCATCTGGTAGACAGGACGAGATATACCATGCCCTACACCAGGAGACAATATCTCCTTGTTACGCCGGCGCGCGGTTGTTTTAACCGCTGTATATTCTGTGTGGGTAAAAGTTATTATGGGGCTAAACTTCGGATACGTTCTGTAGATTCTGTAATTGAGGAGCTTAAATGGATAGGTAAAGAGTTTGATATCAAAGATTTTCTATTGTGGACAGAGTCTTTTACCCTTGACAGAAAATTTGTAATGGACCTGTGTGAAGCAATGATGGAGAGAAATTTGGGAATAAGATGGGTCTGCAACAGTCGTGTAGATGATGTGGACATGGAAATGCTTAAGACTATGAAAAGTGCCGGGTGCTGGATGGTTGGATATGGGATAGAATCCGGCAGTCAGGAAATACTAAATAATGTGAAAAAAGATGTTACTGTAGAGCAGATAAGGGAAGCCTGTAAGATGACAAGGGAAGCCGGTATTGAGGTGTCAGGCCACATCGTTTTTGGCCTCCCGGGAGAAACAAAGGAAACTGTTAGGCAGACAATCAAATTTGCTAAGGAACTTGATTTGGACTATGCTTCTTTCTATTGTGCGACTCCATGGCCCGGGACAAAACTCTATAAAATAGGTAAAGAAAAAGGGTGGTTGAGGGAAGATGCTCCATGGTCAATGTATGAGCAGAATACCTGTATTCTTGACATCGGAGATATGAAAGCTGAGGAAATAACTAAAGCGAGAGAAGAAGCGTTTCGTTCGTTTTATCTTTATCCAAGGACAATCTACAAAACGATTAGAAAGATAAAAACATTCACGCACTTGAGGGATTTTCTGAGGATGCTAAGAACTTTCCTCGTATGGGTCAGGCGGGGATACTAACCCCTGCCCCTTCATCCGGTATAGTATGAAGAGACGTAAATTTCTATGGATATTGATTCTCATATGTTTTTTTACGGGATTAAGGTTCGTTTACCTTCCTGCTGACCCTCCGTGGGATATAAGCACAAGTGCTGCCATATTTACCGATGAATGTCACAATGTTCATTGTGTCAGAAACAAGCTCCTTTTTGGCGAGTGGCAGATGGACAAATATAATAGCTTCATTTACAGTCCGTTGTGGACTATCCTGCAGTATCCTGTTCTTCGATTGTTAGGAATTGGACTGGCGCAGATAAAGGTTCTTGGAATCATTCTGAGTTTTCTTGGGATGATTCTCATATATAAATCATTCAGGGAATATTTTGGCTATGGTTACGGAATTCTGGCAGTAACCTTAACCGGGTTAAACTATATACTGATAATGTACAATCGTCTTGGGCTTTACGAAAACCTTATCATATTTTTCATGGTCTTGACTCTTTTTCTGTGGCAGAGAGCTATCCGAACGAAAAGGTACGTATACTTTTTTCTTACAGGATGCGCAGCATTTTTGGTTTTAGTTTCTAAAGGCATGACAGCTCATTTCCTTGTTGCTTTCTTAATCACGCTCGTGTTTTCCCACGCATTTAGGAGAGGCGGATGGAGGACCTGTCTGAAATGTTTGGGATTCAGTATTCTTGGTATCATCGCGGTAGCAGGAGTGTGGTATCTATTCTTTTACCATCCAAACATAGAAGAGATACAGGTTCTGAAATCCGGCTGGCTTCGGCGTTTCATGTCGCCGCATCCAGTAAAAAAAATCTTGATAGGCACAAATCCTGTTTTTCATCGTTTGAGATTTATGCCGGCAACACTTATTGTGTGCTGGTTTTACTGCATTGGCCTTTTGAATCGCAGACCCATGAAGCTTGAGCCAGTAGAAATGCTAATTTTCCTGTGGTTGGTTGGAGCAGCAACTTTCCCGAATATGCTCACCTACAACCCACTGCGTTACTATCTACCAGCTATTCCTCCTCTGATATTCTTATCAGTTATCTTTATAATGCGCCTTGCTGGAGAGTCCGATGGTGCGCAAAGAATGATACCATCCTGTCGATTTTATACTCTCAATTTCCTGTTTTTGTCAGGGACTTTTTTTTATTTTGTAATTCCTTACACGCGTCACTATGTGCATCGGATTGCAGAAATAGCGCATATACAGGAGCTCAATATACTCCAGACCTTAACGCTTTCTCTGTTTTTGGGAGCAGGATTAACCTTCGTCATTGCTTTTATTGTGCGTCTCCGAAAAACCCTTTCCTTAATCTCCTCTTTTAATCCCCCTATCCCCCCCTTTACTAAAGGGGGGGATAGAGAGATTGGGGGAGGATATAGGTGGGGGTGTGTCTTAAGAAGACTCGTGGCTGTCTTTATAACTGTAGCCATTTTAGTCATCAATGCAAATTTCTATTTGCAATGGGTGTTAGAACCGGGCTATATAATCCGCGATACATCAAGAAAGCTTGGTTCAATGCTTGAACCGGATTCTCTTATTGTTGGACAGGGGGTTATGCCACTTCTTATAGAAACCAAAGTACGATATGTGCAATATCCAAACTGGTATGAAGATGGAAAGAAAATATTCTATGATTATCCGGTAACTCATCTCTATCTTCCGGATTATGCCGGGCATTTAAGATGGTTTAAGAAACATTATCCAGTTGTCTTGAAATATTCAAAGAAAATGGCAACTTACAAAATCTGGGAAAAAAAATTCTATCTTTTTGAGTTGAATGTCCCTCCCGAGAAGAGGGAAACCGCTTTTAGATACCGTTGAAGCTCAGGAATTTCAAATCAATACTGATCGCTGAACACCGACCGCTGGTTACTGTATTCTGATGAAAGTCATAAATTATCTTATTGTTATCACACTTATTATCATTGTTCTTTTCTTGAAAACAGGCGGATTTTCTATCTCCGGCTGGAATGCACTTTCATTTAATCACATAGATAAACCACTTGCTATTTTTCTGCTTCTTTGGGCTGTAAGGCTTATCAAAGTCAGGCGTTCTGTGCCGCTTGGTGGGGCGGATAAACCTACCCCTTCCTCAATTTTCCCCCTTGCTCCCACCTATTCCCCAAAAGTTTTCTTATGTGTGTACTTACTATGGCTTGGGATGAAGCTTAACAGTTTTAGCATCAATTTACTTACTCTCTATTTGCCACGTCAGGAAAATGTCTTTCATCCAGCGCTAACTTTCATTCTCTCCGCTTTTCTTGTCGGGGGGATAGCTTTTCTTATCTATGCACTTACCAGAAATTTGCTTGGGGAGCTCACAGCATTTTTTGCTGCTGGTATTTTTTTGCTTTCTCCGCTTTCCAGAGTAAACACATCTCAATTATTCCCCGGGCAGATAATAGTTCTCCTTTCGCTCGGTTCACTCATCTTTTTCATGGAGTGTCTTGAGAGATATAAAAAGGGTGCTCCCGGAAGAAGGAAGTTCTTAGGGGTGAGTGTTGGTCTTTTAGCCCTTGCCTTTTTGGTGAAATGGGCATTGCTCGGGATAGAGTTTAAACTGCAGGGGGTTCGGGACTGGATTCTGATTCAAAGCCGATTGAAGCTTGCTCTACCCGTTGTCTGGCATTATTTACTGTGGGTTGCCGGGGGGATGATTCTCTTTATCTTGAAAAGGAGAATACTTCTTGCTTTACTATTTCTCATAACTTTCCTATGGACTTTCTTCGTTGCCAAAAACAATACTGTGGATGTATATATGCCTTTAATTTGCACACTCTCCATTATGATTGCTTCCTGTTTAGTGTGGCTGATTCAGAATAAATTCACTAACAGAACCATTTTTGACAAGAACCTTTCTTTTGCGATAGTGGTAACGTTCTTTGTTCTGTCCTACTTTTCCACAGTTTCTAAATTCGTTAATACACCGAGACGAGGTGGTTATGAAGCAGAAAAGTCGCACCATCTTACCAGAAATGTGAGTGTAGTTGATGACGAAAATGTATCTTCTGGAAGAACTGTGCTCATGGAAAAGACCGAGAGAAAAGAGAAAAGTCTGGTAATGTATGGTCCCTATGATTTACTTCTTCCTGGTAATTATGAAACAAGTTTCCGTCTGCTCGTGAAGGATAACACGTTGCCAGTGCCTGTGATTAATATAGATGTTGCAACGGATGGCGGAGACAGGCTTCTGGCGTGGAGAGACATAAAAGGGAGCGATTTTAGACAGAACAACTCATATGAGACCTTTTCCCTCAAGTTCTCATTGAAGGAGACTAAACAGGTGGAATACAGAGTTTGCACCTATGGATATACTGACATAAGGATTGACAGGATAGATATAAGACAATTATGAGGCAAAGAAGAGTTTCTTGGAATCAATGCTGGCCCTGGATTATTTTTCTCGTTGCCTTCTCCCTGAGACTGGCATTACTGTGTGCCCACGATTTCAAATTGGGGTGGGAAGGTGATGGATTCCCCAAGAGTGATGCAAAAGTATATGATATTGTTGCAATGAACATATTGGATGGGAGAGGATTTGGTATTTATCTTCTGGGTTTTAAATACAGTTCGATTAGTTCTCCGCTGTATCCTTTATTCCTGGCATTTATCTATTCCTTCTTCGGTCACAGTTATATGGCTGTCAAGATTGTTCAACTTGTTATTGGCTCTTTGAATGCAGTACTTGTTTATGCAATTGGCAAGAGACTATTCACGAGGAGAAGTGTGGGAGTAATTTCCGGTTTTATCTTTGCCTGTTATCTACCGCATATGTGGTGGACATCCGCACTCATGAGAGAATTGTTTTCTACATTCATGTTTGCCTTAGCGTATTTGACTATGATAAAAGCGATAGATGAATCTTCACTCAAAAACTGTGTTTTAGCAGGTATCTCCATTGGTCTTGCAATTCTCACAAGAGGACAGGCTCTTGTTTTCCTGCCGGTTCTGGTAGTATGTGGTTTTATCAGACATGTCAGAAGACAACACTTCTCAATCCTTCTCTTTGCACTGCTTACAATCTCGCCATGGATTGTCAGGAGTATGATTGTGCACAATGGCGCGATCATATTTGAAACGGCTGCTGCAAGACAGTTCTGGACAGGGGCTAATCCGAAATATAGAGGCTTTTTCTATTCGAGAGCCGCACGGCATGAAGCTTTATGGGATGAACCTTTTCAGTCTGAGGCGCAGAGATGTAGAAGGCTGAATCGCGATGCAATAAGACTCATAAAGGAAAATCCACAACGCTACTTTGGATACGTTAAAACGAGGTTGAGACGTTTCTGGAATGTTCATAGATTGAAGGTAGTGAGTTTTGATTTTAAAGGAATTGAAAGATTGCTTCCATATGTAGTTATGTTCTTTGGGTTTATAGGAGCGGTGCATGCTTTCTTTCTGTATCCAAGGAGTGTACCACTCATATTGATTATTCTATTCTATTCACTTGTGTCAGGGGTTTGTGGGTCGCTTACCAGGTACAGGCTGCCATTAGAACAATTCCTTATGATCTTTACTGCGTATACAATTTACCTCGTCAGTCAAATTCGCTCAAGAGACTGGCGAAAGCTACACCCCCACTTATCTCCTCCCCCTTCAAGGGGGAGGAGTGAGGAGGGGGACAGGTTTCCTGAGAAATCTGCCCCGTTAGGATTTCGAATGGGGTTGGCGAAGTTCTTAAAAGTCTGTGGTGTTCTCCTGGTTTTAGTATTTTCTATCCGCCTTTGCATTGCATACTGGGGTCCGGGAGAGAGGATTATTGAGCCTCAGGTTAGTGAGGAGAAAATTCAACTTGCTTTGAAGGAGCATAATCTCCTTACAAGATGGGAAGAACAGAATCAGGAACTAACTTATAAGGATATTTTTCTTGACCAGGCACAGAGTGGTGGATATGTTACAAGATACGATGGCGCTATTGTCATCTGGAAAGGAAGGATGGAATACATTATCAAAGATGTAAATGGCAGCATTAAGCATTCCGGGTTTGTTTTGAATCCGTCGCCCCACGATTTTGGGAAAGAAGCTTTTGGAGTCGTACCTGTGCCTGGAGTTGAAGTAAAAGCAGAAAACTTTCAGGGTGGAGATATTGTTTTTATCATTGCAAGAGTCAAGACTACAGGTAGGGTCCTCGGGGACCCAGTGGTCGAGTTTTATGAAATTCTGAAGTAAAACTACGCAGCCTACGGAGACGTGCATGAGCAAAGAGTGGCTTAAGAAGTCGATTATTGTCTTACTGTTTTTGTATTGCGTAAGCCTTGTAGTTCATATATCAACTCATAGTGACCAGTTGCAGTGGGACTTTGAGGTATACTATTATGCCGCCAAAGCCTATGCCGCCGGACTAAATCCTTATGACGTTAAAACTGTGTCAGAGGTAGCTCAGAGTCCGAGAATCTGGCGTTTAAAACTGAGGTTCGTCTATCCACTAATTACTCTATTGTTCTTCCGGCTCTTTTTATTGGTAGATTATAACACAGCTTTCTATTTGTTTCTGGCTCTTAAATGCATATTATTGGTCGGGCTTATCTTTTTGTGGAGAAAGGAATTTCTTAAGGGAGAGAAAGATTTACTCTTCTACTTTTTCTGTTTGTTAGCTTTTAACGGTGCCATTTATCTTGATATGAGGGCGGGTAATATTTCCATTTTGGAACAATTCTTAATCTGGCTTGCCTTCTATTTCTTTTTGAGACGCAGGGTGTTACTGTTCTGCCTTTTTATCCTTATTGCGGCAGTGTTTAAGATTACGCCAATACTATTTCTGTTCCTGTTGTGGTTTTCAAAAGAGAAAAAGAAGTATATATATTCCCTCGGGTCGTTTATTCTTTTTGGAGCCATTCTGTTAATGCCTTATATAACCACTCCTCATCTATTTGCAGATTTTGTAGATAATGCTCATGGTCTATCTGGCTATGGCATGAAAAATCCTTCAACTCTCACTCTAATAAGGCATTTGCTCCACTTATTAGCGAATAAGACCGGCATAGTTATGACCCCTAAAATTGAGTTGGCAGTATTTTTCGCCATAATTGCGGCTATAGTTTTTGTGAGCTGGCGAGCATGTATGGTATTGAGGTCGGTTGAAGTGAAAGATAAAGGAAGGATAATTTTATTTTTTGCTTGTTTGGTCTATGCTCTGAGTGTTCCACGCTTTAAAGATTACTCTTACATTTTGCTGATTGTTCCAACATATTTTATACTGAAGAAAGCCAATTACATGGGAGCGTTTCCTTTTCTTTTTGTCTTGGCAACCCTTTCTTCTCGTCATATAATGTTGCCGGGGCTCGGTGCAATTTTCGGCACTTTGTGGGAATACTACCCATTGGTGATAGCTTACTGTGTATGGATTTTATACTTATATGACATCTTTGTTATTACCCGGAATCGGGAGAAAATTGAGATTGAGACTAAAAATTGTAGTTGATGTGGGAAGGCAAACAAAAAATAGGTGTATTTGAGGAGATAAGTTATGAATGCAAATTTTTGGAAGGGTAAGAAGTGTTTAATTACAGGGATAACCGGGTTTGTTGGATCCCATCTTGCAAGGAGACTCGTTAAGTTAGATGCGGAAGTCATAGGAATCACCAGGAGGAAAACTCTTCCTGAGACTGTGAAGGATATTTCGGGAAGTATTGGATTGGAGATTGGAGATATTGAAGATTATGATTTTCTCCATAAACTGTTTGAAATGTACAGGTTTGATACCTGTTTTCATCTGGCGGCTTCTGCGATTGTTAAATTTGTGCAAGAAAATCCTTTAACCGCCTTTAAAACAAATATTACCGGAACATGGAATATGCTCGAGGTTTCACGCAGGCATATGACTACACTGGAAAGACTGATAGTTGCTTCAAGTGACAAAGCTTATGGACAGGAAAAGGCACCTTATGATGAGAAGCATTCTTCTCTAATAGGTCTTCATCCGTATGATTGCTCAAAAGCGTGCGCTGATTTGTTAGCCCAGACATATTTTGTCACTTATGGGTTGCCGGTAAGGATTACAAGGTGCTCCAATATTTACGGGGAAGGCGACCCAAACGAGTCCCGCGTAATACCTAGCACCATTCTCAGAATTTTGAGAGGAGAAAAACCTATTGTTCATAAGGGACGTGAAAATTATGTCCGTGAATGTATGTATGTTGGGGATGCAGTTAACGCTTATTTGATGCTGGCGGAAAAAATGACGAATAATAAAGATATTGAACGTGAAACGCTTGACCCGATACATCACGCTTTTTGTGCGTATAATGTTGGTGCAGGAGAGGAGTCAAAAATAAGCGTAATAGATTTGGTGAGGAAAGTTCTTAAGTTAATGGGAAAAAAAGGTGTGGATTCGGAGATAGATTTTAGACAAAGCCGCGAACCTTTTTATGAAATTAAGGAGCAATTCCTGAGTACTACAAAATTCAGGAGAGTGTTTGAGGGCTGGGAACCGATGAATTTAGACGATGGCTTGAAATTAACGATTGAATGGCATAAGGACCGATATAAAAAGACCTTTGGGGAAAAGTAATCCCGTTTTATTCGCGTAAAACATCCACTTTATCAATTGCAAGGTCAGTTTTCCCGGTAAAGAAAACAAGGAATTCCAGTATTTCCGGTTTGCGAAGTTTAAAGGGAAGGGCAAATCTTTGATAGGTGTTCTCATCCCCGAAATCAATTCCCTTGATAATTCTGGAAGCAATAATTTTTTTCCTATGCGATGAACTCACTTCAACCCTTGCGATTTCAGAAGATGTAATGTCCTTTATCTTGAGGTGGAAAAAGGCATTATATTTCCCTTCCGAATATCTCCTGTAGGGTCCGGAGATGAGATAATCACGAGGCTCTCTATTAACTTCAGCAAAAAGTGCTTGTCCACCAGAGGCGAGCTTATCTGGTTTTATCCGTCCAATGTGAAAAAGTTCCTCTGCTTTATAGCAATTTCCCGGGTCTTTTTTATCCCCGGAAAGAATATATACATAGTCAGCCCAGGAACTAACATTTCCATAAAAGTAAACTCTGAACTCCAATCTTTGAGGTTCATTTAAATTAAGAGACAGGATAAAGTCCTGGTATTTGTTGGGTGAAGAGAAATGAGTTCCCCTGAGTATCTTTTCAACAAGAATGGTTCTCCCCTTGTCTGTGCTTATGTCTATCTTGAGTGCCTTTGCCCGGGTAGTGGCATCACTTACCTTCAATCTGAAAATTACCTTATATTTCCCTGTAGGAAATGTTCTATAGGGACCGAAGAGTAAATAGTCTTCCCTGTCTTGATTTGCCTTTCCAAAAGCAGCAGATTCCCCTGACGCCTGCAAATCGTTTATGCGGGTTCCAATCCTGCGTGGTAACCTTTCACTCTCGTAAATAGCTCCTATAACGGAGGACTGATGGAACCTGTCGGGAGAACTACGGGAAGGTCGCTCGAGTAATTCAAATAGCCAGATGGGATGGTCATGAGCAACAAATTTCAGGTATCTTGACCCTTTTAAATTTTTGAGAGAGAAATTGTGAGGATAAGGACTGACTTTGTAGGGAAAAGCGTCCTCATGCAATGTTACATATTTTACGTTCAGGTTTTTAAGTAGTTCGTACTGACTCTCCCTCATTTCTCCAAAATCCAGATTATATAGGGGAAAGAATATATTCTGTACGTAGTCCCTGGGGGTTGTGGAGGAATATCCATTAACTATCTTAGCTCTTGTTTTTGTCGCATGGTACAGGTAAATGGCTGACCAGGAAGAATCGCCCGGCCAGATAGGTAGTTCAAGCGATTTTTTCTCCCCTGCATTGTCCCTTATGGTTTCATAGACCTTATTGCTATTCGGGCTCAGACTTATGCCAATCGGTTTCATTGGATGGTAGTCTACCAATATCCCAACGAGAAGAACTGCCAAAATGGTATATCTAACACCTGCTTTACATTTTATTTCTTTTATGCATCTTATTCCAAAACCGGCAAGTATCGACATGCTCAAAAAAGCAAGCACCATTATCCGTCCCGGCGTGCGAGAAAAATTGAAATAGGGGACGTATTTATAGCAAAGTTTGTACAGAGGGAGAGTATGACTCAGGCTTGGTCCAAGAGCCAGGATAAAACTGATGAGAAGTATGGCTGTATAGAATATGTTTGTCGCCAGCTTCCTGTAATCAATTTTTCCCTTGAAGAGCCCTGAGAAAAATCCAACAAAAACCAATAACAGGGTAGCCATCCCTGGATATATGTATTTCTCAATCATTTTATTATTTCTTTTCAGGATATCGCCGATGCCGGGTGAAAAAAGGCGTATCTCTGTCCATTCTCTCCCGCTGCCAATCGTAGAAGTGGCAAGTTTATCACTCCTCAGAAGGAGAACAGAAACGAGAGACAGAAACATAAGGAATAAGACAGGCAGCAATCCTTTCCACCAGCCATTTTCTTTTCTATACAGAAATGCTCTAAACAATATGAAAATGGATATAAGGAGGAAAACGTAATAAGTAAGGTGCAATTCTAAGAAGGCCAGCGACAGAATGCACAGCCCTGAGAATATACCGTATTTGTAAGATTTCTTAGAAAATCCCATCTCAAGAAAGTATATAGAGAATGGCAGGAGAGAAACCAGAAACCCTCCCGGGTGTCCTGCCAGTAAATGAGCAACTCTGAATGGGGCAATGGAAAAAATTATTCCTCCAAAAATAGCTGATATTTTGTCCTTTGTATAGAAATGAACAAGCAGGTAAACTCCAAGCCCTGAAAGGATGAAGGAAAGAATCACCATTGAATTGTAGGCAAAGATATCCCCGAATACGGAAAACACGAGAAATAAGAATGACATTGGCAGGAACTGTGTAGAAAAATTCTCTTCTCCATCTTTCACATTAAACTGATATGGGTCTGAAAAGAGAGGTGTCTTCCCGGTAACGGCATCCTTGAAAAGCCACAGTTTGTAGTAAAGTTGCAGGTAGTCTCCCTGAATAAGAGGGGTAACCTCATACCCTGGTGCAGGCAGGTAGGTATACGGCATGCCTTTATTAAAGTAAGAAATAAGTGGGTATGTGTATATTATTCCGAGAATAATAAACACCAGGCTTAAAACTAAAATTGTCTTTCCGCTTGTGACTTGTGCCTCTCTGGTCTGTGTTTTTCCCTGTTTACTCATATCCTATCTGTCCCCTTACACTACTCAACCCTTAATTCTGGTCATTATACCATGGAATTATGTCATTCTCCCAAAAATTTTCCGAGGCCCTACTCGGAACAGCTTCCACATCTTATCGCTGTTTGAATCGCAGTGCTTTACTTATGAGGTTTTCTTATGGAAATTTGAGAGAGATTGTTGTATCATTGCCTGAAGCGGTTATCGATTTTCGGTTAGCGGTCAGTGGGAAGAAAGAAGAAGGTGGACCAAACACCGACAACCGAGAATTTGTGAGGGGGTATCTTAGTGTCGACTCCGGTTGGGCATTCACTTGTAGGTGTAAGTATATGTTTTCTGGTCCTTAGAAAATTCAGTGACTGGAAAACTCTATTATTTTGTGCCATTGCTGCCTGTTTACCTGATATTGATTTTCTACCCGGCATCTTTGCAGGGAATATGAATTATTATCATCACAGGGGAACTCACTCAATTTTTTTTGCATTTATCGTATCGTTAGCTGTGTGGGCTCTTGCGAAGAAGAAAAACGGCTTTAAATTGGGGAGTATTGCTTTTATATTGGTCCTATCACATCTTGCCATTGATTACATTGCAATTGATCGTGCTGCTCCATTTGGGATACCTCTCCTCTGGCCTTTTAGCGGGAAATATTTCTATTTCAGATATGCATTCTTGCCGGAAGTTTTAAGAGGGGATTCAGTGATAAGTATCTTCAACTGGCATAATCTGCGAACGATGATTGTTGAACTATTCATTTTTCTGCCAATTGCTCTTCTACTTTACAAGCGAGTTCTTAAGAAAGGCTGCTCTTGAGAATACTTTTTCTTGCTCCAGAACCGTTTTTTGAAGTAAGGGGGACGCCTATAAATATAAGGCAGCTTCTATATTTTATAGGCGATATGGGACATCAAGTTGACCTTCTTACATACCATATTGGGAAAGATGTCTCATTGAACAATGTGAATATCTATAGAATAGCAAAAATACCATTTATAAAATATGTTCCAATAGGGCCATCGTTTGCCAAAATAATACTTGACCCTTTTCTCTTTTTAAAAACAATTAAAATGGTTATCTCAAAAAGATATGATTTAGTACATGCGGTTGAGGAATCCGTATTTATTGCATTTATAATCAAGAAGGTGTTTAAAATTCCCTATATTTATGATATGGATTCCTGCATTTCCGACCAGCTCGCCTACACCGGCAAACTTAAAAACAGATTGCTTTTGAAATTTATAAGGAGCCTGGAGGAGATTGTGATTAGGAATTCACTTACTGTTCTGACAGTATGCTCTGCGCTCACTGAATTGGCGGCTTGCGCTGCTCCCGGTAAGAAAATTTTTCAGGTTGAGGATTGCGCTATTGAATTTCCCGAAAAGAAAATCGAGCCCGCCAGGGAGAAACTTGGTGTCAGCGAAGATAGTGTTACTGTTATGTATGTTGGTAATTTTGAGATGTATCAGGGAATCGAGATGCTTTTAGAAAGCATCTCACTTGTATTGGAAAACGGGAAAAGTGTAAAACTTTTGCTGGTTGGCGGGGAACCGCAGCAGATTCAGAAACTTAAAGCATATGCTGAGCGAGTTGGTATCCTTGATTCAGTCTTATTCCAGGGAAAGAAAGCTTTTGAAGAAATACCATCTTACCTTGAAACTGCAGATATTCTTGTTTCTCCCAGGTTGAAGGGGACAAATACACCAATGAAAATATTTTATTATCTTACTTCAGGTAAACCAATAGTTGCAACAGACCTGCCGATGCATAACCAAGTTCTGAATGATAAGGTTGCAATACTGGTAGAACCTGATGCTCAACATTTTTCTGAAGGTATTTTACATCTCATAGAGGATAGCCATGCGCGTGATAAAATTGGTGAGGAGGGGAGGAAACTGTTTGAATCAAAGTATAGCGCTTCAATTTTCAGGGAGAAAGTAAGAAATGTATACAAATTTGCCGCCGATTTTCTTGAGAAGGAGCAATATTCATGAAGGTGGAATTTCTTGATTTAAAAGCGCAGTATGAAGGGATAAAGGATGAGGTAGATTCTGCTATTGCAGATGTTCTAAGGGGAGGCAAATTCATCCTCGGTGAGGAAGTCTTGCGGCTTGAGGAGGAAATTGCTTCTTACTGTGGAGTTAAATATGCGGTTGGGGTTGCCTCTGGAACAGATGCTCTTGTTTTAGCTCTCAGAGTTTGTGGTATTGGGGAAGGGAGCAGCGTTATTACAACTCCGTTTACTTTTGTTGCCACTGTAGAGGCAATCTTCCGGGTTGGTGCAAAAGTTATCTTTTGTGATATTAACCCCCAGACTCTTAATATTGATGTGAGTAAACTCCATGAGAAGATAACCGGTGATACAAAAGCTATTTTACCCGTTCATCTTTACGGACATTCAGTTGAGATGATTTCTCTCATGGAGGCGGCTCGGAAGCATAATCTCATTGTAATTGAAGATGCGGCTCAGGCTTTGGGGGGGGAGTGTGAAGGAAAGAAACTTGGCTCTTTCGGGAAAGCGGGTTGTCTCAGTTTTTTTCCTACAAAAATTCTTGGAGCATACGGAGATGGCGGGATGGTGGTTACGGATGATGAAAAGTTGCAGGATATGATAAGACTTTTGAGGGCTCACGGCTCAAAACAAAAATACAACTGCGAAACACGCGGTTACAACAGCAGACTGGATGAACTTCAGGCGGCTATCTTAAGAGTGAAGCTGAAGAAAGTGGATACCTGGATAACTCTTCGTCGCAATATCGCTAAACTTTACAGGGAGCAGCTTGAAGATACAGGAGTAATCGTGCCTTTTGAGGCAAAATATGCAAAGCATGTGTATAACTACTACTGTCTGCGGTGCAGGCAGAGAGATAAGCTTAAGAATTATCTCGCTTCTAAGCAAATTCAGACAGCTATATATTACCCGGTTCCATTACACTTGCAGGATGGATTTAAGTCTCTCGGGTTTAAGAGAGGAGATTTTCCCGTTGCGGAGAAGATGGCAGAAGAAGTGCTTGCAATTCCAATTTTCCCGGAGCTCTCAGATACCCATGTGCATTGTGTAGCAGATGCAATAAGGAGTTTTTACAGATGAGGATACTTCATACAGCAGACATACATTTGAGGGGGTATGAGGATGAGAGGTGGGAGACTCTGAAGAAATTGATTGAAATTGGCAGGGAAGAAGGCATTGAGCTTTTTGTAATAAGCGGGGACCTTTTTGATAGAGGTATTGACGCTGAAAACTTAAGAGATAAGATAAGGGAGATTTTCTCCAATAATGGATTTAAAATCTGCTTAATTCCTGGGAATCATGATAGTGATTCATACAAGGGGGGTAAGTATTTCGGGGAGGATGTCCTTATCTTAAGCGATTTAAATGCTCCTTTTGAATGCGGGGATGTAAGAATATGGGGAATGCCTTTTGAACCTATAGAAGGAGAAAAGATCCTTGATAAGCTCTATTCCTTGAAAAACAATTTGACTGCTGATAAGAAAAACATTCTCTTCTTCCATGGAGAACTGCTTGATGCTTTCCGCTCCAGATGGGATTTTGGAGACGAGGGCGAAGAAAGATATATGCCGATTAAGATTTCTTATTTCAAAGATTTAAATATTGATTATGTCCTTGCAGGTCATTTCCATTCAAGATTTGATGTCTGGAAGTTAGAAAATGGAGGATATTTTGTTTATCCGGGCTCTCCTGTTTCAATAACTAAAAGAGAAACGGGGCAGAGAAAAGTGAATATCTTCGAAGTCGGAAAGCCGCCTCAGGAATACCTCCTTGATACCCCTCACTATGAAGAAGTAGTTATAGAACTTAATCCTTTTGAAGACAAAAGTCCCGTGGAGGTTGTGGAGAGGCGATTCAGCAATCTTCATCCTAATGCAAGGGTTATTCTTAGAGTTAGCGGGTTTGTAAACAGTGAAACCATCGGAATGGATGAAGAAGAGTTTGTAAAACAAATAAAGGAATTGACTTCTAACAAATGCATTGAGGAACACTACGAGTTCAGAGATATCCGTGAGGTAATTGAAGATGCCTTATTTAAAAGATTCCTAAAAAAACTTGAACGAGCTGATTATGAGGAAGGGAAGAAAAAACAGATGCGCGATATAGCAATTAAAGCAATGATGTCCGCACGAGCATGAAAATCAGGGAATTTGCAATAACACGATATGGGCCTTTGCCGGATACAGGTAGGATTTCGTTGAATAATTTCAATCTATTCTTCGGTAAAAATGAGGAAGGGAAAACCCTTACGATAGATGCTCTTGTGAAATTATTGTTAGGGCGGAAAGTTAGGGATTTTGAACATATAGACAGGGTAGAGGAAAATCCGGAAGGCTATGTAATCCTAAAAGATGAGAATGGTGAAGAAATCAAACTACCGGAGAGAGGGGACTTAATGAAAGTTGCAGGGTTTACTCCCTCGGAGTGCCGCAATATTTTCATTGTAAGGAATAGCGACCTGTCTATTGCCCGTGAAAGTGAGTTTTATACTAATGTAACAGATCGTCTTACAGGCTTAAGGACAAAGGATATAGCTTCTATAAAAAAGAAACTTCAGGAGCTGGGAAAGTTGACACGGGCGGATAGCGAAGCAGAACTTTCCGACAGGGATGAGTTTGGAAAAATGAAGACGAGAGTAAATGGAGCTCGGGGTTTAATTGAAAAAATGAATAAATTGCAAAGCAAAATTAAAGAAGAAAAAATTGACAAGCTTGAAGAAGAGTTGGTAAGATACAGCCAGGAGCTAAAAAGGACTAAGAGAGAAATAGAAAATTTTGAAGCAGCCAGAAAGAGAGAGAAATACGAGAAGGGAAAAGGGGCGCTGAGAGAGCTTAAAGAAGAAGAACAATCTCCGGAAGCAGAAGAATTGAGAAAGAAAGAACAATATCTACAGATTCTCAGGGATAAAAGGAGAAAAATAGATGAAAAAATTAGACCGGAGATGAGTGTCTATGAAATGAGGAAAGAAGAAACCGCGGGGCAGGAGACAAAAGGTAAATTTTTCACTTTTGTGGCAATAATTTCTCCAGTACTCCTCGGGCTATCTCTGCTTGGAATTATCACTGTTTCTTCATTCTTATTTTATGCATTATCTGTATTATTCGCGATTTTCACTGTGACTTCGTGGATATTCAAGTTCCAATTTATGAGAAATAGAGCTTCACTTGCAAAAGCATTTGCAGGAATTAAATCATATGCTTCAGGGCTTGAGTTGGACGCAGAAAATATTGAAGGAATTATTTCAAATATTCAGGAGTTTGAAAAGAAATATTTTAGTGAGGGCAGGGAAGTAGAAGGGATGAAGGAAAAAAGGAGGGAGTTAATAGGGATACAAAAGGGTATTTTGAAAAATCTTTTTGAAGCGAAGGGGGAAACATTGGAGGAAAATATTTATCACTGGGATGAAGAAATAAAAAACATTCAAGAGTATAAGGGAAAGGCTGAGGATATAGAATTTGATGAAGAGATCCTTTCAAAATTGAAGGAAGAGAGAAAAACACACGAAGGGAGATTGAATGAGATAAATTGGGAAATGAGGCGATTTCAGAAGGACCTGGAGGAGATAGAGAGAGAATCAAATAGAATTCTACAGTTGGAAGATTACTTGCATTGCAAAACATCTGTGGATTTAGACGCGGTTAGAAATAGGCTGCAGGAATTCATAGTGGAAAATGAGAGTAATAAGAATGCGGCTTTAGAAGCCATAGAAATTTTTGAAGAGATAGAAATGGAAGAGAAAAGGAGAGTTTCCGAACTTTTTGGCAAAGATAGCGCTGTTTCAAGGTATTTTAACGAAATAACAGCGGGTCTTTACAAAGAAGTGCTCTTCCAACAAGAGATAGGAGAAATTCAAGTTGAACGCAGGGACGGAGAAATGTTGCCTGCAGAGAAACTGTCTGGAGGTGCTTATGACCAGTTATATCTTTCTATTCGGCTTGCTCTCGGGGAAAAGCTCTTAAAGGGCAGAGAAGGGTTCTTCATCATGGATGACCCCTTCATAAAAGCTGACCCGGACAGGCTGAAGGAGCTCACACGCGTCTTGAAGAAGATTTCCGAATCAGGTTGGCAGATTATCTACTTCAGTGCAAAAGGTGAAATTATTGAAGCTTTTAAAAAAGATATAGATAGTGGCACAATCAATTATAGGGTGATATAAATGGATATTTCAGTTGTAATTCCGGTTATGGATGAGGAAGAAAGTTTAGAAGAACTCTATTCTTCATTAAAAGGAGTTCTTGATAAACTGGGCAAGAGTTATGAAATCATCTTTATTGATGATGGGAGTAAGGATGATAGTTTCAAAATCCTGAAAAATCTTGCTGAAAAAGATAGAGATGTCCTTGTAATAAGATTTCGTGCAAATTTCGGTCAGACTGCGGCTTTGTCTGCCGGGTTCAAATATGCTAAGGGCGACATAATTGTAACCCTTGATGCCGATTTGCAGAATGAGCCTGAAGATATTCCAAAACTGCTTGAGAAAATTGAAGGGGGGTATGATGTTGTAAGCGGATGGCGTAAGGAGAGGAAGGACAAACTTCTTACGAGGAGAATACCGTCTTTCCTCGCTAATAAAGTCATCTCAAGAATAACAGGAGTCTATCTCCATGACTACGGATGCACCCTGAAGGCATATCGCAGAGAGATTATTAAAAATATTGATCTTTATGGACAGATGCACAGATTCATCCCCGCCCTTGCAAAATGGCTTGGGGCATCAATAGGTGAGGTTGTAGTGAAACATTCCAAACGAAAGCACGGCAGGTCAAAATATGGTCTTTCAAGAACAATCACAGTTATTCTTGACCTTATAACGGTAAGATTCCTCCTAAGTTTCTCAACAAAACCAATACAGATTTTTGGTCTTTTAGGTATCATTTCAGGGGCAATTGGTTTTGTTATTGGTGTCTTGCTTGTTATACAAAGACAGTTTTTCAGGATTCCGCTCGGGAATCGGCCGATGCTATTTCTATCTGTACTTCTTATTTTTGTGGGGATACAGTTTATCAGTATGGGATTGCTTGGTGAAATGCAGGCTAGAACCTATCATGAATCCCAGAATAAGCCAACTTATGTGGTAAAGGAAATTATTGGGGGAGGGGAATAAGTGAAAATAGGGATGATGACTGCGTGGAACACGGATAGTGGAGTTGCAGTCCATGCTGAACCAGTTGCGAAAGCATGGATTGAGATGGGGCACCAAGTTACAATCTTCAGTCACATAAAAGAGGATTTTCACGGTGAAGGTTTCACGGATAAAGATGAAGATTATGTGAGAAGATGTTTTGGGACAAGGAAAACAAATTATTTTGACCCAACACCTATATTGACGAGACAATTTGATATTTTCGTCGTCCAGGACCTTAGCATGCTCCCGGTGGATAATCTCGCAAAAATCTTCCCGCTTATTCGCAGGACTGCAAAAACTGTACATATTGCCCATGAGAATGCACTTCCAGAAGAAGCCTGGTTTTACCAGTTTGAATGGGATAAGGTGGTTCATTTCTGTAGAAGGCAGACTTTCCTGGATACCGTCTATCCGGATGGCGAGTTGATACATTTCCCCTGTTTCCCTATAAGGAAGAAGGATAAGGTTGAAGCAAGGAAAAAGCTTAATTTACCTCTTGATAAGAAGATAGTTTATCAGTTCTGTCAAAGGGGATATAGACCATTCCTGAGAGAACTGCCCGGTGAGTTAAAAGAGCAGGATGTGCTTGTTATTCTGATACCGCCGGATTATGAGTTTCTGGAAGAGGAGAATCCTCCAAGGTGGATGATTGTGCGGAGGGAGGAACCTCTGTCTCGTGAGAGATTTGACGATTATCTGTTTGCATCTGATGCTGTGGTACTTCATAAGTTCCAGAGCAGATATCGAGCAGTTGTCTCGTCAACCGTATTCCAGGCGCTGGGAGCAGGTTGTCCTATTCTTGTTCCCGGACAGTCGGATTTCTTTTTCCCTTTCAAAGAAGAAGTAATCAGGTATGCTGATTTTGAGGATTTAAAGGAGACACTTACCGACCTTTTTAAAGATGGGGAAAGATATAAGATGCAGAGGGAAAGAGCTGAGAGTTTCGCCAGAGAGAATTCACCTGAGGTTATAGCAAAAAAATTCATTGAGGTATTCAATTCGTTAGAACATGCTTGAGAAATTTGAAGGAAACCCAATACTTAAGCCGATTCCTGAAAATTCGTGGGAATCGAGATGTGTTTTTAACTGTGCCTCATTTTATGATGGGGGGAGAGCGCATATTGTTTACAGAGCTATGGGGGATGACAATATTTCCAGGTTCGGGTATGCCTCATCTTCTGATGGTTTCCATATAGATGAGAGGCTGCCGCAGCCAATATTTTCCCCGGATAATGAGTTTGAGGCGAAAGGATGTGAAGACCCAAGGATAACAAAAATTGGGCAGGAATATTTCATGTTCTATACCGCATTTGGAGAAACTGCTCAAATCGGGCAGGTTACAATAAAGGTTGATGATTTCCTTAACAAGAGATGGGACTGGGGTAAGAGAAGATATCCTTTCCCGGGAGTTAACAATAAGGATGTGGTTATATTACCTGAGAGAATAAATGGTAGATGGGTGATATATCACAGAATCCCGCCGCATATCTGGGTTTCCTATTCTAATGACCTCCACCACTGGAGAGATTCAAATATTATTATGATGCCGAGAGGAAATAGCTGGGAGAAACTGAAGATAGGAGGAGGAGCTCCACCTGTGAAGGTGCCAAGAGGGTGGCTATTCATCTATCATGCAGTGGATGAAACAAAAATTTACAGACTTGGTCTTGCTCTGATTGCGCTGGATGACCCGGAAATGATAATTTATCGTTCAAGAGAACCAATCCTGGAACCTGATAAGGAATACGAGAGAGAGGGAGATGTTCCCAATGTTGTTTTCACATGCGGCGCATTTGTAAAGTGTGAGAGACTATTTGTCTACTACGGTGGGGCTGATAAAGTCATCTGCGTCGCAACACAGAAACTTGATGAGATTCTGCCATAGTCCGGATTTATTCCCCACTTTTGAGACTTTCCCGGAAGGTTAGCTTGGCCGTTCGCGCATGAAACAGACAACTTACAGAATCATCGGGGTCGCAATGTGGGCCGTTCTGTTGCTGGTTCTTGGCTGTGGTACCGATGCCCCTAACGAAAGAAAAGAGACGGAGGAGCTCAGCAGACGGGTGACTCAGTGGCACGAGGCTGTGGAAGCGGGAGCTGCTAGCGCCGCAGTGCAACTGGCCACCGAAATCTGTGGCAGTATACCGTCTTCCCCTTTGCAGCCAGCATATCTCAGGCTATGCAAGGAGAACGGCATAAACCCTGACTACCTGGAGGCTGGCTTCAATGTGTGGGACTTCCAATCTTGGAGGCACGCTTTTTTCTTCAAGAAACTTGCTCACCGTATCGTGAGCGAAGCCGAGGAGGATCATCCTCCAATCTCTGCACTGTTTACGGCAGTCCGTGGACGGATAGAGCCTTTGGAACCGCCGAAGGGAAATATATTATGGCCTTATACAATATGGCATTTGAAGAAAGGCGTGTGCGACCGACAGGCATGGGTCTTGTGTGAGTTAGCATATCAGTTTGGATACGAAACCCAGATTGTGTACCTCCGGGACCCCAAAACGTTGGTTTCACCACACACAATCTGCGAGATCAGAAAAGGAAACGAAAAATGGGTTGCCGATCCGTATTCAGGTAAGCTCCTCCCAAACGTATCCGTTGCGGATCTGGCTGCTGATACACAACTGGCTGCGTCTACTTGGCCAGACAAAAATGATTGGCAAGAAGCAATCAAGAAATCAGCCTATTGGCTCCCTGCATGTCCACAGGATTATTGCCAGAGAAACCAACTGCTACGACACAAAGTGCAGCGCATATTGGGAGAGCACTGTCCTCGCTTTGGTCAGTTTCCTGCTGACCGACTGAATAAGTACGTGTCGCTGACAAGACAGAAGGATCGATCTTTTCCGTACCAGTTCTGGTTCTATCCTTTTCGTTTGCTGCGCTCTCAGATGGCTATGACGATGAACAGAAAAGTGCGCGAACAAGGCACTCCAGCGGACGCGGACAAGCCGCGCCGCTGAGCTCAAGCGTTAGGGATATATAATATGACAACAAGACAACTGAAAAGAACACCTGATTTTAAGCAGTTTATTAAGGTTTTGAAGCGGGAAGGGAAACCTGCTTATGAGACAGTTTGGTATTCAGGAAGCTGTTGAAAAATAGAAAATTTATTATGGAAAGAGAAAAAATATTCGATAGAAAAAGACATGAAAATAGACAGGATTTAACAGGTGAACATTTTTTAGGTGATTTAGGACAGATTATACTTTTAATTATATTTTTAGCATTATGGATAGTTGATTCATTTTTCATCAACTATTCAAACTTTATTTCAAAGTATATTCCATTATTTGTAAAAACACCATTATCAATTATAATTCTGTTCAGTGCAGGATATTTAGCAAAAACTGGTCTAAATATAGTATTTGGCGAAATTCGAGAGGAGCCAAGCGTTATTAAAAAAGGAGTTTTCGGTGTAGTTCGCCATCCTATATATCTTGGATCTATATTATTTTACCTTGGTTTGTTAATATTCACTTTTTCTATTATGGCAACAATTATTTGGATTATTATTATTGCCTTTTATTGTTTTATCTCAAAACATGAAGAAAAATTACTTTTAGAAAAATATGGGAAAGATTATGAAGATTATATGAGAGAAGTTCCAATGTTGATTCCTCGAATAAAAAGAAAATAACTTAATATCGATTTTCAAGTAAGAGACAATATATGTTTAATGGTACATTAAGTTTATTGCACTTAAGCCCTGTCATGTCTTTCTGACCGAATCTTCTTGACATATAACTACAATATATTTACACTGTATGTATGAAAGTGCTTAAGTTCACATGGGATATTAGAATTATTTCAGCGAGGAAAGCAACGAAAAAGGAACAAAAAGTATATACAGGGGGAAGACAATGAGAAAAGAATATGATTTCTCAAAAATGAAAGGGTGGAAAAATCCCTATGCCAGGAGACTGAAGAGACAGATCACTATTCGAATGGGAATCGACATAATTGATTACTTTAAGCAATTGGCAAAGGAAACCGGGATCCCGTATCAGAATCTGATCAACTTGTACTTGAGGGATTGTGTCCGGTCGCATCGCAAGATTTCTATAAAGTGGGCATCATAGAATGGCCTGCATAACAAATTACTTTTTTACTAAATATTCGGTTGGAATATCAAGAGCCTTTGCGATTTTCTCAAGATTCTTCAAGCCTATGTTTTTCTCCCCTCTTTCTATCTGTCCAACATAGGCTCTGTGGAGGTCTGCTTCAAGAGCAAGCTGCTCCTGGCTCCAGCCATATTTCGCACGACATTCTCTTATTTTAAAACCTACCCGCTTGTTAATTTCAGACATCTGGACTCACATCTGTAACCAAATGTAATATCTTTACACTGTCAACCTGACAGTGGAATTTTATTCCTATGCAATCAACAAGTCTACTGCCTATAGGTAGCGAAAATTCTTGACATAGATACTACCTATTGGTATCATAAAAAGAAATTTAATGGAAGCTACTGCAGATTAAATGCGAACTCGACGAAATCCCTTTGAGGAGCTTAAGTGCTCGCCAATGTTTTTCTCTGGGAGCTGTACTCAGGACATGTTTCGCAATAGTTTTAAAGCAAAAGTCTCTGTCTCAGCAATAGAGGAAGGGGAAAGCAGTTGTCGTAAGACTATGTAGAAGAGGGGAAAGGGAATGAACATAAGTAGAATTTCATGTCGGCCTTTGTTAAGAATAACAGGATTGCTTCTGATTATAGGAGTTTTAGGTTTCGTATTAGTCAGATTCTTGCCTGGGATTGGCGTAGCAGCCCCAAATGACATAATAGTAACCTTAACTGCTAGCTGTAATCTATATTCTGGTAGCTCACGCGTTTTGGACCTAATGATTACTGAGCCTACTGGAGAGGTGTGCTCTTGCTGGAATGATACGACTGCAATAGGGGGATGGATGAGTTGCAGTACAGACCAGCAGCAATACAACTTAGCTGATGCCATGGATGGGTATTATTATATTCAAGTTCTAGTCCCGTCAGGTAGTAGCGTAATAGGGGATACAAGCATCTTATGTCAAGTTACTGTATTACTGTATGAGGGCACAAGCAACGAAACAATTATTGCTTATGGGCCATTTATGTTTACTGAGACATGGACAGAAGTTGGCTGCTTCAAAATGCCAGAGGCAATAGAAGTTTCGTGGGGTGACATAGTGGAAGGTGGTGGTTGTTTTATAGCAACAGCGGCTTATGAGACATCGTTTGCTGAAGAGGTTAAGACGCTATCAAGATTTAGAGATGAATTTTTGTTAAAAAATACATTTGGGAGATTCTTTGTTAAGACCTACTGCAGAATATCCCCGCGCATTGCCAGGTCTATTAAGAATACGCCTTGGTTAAGAGGACTCGTTCGATTGCATCTGAAACCGGTAGTACTCATTGCCAATTTGTTTGTTTCAGATGACACAAATTAACTATTTAAAAATCTACTCAATTTTCGCCTTATCCCTTCTATCTTCTTGTCACTTTGCTCGTGTTCAATCCAATATTAACAATGTCTCCTTTGATGTGATTTACAAATTCTCTCTAACAGGGAAGACTTCTAAGATAAAATTTATCTGTCTCATCCCCAAAACCATAGAAGATAGACAGTCAATACTTGATGTAAACTATTCGGTAACCCCTTCAAAAATCTATGACGTAGAGGGAAATAGATACGCTGAATTTGTCTTTTTGAATCCAGAACATGATTTTGAAATTAAGATAAGCGTGAAGGCACAACTAATTAGATATGATTTGGATACTGCCCTTAACAATTTCAAAGCAACTGATGGAATGATTCCAATAAAATATTTAATTGAGGAAAAGTATTTAGAGAAAAACAATCCATCTATATTAGAAGCTTCTAAAAGGAGCACTGGAAAGACTCAAATTGATACTATAGAAAATATTTATTATTACGTATTAGAAAATATTGAATATGCAGGGTATAACCCAACAGATCTGGGAGCAGCAAAGGCTCTCAAATTGAAAAAAGGCGATTGTAGTGAATTTACTGACCTTTTCGTGGTTATTTGCAGGACAAAAGGCATTCCTGCCAGGGTTATTGTAGGTTACAACATTGAATGTGAGAACACTCCTAAACATGCTTGGGCTGAAATTTATATAAAAGGATGTGGGTGGGTTCCTTTTGACCCTACATTGGGTGAGTTATGGTTAGCATCTTTTGAGAGATTATCCCCAGAATATATATATCTGTCAAATGTCCGAAATGATAAAGTTCTCAATAATCGTCACTATTATACATGTCGGTATTGGGGAGGTCCTGTCAAAGTAACAGATTCTTTCTCAACAAGGCAATAAAACTCTGGGGCAAAATTTCTACATTTATTCCCACCATTATTTTCATTTTCTCTTGATTTCTGCCCTCCCGCTTGTTAAAATCCGAGCGTAGAACGTTTTGATGAGTATTTACTGGAGAAAAAAGGATGTTGGAAAAGGTATTTCCTATAAGTCAGTTTAAAGAAGATAAGCTTCTTGAGAAGGAGTTGAGGAAGAGGAAGTTTGGTTTGACTCCACAGGAAGCAAGGAAGATTGTCTCCATCCTTGGCAGAGACCCAACAATTGTTGAGTGTTTCATATTTGATATTGAATGGAGTGAACACTGTTCATATAAGAGCAGCAGGAATGTGCTCAAGAAATATCTCCCCCTGAAAGCTCCAAATGTCATACAGAGTATAGAGGAGGATGCCGGAATTATTTATCTTACGACAATTGACGGGAAAAGATATGGTGTTGTGATTGCGCATGAGAGTCACAATCATCCTTCACAGGTTCTCCCCGTAGAGGGTGCGGCAACCGGTATCGGCGGCATTGTCCGCGATGTTGATTGTATGGGTGCGAGGGTTGTGGCGGTAGCTGACCCGCTGCGGTTTGGAGACCCTGAGGGGGAGAATAGCGCGAGGGTAAAATGGATTGCAAGTGGTGTTGTGGATGGAATATGGGAGTATAGCAACGCACTCGGGGTTCCGAATATTGGTGGGGATGTCTATTTTGATAAATCGTTTGATGATAACTGTCTTGTCAATGTTGTCGCTGTTGGGATTATCAGGGAAGATGAGATAATTCACAGTTGCGCTCCGGAAGGAGCCGGCGAGAATGGATATGATGTCATTCTGGTTGGCAAACCTACGGATGACAGCGGTTTTGGCGGCGTAACATTTGCATCAGAAATACTGGATGGAGAGAAGGAAGAAGAGAAAAAAGGAGCTGTCCAGGTTCACGACCCGTTTCTCAAGAATGTTTTGCTTATGCGCAAAGCAAATGAGTCAGTATGGAAACTTGCGCGGGAGAGAAGATTTGAGATTGGTTTTAAGGATTTAGGTGGTGGGGGATTAGCCTGTGCTTCGTCTGAAATGGGAGCCTCAGGAAACTATGGAATTGAAATAGACCTCGAAAAAGTGCATGTTTCCCTATCTGATATGCCACCTGAAGTGATAGCCTGTGGTGAGACTCAGGAGAGGTATCTTCTCATTGTTCCGCCTGAGTTGACGCAGGGAGTCCTTAAAATTTATAATGAGGATTGGGACCTGCCAAATATATATGAAGGAGCGAGAGCAGGGGTGATAGGGAAGGTTGCGCCGGGAGATAGATACATCCTCCGTTTCAAAGGTGAGAAAGTATGCGATATTCCTATACATGAGGTTACAAAAGGTGTTTTCTATGAGAGAGAAGCGAAGCCTGTAGTGAGACATTTGGCTGAACCGGAGTTTGAAATGCCGGCTGAGTTAGGGGATGTCCTTCTGAAAATATTGGGAAGTCCAAATGTCTGCTCTCGTGAGGGAATCTATCGTTTTTATGATACAGAGGTTCAGGGGAATGCAGTGATAAGACCAGGAGAGGCTGATGCAGGAGTAATTGCCCCTCTTGAGGAAGAGGGGAGTATGGTTGGTGTGGCTTTAGCTGCTGATGGGAATCCTGTATATGGTTTGATTGACCCATACTGGGGAGGGGCAACTGCAGTAGCTGAAGCAATGAGAAATGTGGCTTGTGTTGGAGCTGCACCAAGCGGGCTTACTGACTGTCTCAATTACGGTAATCCGGAAAGAGGAGAATCCTTCTGGCAGTTTGAAAGAGGGGTTCGCGGTGTAAGTGATGCGGCTAAGAATTTGTGGCTTAAGGGGCATTGTGAAGTTCCTGTCCCGATTGTGTCGGGAAACGTGAGTTTTTATAACGAATCTGCACGAGGTGTGGCAGTAGCTCCATCTCCTATAGTGGCCTGTATCGGCATAATTGAAGATTACAGTCACGCAATAACAATGAGGTTCAAGGAGAGTGGTAGCCGGATATACCTCGTCGGGCAGAGATATGATGAGCTTGGGGGTTCTGAATATTATCGCAGAGTATTCGGTGAACTCGGGAAAAATGTCCCGAAAGTTCGTTATGAGGAGGAAAGAGGGGCGATATATGGAGTCATAGATTGCATTCATAAAGGCTGGCTCAAATCTGCGCATGATATATCAGGCGGAGGACTTGCAGTAACACTCTCGGAGATGCTGGTTTGTGGGAGACATCCCCAGATGTCGACATATAAAGGGGCCGAAATTGACCTCGAAAAGATAGATTCTCCTCTAAGAGATGATAAGAAGCTTTTCTCCGAATCCAGTGGTTTTGTCCTGGAAGTTCCACCTGAACACAGTTCGGGCGTTGAGAAGATTTTTGCGGATTATGGCTTAAAACTTTTTCATCTCGGTGGTGTGGTAGAGGAACCGTTTCTTACAGTCAAATCGGGGAAGGGGCAAATTCTGAGACTGTCCTTATCTGCAATGGAAAAAGCCTGGAAGAGCGGCTCCGCACTTTAGATATTGACAAGCCTTTTTCGCCACTTTTTTTACGCATAGGATATCTTATTGACGCTGTAGGAATATAAAGAAGTGGATTTTTAGCACTAATGGTTGTTTTCGACCTTCGGGAGCAAAGTTGGGAGCAAACTTTAGACTTTCCTAAATA
>JAUWGW010000023.1 GCA_030606215.1 bacterium
ATGGTAGAAAAACGAGAAGAACAAGCAAGAATGTATGAGGAAACTATCCAGAATTTGAAACCTGGAACAATCGTAAAGGGAAAGTTTATCCAGGTTGATTAGAAATATGCACTGAGTGACATTGGCTATAAATCTGAAGGGACAGTATTGCTCAGTGAGTTTTCCGGGCCCGTAAAGGTAGGGGATGAGGTAAGTGTTGTGCTTGCCCAGTTAGAAGATAAGAATGGAACAGTTGTCCTTTCAAAACAGATGGCAGACCAGCTCAAGAACTGGCAGAAATTGCAGGTCTCATACCACAAGGGAGAAATTATAGAAGGTAAGGTGGAAAGACAGGTCAGAGGAGGATACATTGTTAATGCTGGGATTGATGCGTTTCTACCAGCATCACAGGTATCTTTACAATCACGGGAGATATCCTACAAAACTCTTCCTTTTAAGATAATAAAGATGAACGAGGCAAGACGCAATATCGTGGTATCTCACAGAGCTGCGATTGAAGCAGGGAAAGAACAGAGCAAAACTGAACTTCTATCTGGCCTCAAGGTCGGCCAGGCACATAAGGGGAAAGTTAAGAACATCACTGATTTTGGCGCATTCATTGACCTCGGGGGAATAGATGGGCTACTGCACATAACAGATATTTCCTGGGGGAGAATATCGCACCCCTCAGAAATTCTTGCGGTTGGAGACGAGGTGGAAGTTGTCATCCTGAACCTCAATCTGGAAAAAAGGAAAATCTCGCTCGGACTAAAACAGAAAACACCAAGTCCATGGCTGAAAGCCGCTGAGAAGTATCCCGTAGATTCCAAACATACCGGGCGCGTGGTAAATATTACCGACTACGGCGCTTTCGTGGAGCTTGAAAAAGGCATAGAAGGTCTTGTTCATATTTCCGAAATGTCCTGGACGAAAAGACTTTCCCATCCTTCTGAAGTAGCCGCTATTGGAGATATGGTTGAAGTGGTTGTTCTCAGTATTGAACCTGAGAAAGGGAAAATATCCCTCGGAATGAAACAGGTTGAGCCAAGCCCGTGGGTTCTTGTTGAGGAAAAATATCCAGCCGGCTCAAAAGTCAAGGGAAAGATACACAATCTCACTGATTACGGTGCATTTCTTGAATTGGAGAAAGGAATTGATGGTCTTATCCATATTTCCGATATGTCCTGGGGAAATATTAAGCACCCTTCGGAAATTTTGAAGAAGGGTGATAAAGTAGAGGCAGTTGTGCTTGAAATTGATCCCGACAATAAAAAAATATCGCTCGGATTAAAACAGCTTACGGAAGACCCGTGGGGGAAAATAGGAGAAAAATATCATATCGGGGATAGAGTAAAAGGGAAAGTAACAAAGGTTGTCTCTTTTGGTGCATTTATTGAACTTGAAAAGGGCGTTGAAGGACTGCTTCACACCTCCCGCATGGGTGACAAGAAAATTTCTGAAGGAGATATTCTTGATGTAGAAATAGTTAGTATTGAACCTGAACGGAGGAAAATCGGGCTGGATATAGTTGAGAAATGAAGCCTATGATAATTAGCCTTTCCGGGGTGAGAGGAATAATTGGAGAAAACCTCACCCCGGATGTTTTATCAAAACTTGCCGCTTCGTTCGGAACAATTCTCCACGGTGGAAAAGTAGTTGTTGCCACTGACAGCAGAATCTCCCGGCAAATGTGCCTTGATGCAGTAATCTCAGGTCTCATTTCCTCAGGGTGCGACGTAATCAATATCGGTATTTCCCCAACTCCTTCACTCCAAATAATGGTTCAGGAACTTAAAGCTCGCGGCGGAATATGTATAACCGCAAGCCATAATCCACCTGAGTGGAATGGATTGAAATTCTACAGAAGTGAAGGAATTCTGCTTGGTCAAACTCTGGCAAAAAAGCTCCTCTCCGTATATGAGCACTCAAGAATAAGTCCCACCCCTGCGCGCGGGGGCGGAATAAACTATGTCCCCTGGGAGAAACTCGGCGAAGTCAGAGAGAAAAAAGACGCTCACCTTTTCCACATCAATGCTATCCTGAAAAAACTGAACGTAAAATTAATCAGGAGAAGAAAATTCAAAGTTGTTATTGATTGTGGAAATGGAGCTGGCGCCGTTGCAACCCCTGCTTTCCTGAAAGAACTCGGTTGTCAGGTTATTAAACTTAACTGTGAAACCCGCGGTTTCTTTAACCGTCCACCGGAACCAATCCCCAAGAATATCGGCGAGCTTCGCTCAGTTATCCTCAAAAAAAAAGCAGAAATAGGTTTTGCTCAGGATGCTGATGCAGATAGGCTCGCTATTGTTTCAGAAGAGGGGAAGTGTCTGGGCGAGGATTATTCGCTTGCTCTTGCCACACAATTTGTCCTCACACACAAACCCGGTACGGTTGTTACCAACCTCTCCACTACCATGGCAATAGACGATGTGGCAGAAAAATTTGGCTGCCGGTGTCTGCGGACAAAAGTGGGAGAAATCAATGTGGTAGAGACAATGAAGAGGGTATCTGCAGTAATTGGCGGGGAAGGAAACGGAGGGGTGATTTTCCCTTCTGTTCATTATGGCAGAGACAGTCTAATTGGCATGGGACTTATTCTTCAATATATGGCAGAAACACATATGCTAATATCGGCGCTTGCAAGGTCCATCCCGCAGTATCATATTAAAAAGGGAAAAATTTCAGTGAAAGGGGCGGGCAGAGATATTTTAAAGAAAGTCCGTTCCTCCCTTAAGACTTGTCTGCCGGCAGGCATGGATGCAAAACTTGACCTTAGAGACGGGGTTAAAGCAATGTGGGAAGATTGCTGGGTTCATGTGCGGCCATCCGGCACAGAGCCCGTCATGAGAATAGTTGCCGAAGCAAAGACAAAAAAGAAAGCATCGCAGATTTATAAAATGGCAGCAAATCTGATACAGTAACATGGACTTTGAAAAAGAACTGGAAATTATCAGAGAAAATACGGTTGATATAATTTCAGAAGAGGAACTTCTTCAGAAACTAAAGGAAGCCCATAGCCAAAAGAGGGAATTGCGAGTTAAATATGGTGCAGACCCCTCTGCTCCGGATATACATCTCGGGCACACTGTTCCACTGCAAAAATTGAGACAACTTCAAGAACTCGGTCATAAAGTTATTTTCCTAATAGGGGACTTCACTGCTTGTATCGGAGACCCGAGCGGTGTATCAAAAACCCGCCCGCCGCTTACGAAAGAAGATGTCCTCAAGAATGCCGCCACATACGAGAGGCAGATTTTCAAAATTCTGGACAAGAAAAAAACAGAGCTTGTCCTCAACAGCAAGTGGTGTGAGGGCATGCGCCTCAGTGATGTTGTAAAACTTGCTTCGCACTACACCGTTGCAAGGATGCTTGAAAGAGATGATTTTTCCATGCGTTTCAACAAGAAAGAGCCCATCAGTATACATGAATTCTTATACCCTCTGATACAGGGTTATGACTCTGTTATCCTGAAGGCGGATATAGAAGTTGGCGGAACAGACCAGAGATTTAATTTTCTCCTGGCCAGGGAACTTCAGAGGGATTTCGGGCAGGACCCGGAAGTTGTCATTCTACTTCCAATTCTTGAAGGTACTGACGGGAAACAGAAAATGAGCAAAAGTCTGGGTAACTACATCGGCATCGATGAAACGCCTCTTGAAATTTATGGTAAGTTAATGTCAATACCTGATAAAATCCTCCATAGATACTACAATTTGCTCTTAGGAATTCCCTGCCCGGAAAACTCTTCACCGCATGAGGCGAAAAAGCGTCTTGCAAAAGAGATTACTTCCATCTACTATGGAGAGGAAGCCGGGAGGAAAAGTGAGGAAGAATTTCATAAAATTTTTGTCAGGAAGGAACTGCCCGATAAAATCCCTGAAGTTGCGATAGAGAAGAAGGAAATCTGGCTTGTTGAGCTTTTAGTCGAGGCGAAACTCGCAAGTTCAAGAAGAGAAGCACGAAGATTAATTGTCCAGGGAGGGGTTAAACTGGACAATAAGGTGTGCACTGACCCTGAAGCTGAGATTGAGCTGAGAGGAGGAATGATTCTCAAGGTAGGTAAGCGGCGTTTTGCAAAAATAAAACTGGGGGGTAACAATGGCTAAAAAGAAAAAAACCACAACTACCCGTCCGGCACGCAAGAGGGCGGAAAGCAAGAAGGCAGCAGCCAAGAGGACAGAAAGCAGGAAGCCCAGCAAACCGAAAACAGAGAAAAAAATTGTAACCCGTGATACTGTGCGTGAGAATATAAGGTGCCGTTCCTGCCTCATTGTCGATGGTTATGCAAGAAAAGAAGAAACTTGCAGACACTGTGGAGCAAAACTCTTCAAAGGAGACGTCCTCTAATCGTGCAAAAGTTCTGCAGGCTGGGAATTCTTTTATTCCTGCTGTTCAGCTTTCCAGGTAAAGCATCTGCTGAGAAGGGTAATGTAAAACTTGGAATAGATGTCCTGCTTGAGAAAAAAATTGGCATCTTGAGAGATAAGCGAATCGGGCTTATCACAAATCACACAGGCTGTAACTCTAAACTCCTTTCAACAGTTGACTTACTCCACAAACATCCGGAAGTCAACCTAACAGCCCTGTTCGCCCCTGAACACGGTCTTCGCGGCATGACAGAAGCAGGGGAAAGCGTCCCGTCCTCCAGCGATAAATATACAGGTCTTCCCGTACACAGTCTCTACGGAGGGAAGAAACGCCCGACAGATAAGATGCTTCGCGGCCTGGATGCCCTCGTGTTTGATATCCAGGATATTGGAGTCCGCTGGTATACGTATATTAGCACTCTGGCCCTTGCAATGGAAGAGGCAGGAAAAAAGGGAATAGAATTCATCGTTTTAGACCGTCCAAACCCACTCGGTGGATTGAAGATAGAAGGACCAATTCTAAATGCACGTCAGAAATCTTTCCTTGGATTATACCCGGTCCCTGTTGTCCATGGTATGACAGTCGGTGAACTTGCAAAATTTTATAAGGGCGAATTTAATCTGCCTGTAAACCTCAAAATTATACAAATGGAAGGATGGAATCGCTCTATGGTATGGGATGATACAGGTCTGAACTGGATTCCAACCTCACCATGGATACCAACACCTGAATCAGCTCTTGGTTACCCGGGAACAGGTCTTATCGGTGAGACAGGTCTAATTTCAATTGGAATCGGATATACCACGCCATTTCAAATAGTAGGTGCACCTTGGATATCTTCATATGCCCTTGCAGAAAAGATGAATGAGAAAAATCTGCCCGGCGTGATTTTCCGTCCATTCTTCTTTGAACCATTTTGGGGAAAGTTTCACGGAGAAAAATGTGAGGGAGTTCACATTCATATTGTGGACAAGGCTGCATTCATGCCCCTTTCTACAGCACTGCATCTTCTTGAGGCAATAAGAGACCTCTACCCGCAGCGATTTGCCTCCGTCTTCAACCAGAAGAGGAAGAGAAGCTTTGATAGATATCTTGGTGTAACCACCATATCAGAAACGTTGAAAAAAGGAGAGAAGATAAAACCCATTCTAAACAGCTGGGAAGAGAAAATAGAAAAATTCAAGGAAAAACGGAAGAAATATCTTCTCTATTGACATGCGAAAAGCTTATTTACTTGCAATCCTCATATGGATGTTATGCATTCCCGCATGTGTCCAGTGCAACCACACAGGTTCCAAGAATCCAAGATTCTATGGATATGCTTCCTGGTACTGCGCGGAAGATAATAATAAACTAACGGCAAGCGGTGAAGAATTTGACGAAACAAAGTTTACAGCCGCACACCGAACTCTACCTTTCGGAACATATGTCCGTGTTACAAGACTTGACTGCGGTAAGAGCGTCATAGTGAGAATTAATGACAGAGGACCTTTCAAATGGAGAAGGATAATTGACTTGACGCCAGCCGCCGCAAAAGAACTGGATATGCTTGAAATCGGCATAACCCGCGTCCGTGTTGAAGTCCTGGGTGAAACCCCACCAGATTAAATCTATTCCCTGTAGTAGGACAAAACCCACTTGATATCAGCCGTAGAGTTAAGCAGAAGTGGTGTTTGGTCTTCTATCGCACCTCTCCATTGTTGCTTCCTTGGCTACCTCTGGGTGGGTAGATCTGTACCAGAGCGCAATAAATCTAAATACTTAGCATAGCCAAACAGCCGATTTCGCTTTCGAACCGTAATATCTTTCAAGATACCTAACCTCACAAAATCATTGATTAAGCGGTTGGCTGTGCCAAAGGCAATCTGAAGCCTATTTTTAACCTCTGATATTGAAATTATCGGATATCTAAAAAGCAATTCTAAGAGATCTATTCCTTTTCTAATACGAACCTGCTCTTGGATTAAGCGAGTATGTTCGGACTTCAAAAACAGAATGTCACGGGATGTCTCAATCGCTTCCTTCGAAACTTCCCAAACCCCTTTCAGGAAAAATTTAATCCATCCTTCCCAATCCCCTTCATCCCTTACTGACATAAGGCAATCGTAATATTGACTCCGATGTTGTTTAAAGTAATGGCTTAGGTAAAGAAGAGGTCTTGTTAAAACTTCTTTCTGACAAAGAAGAAATGTAATAAGTAATCTTCCGATACGTCCATTACCGTCAAGAAAAGGATGAATGGTTTCAAATTGACAGTGCGCTAACCCACAAGTAATAAGTGCTGGCATTGGAGATTCATCATGAAGAAATTTTTCAAACTCTCCCATAGCCTTAATCATCTCCTGAGGTGGAGGTGGCACAAACTCAGCTGTTTTGGGGGCACAACCAGATGGTCCAATCCAGTTTTGTGAAGAACGGAACTCACCCGGCCTCCTTTCCTGTCCTCTTACTCCCGCAAGAAGTCTGGAATGAATTTCTTTGATGAGACGCAAAGAAAGGGGAAGACTTTTTACTCTCTGCAATCCGTAATTCATCGCATCTACATAATTAACTACTTCACCTATATCACTGGGGAATTTTTGTTTTCCTCCAAAAACCTCATATTCTAAGACATCTATAAGGGAACTTTGCGTTCCCTCAATCTGAGAGCTTATAACTGCCTCCTTGCGCACATACATAGCAATAAATAAATCAGGATTAAGCAATGTATCCGTAATTCCATCCAGCCTCCCAATTGCCCGATCAGCATTGGAAAGTAAATCTATTAATTCCTCATCCATAGACAAAGGTGGATTTGGCGGCAATGGTTTTGGTATAAATGCCTTATATCCTTGAGGTTGTGATATATAAATTCCTGCTCTCATCTTATTTCACAGTTTAGCATATTTTTGAAATAAGTCAAGCGTAATTTCAACTTTTGAAAATATGGGATTTATAATTCCAACAATGTGCATCTTACTAAAATAAGGAATGTGGAACAGGTTTGATAAATCAAGCCCATACACAAGATAGGGGCTCGAATTGGTATCATTGGTGGAGGCGGCGGGAATCGAACCCGCGTCCTGAGAGGTGTCAGCAAAAGTTTCTACATGCTTAGCTCAATGTTTATTTTTTCACTTCTTTCCGGCTCCAATGAGCGGGATCCGGGAGAAGCGTAGCTTGTATTTTCTCGCCTCACCTTCCCAAGCCAGAAAGTGAAGCCAGCCTGCTTAACCGTCACCCGGACACATCTCACAGGCAAGATGTGCGGGTGTGCCTGCTTTAATTAGCAAGCGTACGCAAACTGTTCGTTTGCACTTACTTTTTGTCAGGTGTTTTTCGAGGCCTCCTGACAACCTCGGCATGCTTCTTTTTGCTTCCATTCTCCAGTCGAAACCTATCGCCCCCCTTTCTTCAATAGTCAGTGATTAGTAACATACACCCCCACCTTCTTCCTCCCCCATTAAGGAGGAGGATTAGGGCAAGTACATAGTGTTTACTAGCCACGAGCCGCTCGTGGGCTGAGAGCCCTGTGTACTTCTATTTGAGCTTCACGCCTTTTGATGTCTTCACGCTTATCATATTCTCTCTTCCCACGCGCAAGAGCTATCTCCACCTTTGCCCTTCCCCGCTTGAAATAAAGACAAAGCGGCACAAGAGTCAGTCCGCGCCCCGACATCTTCCCCATCAGCCTTTTTATCTCCACGCAATGGAGTAGCAACTTTCTGGTGCGTTTCGGGTCATGGTTGAAACGATTGCCGCATTCATATGGGGGTATGTGCATATTGTAGAGAAATGCCTCCTTACCGTCAATACTGGCAAAACTGTCCTGGAGGCTCGCCCTGCCATTTCTGAGAGATTTTACCTCAGTCCCCTGGAGGACAATACCCGCCTCATAGCTTTCCAGCAGACTAAAATCCCGTCTTGCTTTTCTATTTACCGCTATTGTCTTAGCCATTCTAAATCATTTATAGCACATCCAGCGACTAATTTCAAGTTTCTCAAAATCGGCCCTGTGATTCTGCTTGCCCAACTAAATGCAATGAAGATATAATCAGCCTTCCAGAAAATGGAACATGGTGGATTAAAGGAAAGGATTGCTGAACGAGGGAAAGATTGACGGAGACAACTTGAATGATGTGGTTTTCGCGAACCGGCAGCCTTACTATAGCAGTAACCTTTACTGGTATAAAAATCCCGCGGGAGCCGGCTCGTGGACAAGACATACAATTGACACCTTAAGCACTGAGCATCTTAAAGGTTCTCCTCCGGAAATAGCAGATATAGATTTGGATGGCAAACCTGATGTAATCTGCTACCGATACGACAGCTCAGCAACCTACTGGTATAAGAACCCTGGCGGCGGTTCAAGCTGGGCAAAAAACAAGATTTATGATGGCAACATAGGGGACCACAAGGGAGTAGGCGATGCAGACAATGATGGTGACCCGGATATAATTGTAGGTGGATACCTGTATGTAAATCCTAAGCATCTTGAAGCAGGTCTAAACGGATGCTGGTATCTTGATGAAGGAGAAAGAACAACAGCAGAAGATTCTTCCGGTTTCGATAACGATGGAACCATCTACGGAGCTACCTGGACTACAGGCAAGGTTGGTTACGGTCTTGATTTTGACGGTGTGGATGACTACGTTGATTGCGGTAATGATGCGAGTTTGGATATTACTGATGCGATTACGATTGAAGCGTGGGTGAATTCAGACACGTTTACTCCCGACCTGGACTATCAAACTATTGCAGTAAAGAAAAATGCATATTATTTTCAAGTAAATAGTTCAGGGCGGCTAGTATATGGTGCGACAGCTTATGTGTCTTCTGAGTGGCCGATTCCCTCTCTCAATGAGTGGACACATGTTGCTGTAACGGTTACTGGGACAACTGTTAAATTTTACATAAATGGAGATCTTGATTCCACAAAGAGTCAAGCATCGCCACAGACTTCTAATAATCATTTAGGTATAGGAGCAAATTTGGATTCAAATGGGAATCCTGTCCTCAATTATGAAAGAAGGTTCGATGGCACGATCGATGAGGTCAGGATTTATGAGAGGGCTTTAACTCCAGATGAGGTTTATGAGCGCTATCTGGAAGGGTCGTAGGTCTCAATTTTTAAGAGTACAGCTCTTAAATAGGGATTTTTGCAACAGCTATTAGGAAAGGTTACAAAAATGAAAAGATTTCTTATTATTAATTTGATTTTTCTTTTGTCAGGGAGTTTTCTCTATTCAGAGGAAGATATTTTTTCTGATAATCCTCTTTTTCTCTGCCCATTCATTAAATCTCCTGTTATTGATGGAAGTCTTGATGACTCTACGTGGGGAGATGCATTCTCTGATGAACTTATGTTGAACAGAGGAAGAGGAAAGATTTCACAATTTACAAAAATATTTGTTGGGTGGAATAAAGAGAACCTCTACATTGCCTTTCACTGTCTTGAATCCAATATGGAAAGGATTATTGCTCAAAAGAGAGAGAGAGATTCTAAGGTTTACAGGGATGATTGTGTTGAGATTTTCCTTGACCCAGGGAGAGATGGACAACAGGTCCATCACCTTATTACCAATACATTAGGCACAAAATTTGATGAATTGGAGAAAGGACAAAAGAGTAAAGAATGGAATCCAGAGTGGGAAGTAGCTATAAGGAAAGGAAAGGATTTCTGGAATGCTGAAGTATCTATCCCTTTTTCTTCATTAGGCATTTACCCTAAAAAAGGAGACTTGTGGGGAATGAACCTGTGCCGGGAGGAAAAACCTTTGAGTGAGGATAGCGCCTGGTCACCAACAGAACGTGGTTTCGGAACCCCAGAGAAGTTTGGACTCTGTCTCTTTGGTGGGAAAAAGGCTCCAGTGATAAAGCAGTTAACTCCTTTTAGAAATATTTTAAAAGAAGGCGCTTCTGAAGTGAAAGATTCTTTACTTTTTGAAGTTTCTGGTTATCGAAAAGGAAAATTTATTTTGAAGGTCTGCTTTCTTTCTTTAAATGAAGGGAAGAAGGTGTTTAAGAAAGACTTCTTACTTAAAAAAAGGACCAAGATAAAGGTTGATTACCTTCTTAAAAAAGGAGGCTATTATCAGGCTTTTATTGAATTAGCAGATGATTCTTCTGAAGGGCCCCTCTTCCGTTCACGAAAATCTTATTTTATGGTTTGGCAAAGGGACCCACGAATAGTTTATCTGAAAGAACGGTTAGACTGGTGTAAGAAGGAGATCGAGAAACCGAAGAAGAAAGGAGTAAACATTTCTCTTTTAAAAGAGTATGAAAAGCTTTCTCATGAGATAGATAAACTATGCTTGGTAGAAAAACCAATTCATCTCTCTTCTTTTCAATGGGAAATACTTACTGAAGACAAGTTTTTAAAGAGAATAGAAGAACTCTACAAAAAAATCCAAAAAGAAAGGAGTAAATAACTATGCGTGCGCAGAGTAAAGCGTACCATGTCTTGTTGGTGAAAGTCCAACTTGGGCAAAGGTTGGCCACCAGCCCAACACCAAATGCTCCTCCATAAGTCTTTTCCTCCCTACCTGTTTTCCATACTCTACGTTCTCTTCCAAAAGTGGTTGTCTGTCTCAATTTATATCTTCCAGTGCCGATATTAAAAACCGACACACTTTTTTAATGATAGGAAATGGCCTTTTCTTCACCCACGGCTTATGTCGAATAGACATCTTTTGTAACCTCCTTGGTTAGTTAATGCCCCTCACAGAACCGTGCTTCTGGATTTCCCAGACACGGATCTTCGGCAACACTTCCCTAATACGAGGACAGAGTATACGTCAAGTGATATACCTGACGGGGAACCAAATTAATAAGCACAAAATAGGCCTCAAAAAGGGACGTTAAGAGAAAAAATTGAAAAAAACTTGACAGACATAAAAACCTAATGTATGCTTATTTCAGTAGGTGGACAAAAAGGTATACTGAATGAAATGAACTTTAAAGACCTGTATAAAACCTTAGAAAAAAATAAATACTATGTCTTCTCGCACGGAGATATTTTATCATTTTATCCGGACGAAAAAAAACATAACCTTAAAAAGCTGATTTACAGGTGGAAAGAAAAAGGGTGGATTTATCCTTTAAAAAGAGGGTTGTATGAACTTACCTACCCCAAAGATTTTACCATTCCTGATATGTATATTGCCAATAAGCTCTATAGTCCTTCTTATGTGTCGTTAGAGACCGCTTTGTCCAATTACAGCATTATTCCAGAGGTATCAATGGCAGTAACCTCTATTACGACAAAACCCACACGAAGGTTTAAGAATAGACATGGCCTTTTTATCTATAGAACGGTTAAGTCAAATGCTTTTACCGGCTATTATGTGGAAAAACAGAGAGCCTTTAATATCCTTATTGCCGAACCGGAAAAGGCCCTGGTTGACTATTTATACTTTAAGACATATCGCAACAAGAGATTGAAACTTGAAGATGAAAGATTGGATAAGGATGTAGTCCTGCAGCTTAACAAGAGAAAATTAAACAGATATGCAAAATTGTATAATATCAATTTAAAGGAGTTTTATGCTTACCTATGATTCTCTTATAGAACAGGGGAAATCCAGACAGATGCCCCCCGCAAAAATTAGAGGTATTTTAAGAGAGTATCTTCAGATTCTTATTCTAAAGGAACTTTATAGAACTGAATCAGGAAAAAAGCTTTATTTTACCGGGGGAACCTATTTAAGATTGGCTCATAACCTCAAAAGATTTTCTGAAGACCTGGATTTCAACACAACTACTGTAACAAAGAAGAAATTTGAAGCTCTCCTGAAAAAGATAAAAAATGGGTTAGAAAAGGTCGGGATAGAGGTGCAGACAGAATTTGCTCATTGGTGTAATGTGTATGCTTCAAAACTAATCTTCCCCAAAGTAGAAAGAGCATACAATGTTATATCGAAGTATTCGAAAAAGAAGGGCATAATTATAAAGGTGGAGACCTATAGAGCAAAATGGAAGATAAAAAATGAGACTCGCGTAATAACAGGTTTCGGTGAATTTTATCCCTGCATATGCACAGACAGAGGTATTTTATTTGCGGATAAGATAGATGCGCTTACAAAAAAGAGCAGGGGAAGACATATCCATGATATTATCTTTATGCTTTCAAACAACTTCCCCATTGATAAAGGTTTCTTGTCTGTTCTTGGCATAAAGAAAGATCCGCTGGAGGTTATACAGAACAGGATAAAAAGCTTTTCAAAAACCGAGTTAAAAAAACAGGCCGAAAACTTGAGACCTTTTCTTTTTGATGAAAAGGAAGCAGATTTGGTTGTAAATGCTCATAATGTAATTCCGCCATTAGTAGAAAAATATGAATACAGTACGAACCAAGCCTCTTTGCGAGGGACTGGATGAAATTGCATCATTGCCTCATATAAAAATCTATACAAAACTTAGGCTTCAAGTTTCTCAAAATCGGCCCTGTGATTCTGCTTGCCCAACTAAATGCAATGAAGATATAATAAACCGCAATGCTTGATTATTACAGAAAGATTTCTGAAGAATTTGACCTGACCGGTTATAAAAGAATAAGTACACAGACAGCCAACTATGAGAGCTCTTTTTGCTACAAGGGGTTCCGTAAATCCGCACATTTTTGTGCAAAGGAATTAAAACGGGCAGGTGCCAGTGTAGATATAATCAGCCTTCCGGCAGACGGTAAAACAACTTTCCTGGACCATACACTCCCCGAAGCATTTGATGTAAGAGAAGCACATCTCCAGCTAATAGAACCGGAAAAAAGGCTTCTGGCAGATTTAAAGGAAGAACCTTTTTGTGTAGCCAACCGATGTGGAAACACTCCAGAAGGAGGAGTTGCAGCAGAAGTGATAGAGGAGCGGGATATAGATAAAGAAGATATTAGAGGTAAAATTGTATTTACAAAGGATTTTCACCCCAGGGATATAAGAGCTAAGGTAGTGGAAAAAGGTGGTATCGGGATTATTTCTTCTTATTCTGAGGATTCGTCTGACCTTCCAGATGGAACATGGTGGATTAATGGCTGGGGTTCCGGACCCGGGTGGTATCACCTTAAAGAGGATAAAAAGATATTTTGTTTTTCAATATCTCCAGGGAAAGGAGAGTACCTGAAAAGTTTATTTCGAAAGGGGAGAAAAGTAAAGGTACACGCAGAAGTCTTAAGCAGAATCTACCAGGATAAGATTCATACTGTTAGTGGCCTTTTGCCGGGTAGAGACCAGAAGGAGATAATATTCTTAGCTCATCTGTATGAACCAATGCTTACAGACAATGCAACAGGTGCCGCATCTCTTATTGAGATATGTCGTATTCTGAATACACTTACCAAGAAAGGCAAAATCCCTCCATTAAGAATAGGAATCAGATTTCTCCTGTCAATGGAAAGATACGGGTTTGCTGAATTCTTTGCCAGAGAGGAGAACAGAAAGAAGGTATTATGCGCTATTAATGTAGACAGTATCTCCTCGGATCCAAAAAAGACCATACAGCCTGTTAATGTGAGAATTAACCCGATGAGCCATCCATTCTTCGGCGATTTTATCATGGAAAATCTGACGCACAGATACCTCTCACCTGCATATCCCCGGAAGGTTGAAAAAGGAAATTTCAGCGACGATACCTGGATTTGTGATACTACAATTGGCATCCCTGTAAACTGGTTGTGGTCGCATCCAGGCAAGTATCATCATAATTCACTTGATGGAGAGGCAGTTGATTTTAATCTTGCCAGAAATATAACTTCCATTATTGCCACATATGCATATCTCTTGAGCACTGAGGAGAAGGAAGCAGAGCATTTTATAAGAGAGACTCTTATTCATGAGGCAAAAAAGAAGACGCTTGAGTTCTACCGGAACCTATCTCTTCAGAAGCTGAATTCAAACGACGCTTTAGCTAAAAGAGACTTCTTTGCTGGATATATTCAAAATAGCATCTCTTCTCTTGCCAGGCTCAGAGACGAGCCCGACTACCGGATTAAGGTGGATAGTTTGAGAAAGGTAGTTGAAGATGAAGGAAGGAAAGAGTGGAAAAGGATAAAAGAGAAATTTGGACCTTCAAGAGAAAAACAACTTAGCCCAAAAGATAAGATGGCTAAAAATATGATACAAAGGAGAAAAGCAGTAGGAGTTCCATTCTGCTTGGCTGATGTTCCTCCTTCTGAGAAGCAGCCCAGACCGGAAAAACTGGACTTAGTTTTGAACTGGATGGATGGGAAAAGAGATTTGCTGCAGACATTCGAGCTGGTAGAGTTGGAGAAAGAGGTGACATTAAGTGAAAAAGAAAGAGCAAAACTAGTAAGATACTTACTACTCCTTTCAAAACATGGTTACATATCCATTAATTACAGTATTAAACTTACGAAAAATGACATAAAAGAGGGGTTGAAACAGCTTGGTATAAATAAGGGGGATAGAATCATAGTGCATTCTTCTCTAGCGAGTCTCGGATATGTAAAAGGTGGACCAAAGACTGTATGCCAGGCAATTATGGAATTGGTGGCAGATAAAGGCATTGTCATGATGCCCAGTTTCAACCATGAAAAGGCATTTGAAGAGGCAGGCTACTATTCTCCGCTTGAAACACGGACAACCAACGGTGCAATTCCCGATGCTTTCTGGAGGTTGAAAAATGTATTCCGTTCGCTACATCCAACACACGCTGTGGCTGTCTGGGGTAAGAACGCAAGAAATTATGTGAAGGACCACCACAAAGTTCTTACTATGGGAGAAGGCTCTCCATTACATTTGCTGGAGAAAAATGGTGGTAAGGTGGTTTTGATAGATGCTCCCGGTGCGAATACCTTTCATCATATCGTGGAGATGACAAACAATGTTCCATGTCTTGGAAAAAGGACAGATGAATTTCCCGTTAAACTGCCTTCAGGCGAGATTGTCAAATGCAGGGCATGGAGCTACAGAAATAGCAACTGTCCATGTGATGATACAGATGCCTATCGTGATATTATGAGGCGGAAAGGACTGCTGAACGAGGGGAAAATTGGAATGGCGGATGTTATCGTATTTAAAATGTCCGATTGCAGAAAAGTTATTGAAAAACTTATTAAAGGTAAAGCAAAAGGATTCGCAGGCTGTAAGAAGTGTAAGGTTAAACCATGGGTAAAACCGAATACAGTAGAAAGCGATTGGGATGATGAGAAAAAGAAAGTCAAACCTACATCCCCTGCATTCACAGGAGATTGGCTCTAATCTGGGTATTTGATTTTCAGACGACCTTTTCTTCTATCTTCTTTATTTTTTCGTACTGATCGCGTATGACGTTGCCAATGGTAGACTCGAGACTATCGAATCGTCGGTCTACCTTCTCAAATTGTCGGTCTACCTTCTCAAATCGTCGGTTTACCTCCTCAAATTGCCTCTCGACAGAATTTCCTAGTTGATTTACTCCTTCTTTAATTGAACTGTGCTGCTCGGCAACCGTTTTAACCTGCTGTTCCATATGTTCCATCAGGACTTTGTTATGACGCTTGATTTCTTCCAATACCCTGTCTTCTTTTTCCTTCTCGGGCATCTCATCCTCCATCTGTAATTTACAGATTACAGTATATACCAAAACTATAAAAAATCAATATAATTTTTGCTTCCCCTTACACCGAGTCTGTAGAGAGAGTTGGTAATAAACAACCTGAAATCCCTAAATCTGCTTTCCTTTCCAATTTCCGCTGGGTAATCACAAAGGTTGCTCCTTTCTATTCTATCTTTCATCACAGCAGGATGTTCCCCTTTGAAAATTCCAAGCGTTGAAAGATTCTTCCAGAAAGAATACTCTTTAACATTGCGAAATTTCTCTTCAATAAGCCTGTCTTCATGCCAGAAGCGGTAGAACGCTTTCCTCTTCTCAACCATCTTCTCAGGACTGCGCACCCAGCCGTAATGGTGGATAAGTCCACCGGAACGTGCCACCCGGAGTTTCCTCCCGTTCAGGCGGAATCCCTTTGCATCACCCCAGGATAGGATTCTACTTTTTCCCCTTATTATGCGGACTTCATGCGGATACCATGCAAATGACCTCTGATATGTGTTATAGCTCCCATAAAAATGTATATAGTCAAAAAGCAAACCCTCAACCTCGGTTACATCAAAGTATTTGAGTAAAGCTTTTTGTATTCCGGGTAATGTCTTCTCATGAACAACTTCATCCGCCTGGATTGTGAATATCCAGTCTCCCGAACAACGACCAATTGCCTTGTTTGTCTCCTGCGAAAGCACTCCTCCTCCTCTCCTCAGATTTTCATCCCACTTGCTCTCAAAAACAGTTACGCCGGGAATATTTTTAACAAGCTCAATTGTCCCGTCATCTGACTTTCCGACATTAATGATAAACTCATCGCAGAGAGGGATAATGCTCTTCACTGCCTCAACCACAGGGAAATCATACTTTACAGCATCCTTTACTATACAGCACCCACTGACTTTCAAGACACGCTCCTTCAACTTTCAGCCATCAGATTGGTTTATATCAGAGGAAAGCACCTTCTGTCAATTAATTATGTGGAATCGCTGGCTATCCAGCACCAACTTTCTGCAATGACATTTTGGCCATTTAGGAGGTTTTATAAGGACTTCCTGTGCTTACCTTCCCTCCAAAATTACCTGAATTTTTCTATGGGCGTCCTGGCTTACATCTTCTGCATTTTTCTTGCCCAACATTAAAAGATCAAACTCCATTCCCAAAATGTCTATCATCTGCTTCCAATTCTTGTTTACGTCCATGTCTACAGATTCTTCCAAAATCTCATAAAAGATTCTAATATTCTCCGGCTTCCCTTTATGGTTTGCTATCATATCTTCAGCAGCTTTCTTCGAAGCTGGTAACCCACCTATTTGACCAGCTACTCTCTTCTGCACTTCATAGCTTAGATAGAATTTTAGAAATGTGCAGGCCGCCTCGCGTTTCTCTGGAACGATATTCTTTGTAATTACCAGAGCATTAGGGTCATAATAACAGGCACGTGAAACTTTTTTTGGAGGAAAGACAACATCATAGTCCAAATCAGGAAATTTTTCATTAATAACATGAACACTATAATATATCCTCTGCATCATGGCAATCTTGCCCATACCAACGTCAATTCTATTGTATCTTTCTTAGACCTTAAGATAAAAGTTTTTCAACGTGCAATCGTTCTTTTTTAAGTTCTTCGATACAGGGATTCTTCACCGAAAGGTGTAGAGAAATCTGACCATCGAAGCCTCTTTCATTCAAAAAGGAGAATAGATTCCTGTAATCATCTTGCGTATAATAGCCATCCCAAGGTGGATTGTGATAAGAAGCCCTGCGAAACGTTCTAGTAAATGGTCCGGGATGATTGGCGAGATAAAGTACATCAAGTCCTCTCTTCATATACACTTCTGCTTCCCTTATTAAAGAAAAACTGTTCATATTTTGTCGGCCGGCCATCACATTGGCTGTGTCAAATACCCAACCGATCTTCTCAGTTTTTAGTCTTGCGACCTGATTGAATATTTCATCTTGAGGAATATCTAAGATATTGTAAATCTGGATCTTTCGCCTATGTGGGACAATTAGTAGATTTAATTTTAGATTACATTTGTTAATATAGTTAACAATTTCAGTATAGGTTTTAAGAAAGAGGCCTTCCTGTCGTTCTGGTGTATGGTTTTCTGATTGCGTTGTTCCTACGTCAACTATAATACGAGGGATATGGAAATACTGACATAGGTCTATGTATCTCTTGATGTGAGCAAGAGATTTTTGCCTCTCACCCTCTATTTCGCTAATCAGGTTACCAAATGCTATTGCATTCAAATCACAAGCTGCATTTATCGAAGCCACTCGAATACCGGAACTATGCATGCCATTTTTGAGTTCTGCAAGTTCTGCAGAAGTAAGCATGCCAAGCTGCCTACCAGTAAATTCAATAACATTAAATCCACTGGCTCCTACAAGCTTTACTATCTCGCATGGATGCTTATCTTTAAAGTACCATGCATTCATACCAATATCATCCAAGTTATACATCTTAGAATCGGCCTTACTATATAAAGCTCCCTATTCTATGAATTCTACTATGGGTTTATCCAGATGAAGTTCTGCAATTAAAAAGGTTCGATCGCAAAAATCGTGAGGTGAAAGATTGAAATTCAATCTTCCATCCTTCGTCAGAGATATTTCTCTATCTTCTCTCAATACATCAAGCGCACGAATGATTTTAGCTCCTTTAACTTTGAGGCGACCGTAGACTGGACAAGAACGATTGTTGACTACTGTCACTACTATCTTGTCTGGTTCAGGTCTCAACGATGTAATAACCTGGACATGTACTCTCCGCAACAACTGCTTTGTATTAATACCATATTCTTCAGCTATACGAGGATCATTCCACCCGATTACATCAGAAGCTACCACTTCTACAAGATTGAAACTATTAATGTAATCAAACCATATTTTCTTTACTCCATTAAGAAATGCATAAGGACTTGGCAGTGCTTCATCCCAATAGAGAAAATGAAACCCAAAATCGGGATCCATATTCCGGTACACATCAGCTGGAAAGGATAGGGGAACAGTCAGGCCAATTTCTTTTCTGTGTCCTAACCCAAACGGTGGAATTATAGTAACAATACGACCCTCCCCTAACTTTAAGCTGGTAATAAGTGGTTTCTTTTGGTCACTGGCAAGCCATACTTCACCATCCTCCACTGAGATTTCCGGATAAGAATAAGGTTCTTCTTCAATAACCTTTTCGCCCTGTACAAGACTGATGCTAAATTTACTTTCTAAAGTATGCTTCCTATCACGCAGTGAAACTAATTGCTTTGCCCCTTCACTTAGCTGGTGATAACTCCAGATAACTTCGCCACCAGCACGCACATAGTGCACCAAATTTTCCAGAATATCACCTTCAATTCTTGTCTCACCCAAAATACACACGACCCTGTACCGGGAAAGAATATCTTCACGGACATTGGCAAGAAGAACATCCACTATATCACCATAAGGTGTGGTTGTAAGATACCCTCTATTATCATGGAAAAAAGCGCATTCCTGATAACCGGGGAACATTTCACGAAAAAAGAGATCGATCTGATGATCTCCCTGCTCATAGGGTACTGTCCCCCAGGTATTGAAAAGATTGTCACCATATATATGTCGTGGTGGTGCCCAGCCAGAATGAAAATCTAATACTGCTGCAACAGGACAATACTGTACCCCTCGTCTTGATTTAAAGTTATGGGAAAATTTCACTGCCTTAAGCTGAAGTTCTCCCAGCGGGCTCAAGTATTCTTCCGAAGCTCCAGGAGGCTTTATAAACTGCGAACACTCAAAACCCTGTATATTAACACCATACATATAAAGAACATACCAGACCTTTTCCATAAGTGATAAGGGAGGGCCATGATCAGGCCCACTCTGACTACCACTGTGGGCAGCATGTGCTTTATTGGCTTCGAAATTTTTCCAGCCAAATTTGTTCCATACACTTATTCCTGCATACCAGAGAATCTGATACTGCCGCGCAGCTCCCCTAATAAATGATGCCCGCATGGGAATACTAGGAAGTGCCTGCAAGAATTCAGCCCCAATCATTCGCTGTCCTCCCATTTCAATGAAATAATGTGGATAGGTCAAACTGCACAACGTCGTACAATAGTTTCGCAAATCTTTTAACACACAGGCAAACCATTCCTGAAAATATTTCCACCCTTTCTCTCTTGTCACAATCGCAGGATATGTCTGTTCTACATGCCAAAACCAGCGACCATCCAGTTCACCTATATCCCAGCCCAAGAAACGTGACCCGAGCCTTTTCAGAACATATGATTGAATTTCATCAGTAACGAATGCACCACTTCCGCCTTCATAGAGCGAAGGATATCCCGGCAGATATCCCCATGTATCAAACATATATAGATCTCTTCTAGCGATTTCGTCAATCACCACCTTCCAGTCTTTAGCTCTGAAGAAACCATTGTTTAGCCGAAGACAACTGCCAAAGTTATGTCTGAGCTTATCTGAAGAAGACCCCCCTGGCTCAAGAGAAATATCATGCCACTGACGTAATAATTTTCGAAACGTAGTAAGGTCTATTGTGCCGTCTTCGTAAATACGTGTATTCCCGCTATTGACCCATTGTCCTTTTACGGGTACATGTCTTAACCCAATTGTTGCATAATCCCCGTTCAAATCTTCAAGCGTTACAGGCCGAGGATTTTTGTTCATAAAGTCACGGTCACTCGCTGGATCTACTCTTTTGTTCCATACTCGTGGTAATCTTCCCTCCTTTGAAAGTTTTTCCTTTGAGGCTTTGCTATCACTTTTCATCCTTGACTTTCTCCTTTTATATCCTTGTTGATTTTTCTATGGTGCAAGGTAATACCATTATAGGCTCCACATCAGACTTATCTACACATATGTTAGCCATTTCGTGTCCTGTAAAGCTGATATCAAAGATACTTTCTAACCCCCGTATCCTCAAATTCGTAAGCTTCTTGAATATTGCCAGTTATAACTGGTCCATCGAAAAGGCTCTTTGGTGCCTTTTCAAGCAGGTGGACCACTACCTCCCTGTTTTCCTCAATGAGATTTATCTTTTCGGAAGGGTCCTTTTCCAAATTGTAAAGCTCATGGCCTCCAGAAGGCCGGTAAATGAGACTCCATTTTTCATCTCTAATGACTCGGTGACCCTCTCCAAAGTATCCGCTGACTGCCACATCTCTGAGCTTTTCTCCTTTTAGCAAAGGCAATAGATTTTCCCCTCCCATATTAAAACTTTCCTTTCCTAAACCAAGAAGGGACAAAATGGTTGGTAAAATATCGCAGGTTTGGACAATTCCTTTAACCTTCATTGGCCGATAAATCTGTTCTGGCGGTTTAATTATTAGAGGAAAGTTTACTAACTCACTGTATAGATTATCAGAAGTTTTCATTATCTTGCCATGGTCTCCGTGGGGATGCCCATGGTCCGACAGAAGCACAATCAACGATGTTTCGTATAAATTTAACTCCTTGAGTTCATCTAAAAATTCACCTACCCACTTATCAACAAAACTTACCTCCCCAGCATATAAAGCTCTCACATTGTTTAACTCTTCCTCGGTCATCCAGTCCACCGGGCCATACTTTGGATGGATGAGCTCTGGGCCTTTATAATTAGAGTCTTTATACATACTAAGAAATGGCTCGGGAGGAAACCACGGTTCATGCGGATCGAATGAATCTACCCATAAGAAGAACCGGCTATCCTTATTTCTCTTTATCCACTCAATCCCTCTGCTCATCACCTGCACCGGGAAGTAGTCCTCTTCCTTCTTCCAATGCTCTATGTTTCTGAAATATTGGTCCAAGGAGCACCAGATATGATCCCCTTCCATGGCCGGTTTGGTAAACCTCTTCATATCTTTGGAATGGTTGCCTGTTCTCCAGGCATCCGCTTCCTGACCTCTTATCCAATCAAAGGAAAAACCCCGGTGGAAATTCATACCTGGTTTAAAAAGATGGTAGGTATCCGCTATCAATCCACGTTTATACCCATACCTTTCTAAGATCTCAGAGATCACCACATCCTCCTTATTCAACGGTTGCCAGCCTCTATTGGTAAGGGTCTCATTTCCAGTGAATAATTGAGTTCTTATGGGGATAGTTGGCAGCCCCCCGGTAATCGCGTTCATAAATACCAGGCTATCCTTAGCCAGAGCATCTATATTTGGTGTCTTTACTACCTTACCGTTTATCCGGAATTCATTGTAGAAGCCAACGTGGTCCCTTCGTAAGCTATCTAACATTATCACTATTAGATTTATCCCTTCTCCCATTTCACCCTCCCTATCTCTTAAACCGTATACCTATCAAGCAAAAATTATAGCCAGCTAATTAATCATATCAGCAACTAACTTGCAACCAATTATTTTGAATTCGTCTTTCCCAGAAGAAGTAATTAGTTCTCCTATAAGAAGATATTCTCCAGGAGAAAGATTATCTGGAAGGATAATCTTTTTCTCTAATATCTTTCCTGGCCTGAGTTCAGACAGAAAAAGTTTTTTTATTTGATACTTTTTTTGGGGAGAGGAAAGAAATAGAATAAGGGTTATATCCTTAATCTCTTTAGTAGGAGAAAGTTTGGCCTGGAAATAACCTTCCTTTTGCTCTACACTGATTCCCATCTCTCGATTAAGATAAGAAAGATTATCCATACCTGAAATAGTCACTAAAGAGATGGTAAAGGTTCTTTCCTCCTCTGGTTTAACTATAGGAAAAATAATCTCTTGAGTCATGGCAGGAATTTGCACCATAACTGGCCCAGAGCTATCCCAGCTTTCTCCGCAGTTAGAATAAAGAACTGTTCTTTCTTTAGTTAGTAAGGTAGGAGAAATTACTTGGCCAACAATTAATCTCTTCTTTTTGTCTATCAGGGCCCACCAGGGTTGAGAAGGAAGATAGAAGAGATTTGGCTCTTCCCTCACTCTTTTCTTTACTAAAAGACTTTCTTCCGGAACTATCTCTGTTTTATTATTAAGAAATCTCCTGGAAGTTTTCCTTAAAGGAAAGATAATATAATCATCATACTTAAAGTCTCCTCCTACCTGAACCATGGAATGCATCCAGTAGCTATAAGAGCTTTCTGATTGATTGTTAATACTAATCTCTATCTTAAGTTCTGTGCTTTTATCCTTTAGACTGACTGTTCTCTCTAACCTCACTCCCCCTTTTTCCCCAGGGGGGATAAGTGCAACTGCTACTTCTCTGCCTTCTTTCTTTAGAACTTTAGCTTCATATTTAATCTTACTCTTCTGTAAGCCTGTCTCCCAGCACCAATCCTCATATCCGCCAAAGTTGGTTTCGGCTACTACTGCTCTTGCCAGCTCCAAAAGAGGGTTAGTACTAATTCTCTGTTCCTGGTAAGGTAGAAAGTAATTGCTTCCGATAGGCTTATAGATATACTCTGCTATTCGGCCATTAGAATCAGGAATAATAGTCGCTTTAATATACTCATTTTCTAAAATTAAGGATTCATAACCAAAATATTCTCCTTTTTTGATGGTTGCTGAGTTAACCGAAGAAGAGAAAAGAAGTAAAATAATAAAGAGAGTTAATTTTTTTTCCATGGGAAATATCCCTCTTTTTCTATTCCTAATGCCTTAGCATCCGGACTTGCCTTAAAATAGGATGGTGGGATTTTGCGGTAGAAACCGGAGAAACCAGTAAAGTAACCATAAAAGGCATACTCTTTATCTAAAGCCTCCAGTAATAAAAGAGTTGTTTCTTTAAGAGAATGAAGATCTTTAGCAGCAATAATCAAGTTTTCTCCCTCTTTATAGATGAAACCTTTCTTTTCTTCTGGAAGTTTATTGATTAAAGGGTTGCTCTCTGGTGTTCCTATGATGATGAAAGAACTATATCCTTCCTTCTCTTTTCCCACCTGTATATCCTTTTTCAATGGAGAGCGAAGAGCATATTGATGATAAAAGGAAAAATAGTTTGAAACCCAGGAAGCAAAAACTTCTTCCTCTGTGGCAGCATCTTTCGCAATTAGTATCTTACAGTTAGGTTCTTTATTCTTGATAAATGGAAATTCAAGGAGAGAGGTCATATTTTTTATCTCAATCTCCGGAGAAAGATTAAGGATTAGGTTATTCTTTCCTTTACTTAACCTTATCTTAGAGACTACAGAATTATCATTCTCAAAAAATTTACATCTCTGGCCATTAAGAAGAAGGGACTCAGGATATGTTCCTTTAGGAAGCCAGAGATAGATACTACCAGAAAAATTCTTGCCGGAAATTATCTCTATATCTAGAAAGCCCTTTTCTCCCGTGGTGAGATTGATTTTAGAAGAAAAGGAAAGATTATGTCCTTTATCTATACCAGCTATTGTTCTTAAAATAAGAGGGGTTCTGGCTTTGATATCTTCTGAAATAATAGTATCTTTTCCTTTTATCTGAGAAGTTATCTCTTTTTCTCCTTCATATTCAGCCAGGACATAAGAGAAAGGACCAAGATAAGAATTATTTAGTTTAATTTCGGTTTGGATATCCTTCAGGGTGCAATTCCCTAAAACTAAACAACTGCCTAATTCCTTCCCATATCTACTCAGCCAGAGTCTCTTATCTGCCTTAAAACCAGGAGCCGGTTCCCAACCCAAATCAGTTAAATCTATCAAAATAGGCATATAATGAAGAACCTTAGGAACTCCTAAGGAATAAGTAGGCGGTGGATAACCACAGAGATAAAGTGAATACAGAATAGTATAGTCAATCAGAGCAGAGAAGGATTTCCTTAGCTCCTCTGGGGAAAAAGACTTCCAGTCGGGGATACTCCAACCCCTCCACCAGGTAACAGGTTTCTTTCCTAACCAGAGTCTTACATGGATAGGGTCATACCCATAGAGATGGAATTGAGGGCTTGCTTCATAGATAGCACTATCGGCTGTCAGCCAGGCGTAATAGCCTTGTGCTCCATCAAGGTTAACAATAATTCCCATCCGAAGGCCATCTCTATAGAAGGAATGAACTTCTTTAGCGACCATAGCTATTGCTGTCCCTACAGTTGCATAAACGCCTTTTCCTTTCTCATAAGCTTTACCTGGTGAGCCCTCTGTTCCTTTACCAAAGTGACGAATACCTCTTCCTGCTCCAGTATCAAAAGCAAAACCAGAGATCGGCCAATTCTTGGCAATCTTCTCGAAATCCTTTATTGTCTTTTCTCCAAAGGAATTCCTGTAAGGATAGACAAACAAAGTGGGTTGATTGCCAAAAGCATGAGACTTACGCCATATTTTTACTTTTCCATCCTTAGGTACAAGAATAGCCTCAGGGAAATATTTTTTGGCCAATTCCTCTTCACAAGCAATAAAGCCTGAATAGGCCATTGGAGCAATATTATAAATTCTTCCTTTCTCTAATCGGAAAAACATCTCCTCTATCCAATTTTCAGGATTTGGCCATGTTGGGGGAGTTTTACCAACCTTCCTAAACTTCCCTAACCATTTTTTGGTAAGTTCACTTGGCCAATAATCTCCCTGTCTGGCTCCTGAGGCAGCACCATAGCACCAGTCACATCCAGCGCCTGCTTTTCTTAAAAGCTCAAAAGTATTGACCCCACCTGAACGTTTGCCAAAGTGGCTACTAAAATTCCAGTAAAGATGCGAAGCACAGGGCTTCTTTATTCTGGGGTCTATCCCTGGGGTAGCAACAAAGATATCAGGAAAACAGTCATAATATACCTGAACTGCATCCAAGTAGCCGAAGTTATTCTCAAAAGGGAATAGAATAAACTCAATCTCATCTTTACCTTCAGGGTCAATCACCATTCTGGTGGCAAAAAACACTTGATGGGTAGAGGGGTTAAGTTCTACTTTCAGATAACTTCTTAATTGATGAGGTTCAATACCTAAGGCTAAACCATTTTTCTGATAGATTGCTGCCAAGGGAAACATTCCTCTTAGGTCATCTCTACTGAGAATCTTATCAGGAGAACTATATATTTGGAAACCATCCCAATAACTATAGTCTCTCTTAAAAGAATAAGGAAGAGATAGACCCACCTCTATCCACATCTCTTCTTTTGATAAGTTATTTAAGGTAATCTTATAAGAGATGTAATTATTCTTTGGAGTAACAAGATGCGTAGCCCGAAGAGATGGCTTCTCTATGAAGGAGTGTTTATAAATAAAGGCTTCTCTTTCTCTCTGAAGGCAAACTTCACTCTCTTTAAGATAGAATTCCTTTTCCCCATCAAAGAAAGTTACTTTCCCTTTTCCTGGGAACGGAGAACCAAAAAGAGAGAGTTTCTCTATAGAGACTTCCTCTAATTCTAAACTAAAGGAGAGATTCTCTATAGAAATAAAGGCAGCATTTGAAGAGAAGCAAGAAAGAAAAAGAAAACAAAATGAGAATAACAATAATAGACTATTCCTCATTTCTACCTCTTGGATTAAAGTCTTCCCTATACCGACAAATATCCGATATCCTTAATTCATCAATCAATCCTTCAAAACCCAAGCCACCAATTTGTATCTTAGGTGCGATTGGTGGGAACTCCATGTTTGCCTTTTTTTTACTTTCAAGTTTGCCATCTAAGAAGAGATAGATATTCTTCTTATCCCAGCTCATGGCTAAGTGATACCAAGTCTCCTTGGTAATTTTATCCATGGAAAACGCACAGGTAACATACCCGGTTCGTTTCTTCCAGTCAGGCATATTATTCACCCAGAAATGGAAAGGGCTAACTCCATCTTTCTTAGATTCAAAGAAGGCAGTTAAACAACGGTCAGGTTTCTCCGCACAGTTAAGGAAAGTAACTCGTGCCGGTGATGGGAACTCCTTTGGCTCTTTGAAAAGGAAAAAACAGAACTCTATTGTCCCTTCTTTTTGATTAAGGTTATCCTTGGTTTCATACTTGATAAAACCTCGGCCCAAAGGAATAAAGGTATACTCATTGGTCTTGGCAGAAAGTACCACTGCTTCTCCAAACTTACCTTTTTCTCCCTTAGTAAGGGAAGCATTGCCAAAGCATTTTGGGTCTCCCTTGCTATAGCCAGCATCAAGGGAACTATTATAGTGACAGAGAAATAATGTATGCCCATCAGGCTGAAATTCATCTTTTAAATTCTCTGCTTTTATTTCACTGGATATAAACAAAACCGAGATCGCAATGCACCATCCGATTAAAAAACACCGCCTTTTCATCATTATCCCCCTTCGTATATTAACATTCTAACATCTTTAACGTTTTTCTCCGGTCGAATTTCTTACATTCTTTCACCAATTCCAAATTTTTGCTCTTCTTTAAAATGTAACCTCTGTATAGTCTTTTTCCAGCACAGTAGTAACACCACACTCTTTCAATCGGGATTTATCACAAGCTTCCACATGGCCATCGGCAAACCAGCAATTAGCCATGCCTGAATGTCGTAGGTGGATAAGATTCCAAGCAGGTACATAAGTCGAAAATAGGTAAGACTGATTAGGATGCTGTGCATGTGCAGGTATCCATACACTATCTGCAAGATAAAGAAAATTTGATGTATTTTCTATCTCATAGAAATGTATGTACCAATTACCAGCCGACCCAATCACATACTCAGATGGAAAGTTCAACCTATCTTTATGACCATACCTTTCATAGCTAGTGGGTGTCTTTGGCGGTTGGGAAGGGCAGAGAAAGACCTTCCCATCTTTTATGTATCCATTATCCCAGAGAGATTTGTGCCAAGTTACTTCAGGAGGAGCCCTATAATATAGGGTTTTTCCATCATAATCCTGAGCATACATCATAATAGCCAATCCGACCTGCTTTAAATTATTCATACACACTGCCTGCCTCGCTTTTTCCCTTGCTTGAGAAAGAGCCGGTAATAGCATTGCCGCCAGGATGGCAATGATTGCTATTACCACAAGCATCTCTATTAAAGTGAAACCATGTCGGCTCGGAGCCTTTGTGTTAAAATGGTTTATATGAAGCATAACAAATCACCTCCAGTTCAGGCATAAAGTCCATCTGTTATTGAAAATGTTAATCGCTCCGCTGCGGAGCAGAAAAGGAGAAAAACA
>JAUWGW010000026.1 GCA_030606215.1 bacterium
TTGGGTTCTATTTGTTGCTTCCAGAACATAAGCACCAGGAAAGCGGCAATAGAACCTGCAGGAAGAAGGACAAAAGCAAGTGGGATAAATTCAGGGAATTTGGCTGAGGGAGGCGAGAGAATTAAAGGTGTGAGGCCTAAACCCCAGAAACTTACGAAGGGAAGCAGAGATTTTTTCTTTCTCTGGAGGTAAAGACAGGAGAAAAACGTTGCTGTCAAGAGTAGAATAAATAGTATGATGGAGATAGGATTAAACGGTGATGGAACCTGCCACAGGAGGAGCGGACCAATAGAATGTTTCAGGAATAAAACGCGAAATGGCAGACTGACCGTATAGAAATATGCCCATAGCGCTAAGGCAGTTGGTAGTGCCGCAATGAAAGAATATTTTCTATCGTTCATATTAATTAAGATATATCCATCCGGAAGGTTCCCCTTTTTCTTCAATCTTTGATATTAAGGATTCCAACCCGTCCGGGATTGGAGTTATAGTCATTTCATTGAAGATAATTTGTGATTTTTTTCTCTCATCATGGGGTTTAAGTTCTACCCTGATTCTATTAACGCTCCGTGACAGGTTTAACTCAATCTCATGGGAGAAGTTTCCATTTGCATCTACAAGCACAGGAAAACTGCATAGCTCCTTACCTCCTAGAATCTCAAGTATGGTTACTATTCCTCTGGTGCGGGGTTTGCCTGTCCCAATAAGGTGGAAACGATACATTCCTTTTGCGAGGTCAAGATAGGTTGGGAGTCTTTTCTTGATTTCTACAGACCAGGATAATTTCTCTTGAGTTTTATCCAGCCCATGAACAAGATACCTGTAGAGTCCTCTCTCCAGTGGAGGGTATCCGATACCGCACCTATTATGCTCTCCAGCACAATTTGTAATGGTGTTCCAGTCAATAGGAGAAGGAGTATCAAAATGTGTCTTCATCCATCCGGCGCTGACAAATATCCAGAGAAGAGTAAATGCCATTCCTGTGAACATGAACCTTATTCTTCCCCTACCCTCTTTGAGCAGTAAAAGCACCCAGAACAGGGCGAGCAATACAAAACTCACAGTTACTGCCCCAACATGTGTCCATGGGAAATTGTGGAAGCTTCTGCCAAATCCAGGGAGGTGAAAACAGACAGTGCGAAACCGCTGCCCTGATAGTGCCAGGGAACCAATGGGAAGTCTGAGACCGCGAATCAGGATAAAATAAGACATATAACTTAGTGAGAGCAAACTCAAGAATGTTACTAACCAGTAAAAGGCAGGAGTTTTTCTTCTGTTGAGAAAATAGCCCAGTGGCACACAGGTTAGTGGGATAATTTCAACCAATCTTCTTCCGGGATGGCAACTACCCCCTGTCCAGTACCTTCCTGCTGTGCCAATGACAAAACCGGCTAAATACAGAGCTAACAGGACGAAGCCAGAGAGATTTCGCTTTTTGAAAGCATAAACAAAAATCAACATAAAGCAAAGGAGGTGTATAGGTGCGGCGAATACCATACCGCGGTAATGGTCAAACCAGGTAGCAAGCATGCCTGGCCAGAAGGTGAAGGCTGCTGACTGCTGTGCAAACAGAGCTTTTCCAAACCAGCGATAATGGAACCAGAAGAATATCCCAATATTTACTGCCTGAAAGATAAGTGTGGCTAATGTTTTGGGATTTCGCGGTCTTCTCACCCAATAATAGAGTAGAAAAATTCCAAGAATTCCGTAGCATAGGATGAAAGAGTCATGCAGCCACAGGAGCCATGTTAGGAGGAGATTCAGGATTACTATCTGGTAGATGCGGTTTTCATGAAAATGTGATATTTTCCGCCAGGCATAAAGGATACATAATCCTCCCGGCACAAAGGGCCATGCACGGAATGAATAGAACCACAACGGAGAACTGAAACTCAGGACTATCCATACCCAGAGACTTATGCTGGTATTCCCTGTTTCATCAAAGACTGCAAGATACATCTGTGAAGCCATGAATGCCCCGATAATACACATTATAATAAGCGTCTCTTTATAATCGTTAACTTCATTACGTAGTGGTGCAAGCACAAAAGATAATCCCACCGGGTGCCAGGAATAAGCGTGCCCCTTTACAGAAAATCCGGAAATGTGGAAACGGGGCGACTGCCTTTTTCTGTAGTGCCTGATGTTGTTAGCCAGATCGACATCATTATCCTCATGCATACTTTTGGCAATCGTGAAATAATGTTCTTCATCTCCACCGGTGTATCCACCCCTCTCACATACATACAGCCCGCTTGACAAAAGGATAAAGAAAGTGATTACCCAGATTGTGTATGGGGCCGAGCGAGGGGCAAAAATCCCCTGGACTCCACGAATTTGTTTTCCCCAGAATGTAAATACCAGAAAAGCAGCAATGGAACCTGCAGGGAGAAGGACAAAAGCGAGTGGGATAAATTCAGGGAATTTGCCTGAGGATGTTGAGAGAATTAAAGGTGTGAGACCTAAAACCCAGAAACTTGCGAGGGGAAGCAGAGGTCTTTTCTTTTTCTGGAGGTAGAGGCAGGAGAAAAAAGTTGCTATTAAAAATGCAGTGAACAGCATGATGGAAGTGAGGCCAAAAGTGGATGGAATCTGCCACAGGAGGAGTGGACCAATAGAATGTTTCAGGAATACTACGCGAAATGGCAGACTGACAGTATAGAAGTATGCCCATAGCGCTAAGGTAGTTGGTAACGCTACGCAAAACAGAATGAAACAACGTCTTCTTATAGCCATAAAAATTAGAGCATAGAACACTTATTAGAAATGATATCCAAAGCCCATTGTATAAGCGGTTTCATCAATAAACCTAACCTCAAAAAAGCCTGAAAACTTTTGATTAAAATCCATGCTTATTCCGGTGAATAAGCCGAGGTTTTCCTCTGACTTGAATGTTTCTTCTTCAGTGTTTCCGGAGGGCCAGGTGCGTTTCTGATTACATCTCACATGGGAGTATTTAGGGCCTCCGTAAAGGGTGAACGGCTCTAACTTTCTGGCTATTTTAAGAGAGAACTGCCACTCGGTCCAGTCTATTGTTACCTCATGCGGGGTCTGGTGTTCTGTCATTGCGGCGGCGCCGGTTAACTTTCCATTCCCTGGTTCAAAAGTAAAATACTGGCAGGTTACATCTACTTTGAATTGTGAATTAGTAATTTCATAGCTTATCCCGGCACCATATGCAAACCGCTCGCTAAAAAAGTGGGTTTCACCTTCAAGACGATGAAGTTCCAGATTAGCTGCACCAGCTTTTCCGAAAAGAGTTATCTTATCTCCTATTGTGTAGCCTGCTGCAATCAGGTAATGTTCCGAGCGAATTCTTGCAGTCTCAATACCTTTTACATCTCTATTCCTTAGCCAGGTGAATTCGTCTCTTAGAATAAACTTGCTGTTATCTCTGTCATTACCCACGGTTACCGCATTTACAGCCACGTTGCTAAATAGTACGCAAAACAGAACTGTTATCAATGCTCTTTTCACGTCGTTAAAATGTGAAATGTATTCCCAGAGTGTAGGCGTCTTCATCAACAAAACGTTTCTCCAGACATAAAGAGACTTTTTTAGCAAACTTTATTTCTACTCCGACAGCTACTCCTAAATTATCCCTCTCCTTAAAACCGCCTATTCTTACTACCGGGGGACCTGCATGAGTGTATGGAATGGTAGATTCCGAATATCTAACGGCGCTATAGAAAAGACATCTACTAAACTTCTTTGCCACATCCACAGATACATGCCACTCTTCCGATTTAGATGAGAACGGGTCTTTTCTACTATACCGGATGGCATTATCATTGTAAGAATGTTGATACTGAAAACCTGCCCCGGTTGCAAGATTTCTTTGCAAGTTCTCGAAGAGCTTAACTCTAATTCCCAATCCCCATGTGTCCCCACTATCAAATCTCAGGCCAGGGTCACCGATGTTGTTTTCAGGCTCAAGGTCTAAGGTGGCTCTTCCAAACATGAAGTCCAATACTATATTTTCCTCCACTCCATATGAAATTTTTCCAAGATTACGCTCGGATGAATCTATTATCCATAATGCTCCCCCATCATATTCAACAATACGCCGGTTGTCTACCTCTGTATATTCATAACCAGCAGTTAAATTTCCTTTTTCCGGAAAGTTTGCTATGTTGCCAGATACACTTGCAGAAGCATGCAGAGAGGGGAAAAAGAGTAGAATAAAGATGCAAATACATTTTCTGCTAACAGTTGTGTGCATTCAACTTCTCCAGTTTTTCTCAAGAATTATATCTTTGTTCAGCCCTCAGGTCAATTTTTTTATCACAAAACTTTTGACATAAACTAAGGTTAGGGAGTATAATTTTGCACGATGAAACAAAACTGGCAGGTTGAACTTTCTTCAAAATCGATTAAGAAGACCCAGAAATACGGGATATTGAGCCAATTCATGCTGCGCTGTGACGGCAAATTATGCATGGAAATAGGTGCGGAAACAGGTGTGGTAACAAATTATCTTCGTCAGGAAAAGGGTGGGAGATGGATTGCCGGAGTGCTTGCTGAGAAGTGGTATGACATCTCGCTTGAATTTTTGAAAAGAGATGTGCATCAAATTAATCCGACAGGGATTGATTTCCCGGATTCAACCTTTGACATTGTGCTTGCTTCAAGACCGGAACATATCTACGATGATACCATGTTTTTTCAGGAGATAAATAGAATCTTAAAACCTTCAGGGAGAATATTTATTCTGACTCCACACAATGAGCCGGAATTGTTCCTTAATAGACTTAAGGAGAAGATTGGGCTGACGCTGGAGCAGTATGACCATTATAGACCCGGATATGGAACTTGCGAGATGCAGGATAAATTGAGGAAAGCCGGGTTTGTGATGGAAAAAAGCGGAAGTTACTGCAGATTTTTCACTGAATTGATAGAACTTCTCTTAAATGCCTCATATTCTTTCATTAGCAAAAGAAAAAAGAAATACGGTTCCTACCGGCCTGCGACCAGAGAGGAAATCAGCAAGAATAAGCTTGGTTATATGGTTTATAGTATGATATTCCCGCTTCTACGAGTTATCTCACTCCTTGATTACTTATTACCATTCACAGCTGGATATGTTCTTTATATGCAGGCTAAGAAAGAATGAGAGTCCTCTTCATTTATACTGATATCAACATTAAAGGCGGAGCAAGAAGTTTTAACTATGGTATTGCCATACTTTCTGCCATTCTGAAAAAACACGGACACGAAACAAATTTGTATTATATGTATCCACGCTATGAGACAAAGCATCTACCCCGAAAAGTTTTAGAGTTTGACCCACAGGTAGTTGCTTTTTATTCTACCACATCACAGTTCAGGTATGTGGAAAGGCTTCTAAAAGATATCCCTTTGAGAAAAGATGTCTTCACGATTTGTGGAGGACCTCACGTAACGGTAGAGCCGGAAACATCTCTCCATGAAATTCCCCGTCTGGATGCTGTATGCCGCGGCGAAGGAGAATATCCCTTGCTGGAATTAGTAGAGACTCTTGAGAAAAACCGTGACATTACTAAAATAAAAAATATTTATGTAAAGAGAGATGGGGAAATTTGCAGGAATCCTTCAAGACCGTTTATAGAGAACCTCGATGATTTACCTTTCCCTGACAGGGAACTCTTCCAGTATCAAAAAATCATTGATTCTGATTTTGGCACTGCCCTTTTTATGTTTGCTCGTGGTTGCCCGTTTAACTGCTCTTACTGCAGTAATTACGCTTTAAGTAAAGTTCAGAGTGGTAAATATGTGCGGTTCCGAAGTGTGGAAAGCTGCATTACTGAAATAAAAGAGGTTCTGAACAACTATACGGCAAAAGCTATTTATGTTAACGATGACTTGTTTACGTTTAAAAAAGATTTTGTTTTTGAGTTCTGTGAGCGGTATAAGGAAGAGATAGACCTGCCTTTTGACATCAATACAAGAGTTGGGTTCATTGATGAAGAAATTTGTGCCTGGCTGAAAGATGCAGGTTGCAGGAGGGTGAATATAGGAATTGAATCAGGCAGTCCCTATATTCGCAGCAAGGTACTCACCAGGAAAATGTCAAATGAAGAAATAATTAAAGCATTCCGAATTGTCCATGAAGCGGGATTGAAAACGAAGTCTTTTAACATGATTGGTTTTCCCGAAGAGACTCCCGAGCATTTTCAGGAGACAATAGAGTTGAATGCAAAGATCCATCCTGATAGTGTCATATTAAATGTGTTCGACCCCTATCCTGGAACAAAGTTAGGCGAGGTGTGCAAGAAGGAGAATTTAATTGATGTTGAAAGGGCAGGGAAAGACTTTATCCCAAAAACCGACACCGTGCTGAACCTACCAGATTTTCAAAGAGAAAAAATCCATCGCTTCTACAAAATATTTGCTTATGAAGTTTACAGGAAACAGTCTCTTAAAAAAGCAATATTTTACAGGGTTTATTATTCAGAAATTGGGGAGCTACTAATTCGCCTACTCTCTCCGTTCAAAAGTATCCTGCGCCGCATTACCATGGGAATATGATAAAAATAAAAACTTGGCAGCAGAAATGTTGTAGAGGTTGAAGCTTGTCATTCTGAGTTGGGAATGTCGTTCTGAACGGAGCTTCTTGTCATTCTGAGCGTAGCGAAGAATCTCCATGAATGAATACTATGTTTACATCATGACCAATAAATCCAAAACCCTCTACACGGGTATTACTAATGACCTGGAGAGACGTGTTTTTGAACACAAAAACCATTTGGTTGAAGGATTTACAAAGAAGTATAGGATTACAAAACTTATTTATTATGAAGCGACTAACGATGTACAGGAAGCAATCGCTCGGGAGAAGCAGATCAAGGGGTGGTTACGGAAAAAGAAGATTGCGCTCATCAAGTCAATGAATCCTGAATGGAGAGATTTAAGTAGTGAAACCTCTTAGAACATATTTCAAGAGAATACTTGAAGTATCTATGCGAGGGGATGCGAGAGAAGAGAGTTACTACTCTTCTCTGGAAGATTTGCTCAAAAGTTATGCTGAAGATACTGACAAAAAACATGTTTATATCACTACGCTCCCCAAAAAGACTGAAGCAGGCAATCCTGATTTTCGCATATGGGATGGAAAACAACACATAACTGGTTATGTTGAAGCAAAAGCCCCCACTACTGAAAATCTTGACCATATTGAGGAAACTGACCAACTTAAAAGATATCTTAAAACCTTTCCCAATTTAATCCTCACCAATTTCTTTGAATTCAGACTATACAGGAATGGCAGATTGCTTGATAAAGTGCAAATTGCCAGACCATTTATCGTTCATAAGTTGAAAACTATTCCCCCAGTAGAAAAGGAAGATGAATTCTTTCATTTACTGGACCAATTTTTCTCCTTTTCCTTACCCAGAGTTTATTCAGCTAAATCACTTGCTATTGAACTTGCCAAGCGAACCAGTTTCCTGAAAGAGCAGGTTATAGCAGAGGAATTGAGAGAGGAAGAAGAGAAGAAAGGAAAGGGTTTTATCCTGGGATTCTATGAGGCTTTTCAAAAACACCTTATTGCTGGACTCACCAAAGAAGATTTTGCAGACCTCTATTCTCAGACTATTACCTATGGATTATTTGCTGCAAGGACGCGCTCTAAAAATGGTTTCAATCGCAAATTAGCTTATGATAATATTCCTGCTACTATTGGAATCCTTAGAGATGTGTTTGAATTTGTCTCTCTGGGTGATTTACCACTCCAGATGGAGTGGATTGTAGATGATATTTCAGAAGTCCTATCAGTTACTGATGTGAATGGAATCCTTCACAAATATTTCCATGAAGGGAAAGGCAGAGACCCTATCATCCATTTCTACGAGACTTTTTTGGCAGAATATAATCCTTCTGAACGGGAGCGCAGAGGAGTTTATTATACGCCGGAATCTGTCGTCTCTTATGTTGCTCGCTCCATTAACATAATTCTAAAAGAACATTTTGATAGAGTAGGTGGATTTGCGAGCGAATCGGTTACAGTTTTAGACCCTGCTGCAGGAACACTCACCTTTTTAGCAGAGGCAGCTAAACTGGCGGTAGAAGAATTTGTCTCCGAATATGGTGAAGGTGCTAAAGCAAATTTTATCAAAGAGCATGTTCTGAAAAACTTCTATGCTTTTGAGTTGATGATGGCTCCTTATGCCGTGGGACATTTGAAGATGTCCTTTCTCCTGGAAGAACTCGGCTATAAACTGCGGAAAGATGACAGGTTTAAACTCTATCTGACCAATACGCTGGAGATGGAAGAGTTAGAAGAGACTTTCTTGCCTGGTATGTCATCGTTAGCTAAAGAGTCTCATTTAGCAGGAAGGGTAAAGAAGAAAACTCCGATTTTGGTCATACTTGGCAATCCTCCGTATTCAGGGCATTCTTCTAACGTAGGAGAATGGATTTTGAAGGAAAACAAGGCTTATTACCAGGTTGATGGTAAACCACTCGGGGAAAAGAATCCAAAGTGGCTGCAGGACGATTATGTCAAGTTCATCCGCTTTGCTCAATGGAAGATAGACCAGGCAGGAGAGGGCGTTTTAGGGTTTATTACCAATCATAGTTACCTGGACAATCCTACATTCAGAGGAATGCGTCAGTCCTTGACGGACAGCTTCAATGAAATCTATCTGCTCGACTTACACGGCAACAGCTTGAAAAAGGAAAAATGTCCTGATGGCTCCAAAGATGAAAATGTTTTTGACATCCGACAAGGCGTGGCTATTGCTCTTTTCATAAAAAAGAAAGACAAGAAGAAAGAATGCAAGGTATACCGGTCAGAGCTTTGGGGATTGAGAGAAAACAAATATGATTGGCTTTCAAAAAAGGATATAAGAACAACCAAGTGGAAGAAATTATCCCCAAAATCTGAATTTTATCTTTTCATCCCGAGAGATGAAAAGCTTTTAGGAAATTATGAGAGGTATCCCAAAATAACCAAAGTTTTCCAGGTGAATAGCGTTGGCATAGTAACATCAAGGGACGGTTTTGTGATAGACCCAGATAAAGAAGTGCTGAAACGGCGAATCAGAATGTTTTGCGATGGGAGAATGCCAGATACAATCGTCAGACAGACATTCAACTTAAAGGATAAACCAAACTGGAAATTAAAAGATGTGCGAGAAAAAGTAAGGAAAGATGAAAGCTGGGAGAAATCAATAACCAGAATTCTATACAGACCATTTGATATTCAATGGATCTTTTACCATGATGAAGTGATTGAGCGCTCTCGCAAAGGCGTGATGCGTCATATGTTGCAAGGGAACTTGGCTCTATGTGTTGGTAGAGCAGGCCAAGTTGTCGGATTGGAAAAACCTTGGAATATTGTTTTCTGTTCCGATTGCATTGAAGATCTTAACTTATTCTATCGTGGTGGAAATGTAAATTTTTCCCTCTACCTCTACCCCGACACGGACGAAAAAGACCTGTTCAGCCATGCGAAGGAGACAGAGGGAAGACGGCCGAATATTGACTCCGAACTTTTCGCTGCACTCTCTAAAGTTTATAAAAAGAAACCAACGCCGGAAGAGATTTTTTATTACATCTATGGGGTCATTTATTCCAATACTTATCGCACAAAATATGCTGAATTCTTAAAGATAGACTTTCCGAGGATTCCTTTCACAGGAAATTACAAATTGTTTGGCAAGATGGCTAAACATGGGAAAACACTCGTTGGTTTACATCTTCTAAAACCAGAAGAACTTGTCCCACTCATTGCAAAATTTCAGGGAAAGGGTGATTATGGAATTGAAAAGTTGAAATATGAGGAAGAAGAAAAACTCGTCTACATCAACCAGAACCAGTACTTTGAAGGAATAGCGAGGAATGTCTGGGAATATCAAATCGGTGGTTATCAGGTCTTAAATAAATGGTTAAAAGACAGAAGAGGGAGGAAATTATCCCTTGATGACATCAAACACTACTGCAAGATAGCCACCGCTTTGAAAAGGACAATAGAAATTCAAAAAGAGATAGACAGGATGTATCCCGAAGTTGAACGGGGGATTGTTGAATTTCGAGGAGGATGATTTGAAAAATATTTTGCGGTTTCTTGGATCAGCTCAGAAAAAAACAACTTCTATGATACGTTTTCTTGATAAACATGATGGTTCTCTCATCTTCCTTGCTACCTTTGCTTTGGCAATTATCACGTTTTTTTATCTTGTAGAAACCCACAAATCGAGAGAGCTAATAGAAGAAGACATGTATAGGCGGTCTTTGCCGGTTATGGTTTGCAATAATCCTGTAAATGAAAAACATGAAGGGAAAGTGATTACCAAAATCAAGGTTACAAATCATGGTGCATCTGCTTTTAACGAAAATATAGTTGTTTTTTGGTTTGATGATGATCGACCTATTTTTGAGAATAGAGCTGTTGTGATTATTGAAGGGGCAAGAGTGCCTGCATATCGGCTCCAACTCAATCATCCGCCCAATGTGTGGAGAGAAGTAACCTTAGGTTTTTCCAACATCAAACCTAAAATTAACAATCTTAATGATCTCTATTTATTAGTGATCGTGAAATATAAAGTGCCCCTATCCGAAGAATGCCTATTCGAGAAATTCTGTTGTAAATATGAACCTGAGGATGATGTTGGTAAGTGGAAATATATTCCTATCTCTAAAGTGGAAGAGTTGTATGAGAAGGCAAGAACTTTTACTCTGGACAGTAAGGTTTATAGTAAAGAGGTGACTGAAGAAATAGAAACTTTTTTGAAAGAGTTTTTCCAAAAAAAGCTGTGAGGGGTAAAATGAAATCTCAGAGTCGGACTTTAAGATTTAACAAAATTATGGTGGGGTGGCAAAACTCGGGTCCAGGTACCAGGTATGAGGTTGAAAAAGCCTGGGGCGTCAGGACAAGTCCTTTGGACTTAGAATCCAGTTTCTGGAGTGTCTACCTCTGTGGGTCTACCCCACCCCGCTGTGATATAACATGAATGAGATTCTTCGTCGCTTCGCTCCTCAGAATGACAGTATGAGGCTTACGCTCAGACTTGTCCTGAGTGAAACGAAGGGATGACAGTGTACAGTATAATGACAGTATGAGGTTGTGTTGAGAATATTAGTTACGGGTTCTTCAGGTTTTATTGGAAGTAATCTGGTGGATTTCTTGTTGAAGGAAGGTTACACTGTAAGGGGTTTGGATGAAGGGAGAAGAGAGTTTGGAACAGCCCCACCGCAAAGGAATTCTTATGAAGAGCTGATTGGTGACATAACTCAAGAAGAGGTTGTCAGACAAGCTACCGAAAATATTGATGTGATATTTCACTTAGCAAGCCTTGTTACGCAGGCAAACGTTCCGGAAAAGAGATACTGGGAAGTGAATGTCGGAGGGACAGAAAATTTACTACACGCTTCTAAAGAAGCTGGCATAAAACGTTTCATTTACTGCAGTACAGATAGCGTGATAGGAGAGATTTGTCGTCCTCCAGCGAGGGAAACAGATACTCCTCGTCCGGAGAATATCTATGGAATTACGAAATATGAAGCGGAAAAGAAAGTTCTTGAGTATTCTAAGCATATGTCTGTAGTCATCATTCGTCCCACAAGGGTTTATGGTCCGGGAGACCGGAGGATGCTTGAGATATTTAAGAGGATTAAACAGGGCAAGTTTTTCTTGATAGGCAGGGGACAAACTCTCTTCCATCCTGTCTATATAAGTGACTGCCTGCAAGGATTTAAACTTGCGCTGGAGGTGAAAGGTGCTGAAGGAGAAATATTTAACATAGGGGGAGAGGAACCTGTTAAGATAAAATACTTCCTGAATGTAGCGGCAAAAGAGCTTGGCGTAAAAATTGGTAAAATCTACTTTCCCTGCTTCTTTGCTAAAGCCATTGCAGTTATTCTGGAGAGGTGTTGTCCCATTGCAGGTATTACTCCACCTTTTACAAGGAGAAATTTGGAGTTTTTTACCAAAACACGCAGTTATGATATTTCCAAAGCGAGGAAGATATTAGGTTATAAGCCGGATGTGGGTGTCGAAGACGGGGTAAAGAAAACAATTCAATGGTACAGGGAGAAGGGATACCTTTGACCTTATTGTCATTCTGAACGGAGTGAAGAATCTACGAAAGATTCTTCGGGCTTTGCCCTCAGAATGACAGAAAAAAGGGATTCTCTCGAACAAAGTGAGGGGGTACAATGGAAAAGGGGCCAGGACTTCACAGGAAAATTTTTGATGAGAGAAAATCTATTTTCAGAAAATACAAAGAGATGTACCTTGGAAATTTGAGTTTGCCGGGTATTATTTACTATGAATTGGTCATACTCTTATTTACACAGATTCCGGGTTCTCTTGGGTTTTTCCTGAGGAAGAAATTTTTTGCTCCGCTTTTCAGGAAGATTGGAAAAGGTGTTATCTTCGGCAAAAATCTGACTATCCGCCATCCGCAAAAAATAAGCTTTGGTAACAATATAGTAATTGATGATAATTGTTTGATAGACGCAAAGGGTGAAACCAACGAAGGGATATCTATAGGTGATAATGTTACCATAGGGCGTAACTCTTCACTTGTTTGCAAGAACGGGAACATAAAGATTGGCTCCAGCGTGAACATTACTACGAATGTAAATATGATTTGCGGGGAAAATGGAGAGATTGTATTGGGAAATAATATTGACATTGGTTCTTTTACACACCTTTCAGGCAGCACATATAATTACTCAAGGGCAGATATGCTGCCGTCTGCGCAGGGAAGGATCTCCAGGGGCATAATCCTGAAAGATTTGGTCTGGATTGGGGCGGGGGTTATCATTCTTGATGGGGTTACAATCGGAGGAAAAAGTGTTGTTGGAGCAGGAGCTGTCGTCACTGAAGATGTTCCGCCCAATTCGGTTGCTTTTGGCGTACCTGCAAAAGTGGTAAGGGAACGCCAGTGAAGAAAACTCTCCTGTTTTTCGGGAAACTTGTTGTAAGCACGCTGCTTATTATTTATCTTCTCAGAAGACTTGATTTATCGGTTATTTACAGCTACCTTAAGGAAGTAAGAATCTCGTGGATAATCGTTGCTATTTTCCTCCTCGGTATAGGAAGATTAATTACTGGTTGGCGGTGGAAAGTGCTTTTAAATGCTCAGGGAATTCATATTCCATTTAAAACTCTGTTGAGTTTTTTGTTTGTCAGCAATTTCTTCAATACTTTCCTCCCATCGACAATTGGAGGGGATGCTATAAGAGCATCTGATTCCTCAAGACATAGCAGACTTCCTGCTGAATCAATAATGACTATTGTCGTTGAGAGAATTTTGGGGATTTGTGCGCTCGGGACAGTTGCATTTATTAGCTTTCTCTGCGGAATAAGTTTTAAGAAATATCTGTTATCCCTGTTCTGGCCGGTAACACTCTTTTTTGCTGTAACGTATGCCTCTCTGATATTAATTCTTAATAGGAGGACATCAACGGTGATAATAACCATCCTTAGGAAGATGCGTATCAGGAAACTGAGTGATAAAATGCGCAAAGTTTCTCTTATTATCTCAGAACTCAAGCAGAATAAAGCTTCAATGACTGGAGCAGGTCTCCTTTCTTTACTATTGCAGGTGAACGTTATCATCTACACTTATGTAGTTGCCCTATCATTGAACTTGAGGATTCCGTTAATAGACTTCTTTATAATCGTGCCGATAGTCCTCTTAATCTTGGTCCTGCCTGTATCAATAAATGGGATAGGTTTAAGAGAGAACGCTTATGCATTTATGTTTGCGGGATACATTGCGGGAGAAGAGGCGGTTGCTTTATCGTGGGTGCTGTTAGCACTTACTTTGTTTCTTGGAGCTATAGGAGGTTTGTTCTATCTTGGAAGGCATTGAGAAGTTCAAAAGGATTGTCGGCAGTATTCATATACACACAAGCTTTAGCGGTGGGAACCTGACACCGGAAGAAGTAGTTGCATTAGCGCGGGATAAAGGAATAAAAGTTTTAGCTATTACAGATTATAGCGATAGAAAATGGGAATATCATAAGATTAGTATTAATAGAGCTTCAGTTTTAAAATTCGGCATGAAAAGATACCTTGAGAAAATGACCTCGGTTGCGAACGAGAATCCTGATATGGTTATACTATGCGGGCTTGAGACTTCCCCTTTTTACTACTGGGAGGGAAATTTCTTGAAGCCAGTTTGCAGAGACTACAATAAGCATATAGTCGTTCTCGGGCTTCAGGAGTTGTATGAGTATGAAAACCTGCCGCTTTTGGCTAACAAGAATTCCGGGTACGACCAGTATTCAGGCTCACAAGCAATTGAACCGTATCAGAAACTCATAGATTATGTCAATCTTAGAGGGGGGCTTACTTTCTGGGCTCATCCTGAAATGGAAGATAATTTTCGTTATCTTAATGCACGATTGTATACTCCTCCATATGTTGGAGATTTGAAAAGGAGTTTTGATTACACTGGTTTTTCTGTTTTCCCCCGGGGCAGCCAAATAGCCCCCAAACCGGGAGGATACTGGGACGAAGTTCTTGGTGATTATTGTAAAGGGAAGAGGGCAAAGCCAGTCTGGTGCATCGGGGAGAGTGATTATCGTAAAGAAGGCAATGATATTGCTAACCCTCCTACAGTCTTTGTTGACTCTGTAGGAGATAAAGAAGATGCTCTTGCGGCATTCAGGAGTGGAAGGATTTACGCATTGGATAGTCCACAAAAGGGTTTATTCCTTAATTATTTTGGGGTAAAGGATAGCAAGACAAACGAATTTATGTCTATGGGAGGGACACTTCTGAGTGGAACCAATTCAGTTACCATCAAGGTTGATATTGAATCAGAGCATCCCTTGAAGAAGGTGGTTTTGGTAAGGGATGGGGTGATTACTAAAGAATCAAATGAAATGAGGTTTGAATTTGTAGATAATCTTTCTTCACCACAGGAAAAGGTCTTTTATCGGTTGATTGCAGAAGATATTCGGGGCTCAAAACTTTTCTCTAACCCTGTTTTTGTAGGAAGGTAGAGGGAGGAATGATAACACTTATAAATCCGAATCTTGTTATTCAGCTAAATGATTTGTTCACAACAGGTATAGTTTATATGCCTTTGAACCTTGCCTATTTTGCCGGTGTTATTAGACAAAATGGTTTCCAATGCAGTGTAATAGATGCTTTTGGAGAAAGAACATGCCAGGTGTGGAAAGATAATGGTTTCATGTTTCGGGGGCTGACACCATTGGAGGTGGCGAATAAAATAGATACAAACTCAAAAGCTATTGTTATCTATGCAGGCAATGTGACTTACCATTCCTCTGTTATCCAGTTCGCAAAGGCTATTTCTTTTCGGTACCGGCGTATTCCATTGATCGTTATGGAAAATACCGAGGCAGTGACTTCCTATTCTCTTCGTAGAGTACAGGATACACTCTATGATGTGGGAGTTGATTATATAGTTACTGGAGAAGCAGAAGAGCGTGGTATGGAGTTATTAAAAGCGGTAATAAACGGAGATGCAAGGAAGAGTATATCTGCGGTAGATGGAATTGGTTATCGGGACAATGGTGTAACACATTATATTCCTCCAGAAAAACAAATTGTAGATTTGGATACGCTGCCTTTTCCTGCCTGGGATTTATTCCCCTTACAAAACTATTGGAAATTGCGCTATGCCCATGGACCATTTAATACAAAAAGATATTTGCCTATTCAGACTTCGCGGGGATGTAAATATCGTTGTAACTTCTGCATAATGCCGGAAATGAGCAATAGAAAATGGCGTGCTCGCTCCGCAGTGAATGTAGTTAATGAAATGGAAGAGTATTCCGTTAAATTCGGTGTGCGGGAGTTTCATGTTGAAGATCCTAATCCGACGGTGAATGACAAACGTATACGTAACATATGCGAGGAAATAATCAGGCGCAAAGTTAATATAATTTGGAAGATAGCGGCAGGTACGAAGGTCGAAACGATACGTGACGAAATCACTGTTGCCCTCATGGCAAAAGCTGGTTGTCGCTACATTTCAATATCACCTGAAACAGGCTCCCCCAGAATTTTAAGAAAGATTAATAAGCCTTTTAACCTTGAGCATGCAATTCGGATGGTTAAAGAAATGAATGAAGTTGGGATTTATTCTCAAGCATGTTTCGTGTTAGGTTACCCTGGCGAAAATGATGAAGACAGGCAAATGACGCGGAAACTCGTTCATGATTTAACCAAAGTTGGTGTTGATGAGATTGCGCTTTTTATTATTACACCAGTACCCGGGTCGGCTATTTTTGACGGGTTTTATGGTTATAGAGGTTATTCCCAGTTGAACTTTTCGCCGACCTGGCGGCAAGATTATACAAGACTCAATCGGTTTCGTTTTGGTCTGTATCGTAATTTCTTGCTCTGGAAATTACGCTATCATCCTTGGAAAATTGCAAAACAGCCGGTTAGTTTCTTGACACGAAGATTCGAAACAAAGATGGAAATGACTCCCTACCGGGCATTACATACAGCCATATTGAGATTGGGATTGACCGCAAGGAGAATCAAGAATGAAAATTGAAGTTGCAGTTCCATGTTATAACGAAGAGTTAACGATTGAAAAAGTCGTGCGAGATTTTCATGCTGCTCTTCCGGAAGCCGAAGTAGTTGTCTATAACAACAATTCCCAGGATAATTCTGCCGCATTGGCTGCCAAAGCAGGAGCACGGGTTGTCCGGGTGAATCGACAGGGAAAAGGCTATGTTGTAGATAAGATTTTTGAGTTGTCACAAGCAGATATTATTGTTTTGGTTGATGGCGATGATACCTATGAAGCGCAGGATGTACGGCTGCTTATTGAGCCGCTGACATCTGGTATTGCAGACGTGACCATCGGGACAAGATTGCATTCCGACAAGGCCGCATTTCGGCGAATGCACCGTTTTGGTAACCGATTCCTGACCGGAGTGTTGAATATGATCTTTCGGACTCGTTACAAGGATATTTTATCAGGTTATCGTGCATTCAATAGAAGATTCATCGAAAATGTGCCGATAATCAGCGGTGGTTTTGAGGTTGAAACCGAGCTGACGGTTAAAGCGTTAGAAAACGGTATGGTTGTCAAGGACATCCCGATTCGTTTTCGACAACGTCCCCCTGGAAGCGATAGTAAACTAAGTGCGGTTAGAGATGGTTCCCGCATTGTTCTCATGATGGTCGCTCTGTTACGCGATCACCGGCCGCTTTTTGTCTTTACTCTTACGGGAATGTTGTTGGCGTGTATCGGTTTGCCGATTTGGGTGATTGGTTTTCTGCATGGTACCCAAAATAACTTACTTTCCGTTTTCCGAAGTGCAGGAGCGTTGCTCATTGTACTTGCCGTTGGACTTTTTCTTGTCGGCCTGATTCTTAACACTGTAAACACGCGCATGCGTGAGCAGCGATTATTAATGAAAAGGAAACGTTTGTGAGCTATCAAACGAATTTACTTGAACATGTGACATGTAACCTGTGTGGCGCAGATCAATTTATCGTCATATACCCGGGATCTCGTAATGGTTCAGTCAGCATGGAAGAGAATGAATTCCGTTCGTCAGGTGACGAACCGCTTAAGAATCCACTTGTGAAATGCGCTGTCTGCGGTTTCCAATATGTTACCCCGCGCTTGAATTCAGCAAGGGTATTGGACGGATACACTAATGCAGTAGATGAAACATTCGTATCTCAGGCAAGAGGGCGCGAACTTACGTTCAAGCGTTGTCTTGCTGAAGTAGAACGCGTGTGGAAGAAACAGCCTGGCAGGATTCTCGATGTGGGGACAGCAAATGGGTCTTTTTTGAAAGTGGCAAAAGATGCCGGTTGGAAGATGACAGGATGTGAACCCAATCGCTGGATGTGTGATTGGTGCAGGGAAAATTATGGTATAAAAATCACACAGGGCACAATCTTCGATAGTAATTATAGTGACGAGACGTTTGATGTTGTTACACTCTGGGACGTGCTTGAGCACACACCCGATCCAATGGCAGCAATGCGCGAATGCGTTCGGGTTCTTCGCCCCGGCGGCTTACTAGTAGTGAACTACCCTGACATTGGTTCCTGGATTGCAAGGCTGATGGGACAGAGATGGGTGTTTTTATTGTCTGTTCATTACTATTATTTTACACGGGAAACAATACGCCGGGCATCAAAACTGGCTGGATTGGAAATAATCACGATTAAACCGCATTTTCAGACTTTGGAATTTGACTACGTGCTCTTCCGCGCAACGCCGTATGTGGGAGCACTTGCCAGGATAGCCAGAGCCTTTGTGCGATTTGCGGGTTTAAGCAAAGCTCAGATCCCATACTGGGTTGGACAAACATTGGTTATTGCACAAAAGAAGGGACAGATGAGCTGATGAAAAAGAGAGTCATTATTCTTGGAGGGGGTGTTGGCGGGCTTTCTGCAGGCTGGATGCTGGCACGAACCGGTAACTATGAAGTTACTATCATTGAGTCTGCTCCTGTCACAGGAGGGGCTTGTGGAACGTTTGAATACCGGAAGTTTCTCTTAGATTATGGTCCACACAAGTCATACTCTATCTTACCCGGCATTCTTGATGAACTAAAAAATCTGATGGGTGATGAGTTCTTAAAGCATGAGAAAAGGAACAGTATTTTTATGTTTAACAGCTTTTTAAAATACCCAATCAGAATGACAGACCTTGCCCTCAAGATGGGTGCCAAAAACTTAGTCCAGTGCGGATTAAGCGCAACAGCGATATTGAATAGAGGAGCAAAAACCGGAGATGGTAAAGAATCTTATGAAGAGTACATAGTGGATAGGTTTGGGCGGAAACTTTACAGATTAGTTTTTGAACCTTTGGCTGATAAGATTTGGGGGGACCCGTCGACACTTTCGGCGGACATTGCCAGCGCAAGAATTCCCGGCAAGAGCTTCATGGATGTGGCAATGAGAGCAATAGGATTAAAAAAAGACTCCGAGCTGACGGATGCAAAATACTTCTACTACCCGCGTCGTGGTTTTGGCAGAATACTAAAACGGATGGAAGAAGAAATTATAAAGTTTGGAGGGACAATATTAACAAGTACAAAACCAGCAAAAATACATCATAAAGAATCCCTTATTACCCAACTTCAGGTTGAAAACAATAGCAATTTGGATACTTTGCCCTGTGATTTGCTGATTTCTTCCATTCCATTAGATGTTCTGGTTGCCCTTCTGGGAAGTGCGAAAGAACCATGTTGGAAAGATGCCTTACATATAGTGAAGAAGCTGCAGTACCGCAGCGCTGTTTTGGTCTACGTTTTTCTCAGGCAGGAAATGGTTACGGACCATCATTGGATTTTCTTTCCGGAACGGGATGTTATCTTTTCCCGAATCTTTGAACAAAAGCAAATGAGTAAAGAAATGTGTCCAAAAGATAAGACCGTCATCTGTTGTGATTTTACGGATTACGAGAATGGGAACTTGTGGAATCATTCTGACAGGGAATTGGTGGACAAATGCGTATCTGACCTGGAAAGGACAGGTATAATCAGGAAGTCTTGGGTTGAAGGAAGTTTTATAAAGCGTTTTCCCAGATTTTACCCCCGTTACGATCTCTCATATAAGAGAACCCTTACAACACTTTATAGCTTGCTGAAGCGGGTCGAGAATCTGCTTTTGACGGGACGAATAGGTCTCTATAATTACAACAACAGCGATCACTGTGTGGATATGGGCAGGTTTATTGCTGATAATTTAGAATGCGGCAAGAAACCAGACCAAATTTGGACAGAACTTGAACAACGAGTTGCGGAATATAAGATTGTTGATTGATGGGGGGTGCTTTTGGCTAAATGATGAATCTTAGGTTTGTAAGAATGACTGACAGGTATTTGGGTATTTCCCTCTGCCATCTTCTGTATTTTCTTGAGAAGGTGATGAAGGCTGTCTTTGGAGAAAAGGAGGAAAAGGAGGAAAAGGAGGTAGAGAAGATACTCATGATGAAATTTTGGGGAATTGGTAACCTTGTAATGATTCTTCCTACAATTGGGGCAGTGAGAAGGCATTATCCAAAGGCTCAAATAGATATGTTTACGCTCCTAACAAATAGAGAGGTTCTTCAACACAATCGTTGGATTAATAATATTCATTTTCTTGATTCCAGGAATTTTTTTATATTTGCAGTATCCTACCTGCGAAACGTCTTTAGATTGAGGCGGGAAAGATATGATATGGTTTTGGACTTTGAGCAGTTTGCCAAGACCTCTTCTGTTTTTGCTCTCTTAGTTAGGGGGAGAGAGAGGATTGGGTTCGATACCCCCGGTCAAGGCAGGGGCATCGCGTATACGCGAAGGGTTGCATATCTGGATTATAAACACATGGTGGAAACTTTCTTCCGTATTGCAAAAGGTGCAGGTGTGGAAGAAGCAGATTTATCGCCGGTAAGATTGGATGTAAACGACCAGGAAAGGGAGAATGTAAGGTCATTCCTAACAAACAATAGCATAGGGGAGAAGGATATTATTGTCGGTGTCCATATCGGAAGCGGCGATAACATGATGACTCAGCGAAGATGGGCAAAGGAAAACTTCGCTCAATTAGCGGACATCTTGATCAATAAACATAACGCTAAGATTATTTTTACAGGAGCAGGTGAGGGGGAAGCGAGGCTTGTTGAGGAAACTTTATCTTTGATGAAGAATGGCGCGGTGAATGCTGCAAACAAATTTACCATCAAGGAATTGGCAGCCTTTACAGAAAAATGCCGATTTTTTATCTCCAATGATACTGCTCCAGTCCACATTGCCTCGGCTATGGGCACACCGGTAGTAGCCTTTTTTGGGCCAAATACACCGTATCTATATGGCCCGCGTGGTAATAACGACCTCATATTCTATAAGGACCTGTATTGCAGTCCCTGCATAACAAACTATAATGCTAAGATAGCCAGTTGTGATAACCCAGTATGTGTTAAATCCATCACGGTAGGGGAAGTTTTTGAAGGAATCAGGAAAAAATACTTGAAATGAGGGATAAAATTCAACGTATCATTCTGAACTGTTTAATCATACTATTCTTCCTGTTTCTGGAATACTCATGGTTTGAGAACCTATCTGCTCTCTGTGTGCAGTTCTCTCTAATCATGTTATTACTGCTGGTTGGTTTAAAAGTTTTCCTTGAAAGGCGAAAGTTCAGCTATTCCCTCAATAGCTTATCAGAAACAATTAGAACGTTCCTCACTAATAATAAGCTATATAGCACGTTGTTTATCGGCATTCTTCTTTTAGCCATAATCATCGGGCTTTCTGCATTAGTGTATGTGGAAGGAGCTATGGATGCGGATGAGGCGATGGAAGGGATTATGGCAATGCATATCTACAAAGGGATGCATCGTCCCATCACAATCTACAAAATGCCTGTCAACTTCACTCTCAAGCCTCATCTGGCGGCTTTATTTTTTAACATAACTGGAATCTCGGCAAAGACTTTGCAAGCAGTGGATTTACTTTTTTACCTTTCTGTCCTCATCCTTATGTACTTTCTGGCGCTGGAGATATTCGGCAAACAGACAGCTTTGATTACACTGTTTATTCTTGGAATACCCGCTTCACATTTTTATTATGCCTGCTTGTTACGTACAGGTGAATACGTTGAAGTACTCTTCTTTGGTGCTGTGGTACTTTTTCTTACACAAAGATATGCGGCGGCGCCAAGCACGATAAATAGAGAAACTCCTAAATGGTTTTTTTCTCTCACTGGCTTTCTATGGGGTCTTGGTTTCTCAACCCAGGCATTAGTGGTAGCATTTATCATTCCCTCCCTGATAGTTTTATTTTTGAAAGACATAAAACATTTTTTCAAACACATTTTATGGAGACTTGTAGTATTTTCCTTTATTGGGTGTTTCCCTCTCATTATCTACAATGTCAGAACTAATTACTCTACCCTCAGATTTTTGATGCATCCTCCTAAGGCTCCGCCGTCTATGCCAATCATCGAGAGAATCAAGATGGTAGCCCATAATATCACCCTTGCTTTCGGAAATGTAAATGCCGGAAGCCTGGAAATTGAGGGACGCCTTCAATTGATAGTGGTAGTTGGCTTGTTTGGATTATGCACCATTTCAATACTATATTTCATGTGGAAGAAACGACCAGAGTTGAAGCATTGGGTGCTCATCTTAGTGATTATCGTAACCATCTGTTTAAACCTTCGTCCAGCACGCCCTGGCCCAAATCCGCGATATATGATCCCACTTTTTGCTTCCATGCCTATCTTCTTAGCCTGGTGGCTATCAACTTTTAGGGGGAAATTAAAATACTTGATATTGCTACTGATTTTCATAAATAATATGACATATATCTCACATCATCTATTAT